>JAWOEA010000014.1:0-17787 GCA_046483005.1 Candidatus Undinarchaeales archaeon
ATCCGTTCCCGAATAGTGTAGTCATATCGATCATAAAATTGTTAACTCGCATTGCTGGAGATGCTCCTCCCGGATAGAAAAGTGCAATCCCTATTAATACTATAATAAATAGAATACCGCAAACCTTTAAGAAACCCCACATTGGACCCCTCAATGATTTAATTTTTTGGCCGAGATATTCTTCTTCAAGACCGGACTTTTCTTTAAAGATGTCCTGCCTCTCTTTTTGCATTTTTTCATATTCGCCTACTGCTTTTTCGTATCTTCTTTTGGCATCTTTCCAGGCCCTTGGGTTTTTTTCCGAATCAATGGAGCCTAATGCATTTGCATGCGCCTGAACCATTCTAGCTTGATTTGCCAGTTTTGAGTCGCTTTCATTCACATCTTTATCTTGTTGATTCAGTGCATTCATATTCTGCGCTTGTTTTTGTGCATCTTCCGGCGATTTCGGGGCTCTTACTGCAGCTGGATGGTTATTCATCATTTTAGAACCTTGTTGTATTGCCTGCATTTCAGGAGAACCGCCTCCGGCGATATCAGCAACTTCACTTAGTTCGCCCATTTCTCCCATTCCTTCAGCTCCTGCTGCAACAAATTCTCCGCCGAAGATCATTATCAAAACAACCAATATTATAATTATAATAAGTCCAATTACAAATGCCCAAATATGGGTTCTTGCAATAAACCAAAGGACTGCACCTGAATAAATAATGTAAAACATTAAGAGTTTATTCCCGCCCTTAAGGAACTCTATTTTTCCGCTAACTACTGCAAGCCCTAAAATTAAAAGAACGATTCCTATAATCATGGCCATAGTAGATCCCGAACTTAGTCCAAGAATCAGTGAAATAATACTGAATATAATCAGGAAAAATTTCATAATTTGAGGATTTTTCAAGAAATATGATATCAGTAATGCTATAACTACTAAAAATACTGTTCCAAATGCCAGCCATGCTCCTGCCATTTATTTTCCTCCTCCGTATATATTCTGCAAATTTTTCATATGTTTATTGAATTTTTTCAAGTAATCAGACTGTATTGAAGCAATCTTGTAGTATTCCTGCTCAAGTCCAGGTATTTTTCTTTCATCATTTTCTTTATCTTTCTCAATTAAATATTCATAGGCCTCTAATCTCAAATTATACAATTCATATATTTCCTCCGATAAATTATAAACATCTTCGTGAATCATTTTCCTGACAATCATGTGCATTCTGGTCATGTCAAGTCTTGCCTGCCCTCCTTTTCCCTTCCATTTCTTTTCCAGTTTAGTCAGTTCTTTAACTCCAAGTTCAATTTCATCCAAGAGTTCAGGACATTCATCAAACAAAATTTTTTCATTTGCAAATGATGCCAAAACATGATTTCTGGCGTCTTCTAAACTGCCGGAAATGCTCCCTTTGAATATGCTTTTCAGCCCAGCAAGAGTTGTCAGCTTAACCGGCAGGGGCGCAGCCATTCCAAAAGCTTTTTCAACCAGTGGTTTTGTATGCCTGTATAAAACAGCTTCAATTTTCAAAAGCCTTTCAGATGCAGACATTAAATTATGAAGGACTTCATCCAGTTTTTCTGCATCCTTCTTAGAAATGAAACTTTTCTCTTCCTGTTCAAGCCGCTCCAATTGTTCTTCTTCAAATTTTAAGGAATCAGTATGTTTTGAAACATCTACTCCTAAAGTATGCAGGTGTTTAACAAATTTAGAAATATGAGAAAGGTGCTTAGATTTAAGAAGATAGTGTTTTTTCCTTTTACTTTTTGATTTTTTCCGGCTGGTTTTCTTAGATTTTTTCTTCTTTTTTGCCATGCTGATTAATTCATAATATTATTATATATAATAAACTTATGGAAAGTTGAAAAATGAAAATATTAAATAAAGATTTAAAATCAGGAAAAATTGCATTCAGAATAGAGGTCGCAGACGACCTGTTTTACTTAGACAGTATATTGACCGAGGGAGACATAGTTGCTTCAAAAACAAGGAGGAGAGTTGAGGTTCATTCTCAAAATGAAATTCACCGCTCGGAAAGAATACCTAAAAAAACAATGACTCTTGCAGTCAAAGTTGAAGATATTGAGTTTGACAAAAATGTTGACCGGCTGAGAGTTAAAGGAAAGATTACCGATTCTCCAGAAGGAGTTCCGACAGGAGATTTCCATACATTGAATTTGAAGCCGGGAATGAAATTTAGAGTTGAAAAAGAAGACTGGTCTTCAGCCGATTTCGCATTAATTTCGGACGCCTCAAAAATAATTAAAGCAGATATTCTTCTTTTAGCGATTGACTCCGACTACTGCGGAATTGGAAAATTGAGAAATTATGGAGTAAAGCCACTTGGAAATATTTCCTCTTCGATGTCTGGGAAGGAAGAAGTGGAAAAGAGAGAGCAGGAAGAACAGGAATTTTTCAGCAGAATTTTGAAAGCCCTTAAAACAGAAGAGAATCCCGACAAAATAATAATTGCAGGGCCCGGTTTTGTTAAAAACTCATTCTTCAAATATCTAAAAGAAAATGAGCCGGAGCTCGCTGAAATATCAAATGTTGAATCTGTTTCAGTTTCCGGAGAAAAAGGGCTTCAAGAGATTGTCAACAGGGGAATTATTGAAAGAGTAGTCAAAGAATGGAAAGTCCAGTCAGAAGTTGAATCTTTGAAAACTTTATTTGAAGGTATGGAAAAAGAATCCGGATTAGTCAGTTTCGGGCTTGAAGAAGTAAAAAAAGCATCAGAAATGGGAGCAGTTTCAACTTTCATGATTTCAAACGATTTACTGCGAAAGGCAAAAGCCGAGAAAAATAAGGAAATTGAAAATCTGCTCGACACCGTTCAGAAAACAAAAGGAGATATTCTAATTGTAAGCGGAGAGCACGACTACGGAAAGCAGCTGGAAGGAGTCGGCGGAGTTGCAAGTTTGAATCGATATAAAGTAAAATAATGGAATTCAAAAAAGTAAAAGAAACAGCCAAGAAAATAAAAGAAATGGAAATACAGGGCGCCGTTCAGATTGCTCTGGCAGCCGAAAAAGCGTTAGAAGATTTTATTTTTTATTCAAAGGCGGAAACAAGAACTGAACTGTTGTCTGACTTAAAAAAAGCGGGTAAAATTTTGAAAAGTTCAAGACCTACTGCTGTTGCACTTCCAAATGCCGTTGACAGATTCATTGAAAAAGTAGAAGAAACTGATATTGAAGACATTGATGATTTAAAAAGAGAAACACTTGAAATCGGTTCAAAGATTATTAACAATACAAAAGAAGCATTTGAAAATATAACTAAAATAGGAGCTTCCTTAATTAAAAACGAGCAGATTATTTTTACACACTGCCATTCAAGCACAGTAAATTCAATTTTAAAGTACGCATTCAACCACGGCAAAAAATTTGAAGTCATATGTACTGAAACCAGGCCGTTTGGACAGGGTTTCATAACTGCCAGAGAACTTTCAGAGGCAGGAATTCCTGTAACATTGATTGTTGATTCAGCTGTAATGCAGAACATGGAAAAAGTAGATTTAGTTTTAGTTGGAGCAGATACAATTACGAAAGAAAATAAGCTGATTAATAAAATAGGGACTTCTCAGATAGCTTTAATTGCAAAACATTTCGATATTCCTTTCTATTCAGCGGCTCAGATACTCAAATTTACAGATAAAAAAGCAGAAGATATTGAACTGGAAGAAAGAGGAGAAGAAGAAATTTTAGAAGGAAGAAAACTGCCGGATGTAAATGTAAGAAATGTAGTTTTTGACATAACTGAGCCGGAATACATTACCGGAATAATCACTGAAGAAGGAATAAAGAACAAAAGTAGTTAACTATTTAATATAAGAAAAATTAACTGAAAATATGAAATTAAAACAGGTTGAGATTGCTTTTGCAGGAATTTTGGCATTGGCAGCTGTCTATAAGCTTTTGGACCCTATAGTTTTTGCAATAATAATTGCTTATCTAGTTAGTCCTTTTTTCAACAGGCTCGTCGGCATAATTAAAAATAGAACTGTATCTGCTACTGTAATGGTTCTAGTTGTTTTAGGCGCAGTAGTAGTCCCTGTTTTTCTTACAGCCAGATTCTTGTTTTATAATGCAACTAAAATTTCTAAATTACTTACAATGGCAGTTACCGAAGGAACTAAATTTCTCTCAGGTTTTGGTATACACTATGAAGCTCCGGCTCTTTCAAGTAAAATGATTTTAAATGCAACTTCCTGGCTTTCTCAAGTACCTCTTGTTGTAATAAATCTATTTATAACTTTGATTCTTGTCTTTGTCTTTTTAAAAGACGGTCCAAAATTGAAAGCTTATTTAATGAAAATTTCAGACAAAACTCAAAAGAAAATCCTAAATGAGCTTGAAGATCTACTACATGCAGTTGTTTTCGGATATATTGCTGCTGCAATTATAATAGGCGTAGTTGCATGGGCAGGTTTCTTTATAATAGGATATGAATATGCAATCCTTCTTGCAATCCTTGTAGGTTTTGCCGCACTCATTCCATTCGTAGGAACATGGGCGATTTATCTGCCTCTGACAGCTTACGAGCTCATCTATCAGGACTTTTTCATGGCAGGCGTTTTAATAACTCTTACAATTATCACTGTTCTTCTAGAAATCTTTTTAAGACCGGCTTTGACCAGCAGGCGTTCAAAATTCCCGACTGCTTTAATGTTCATAGCATTCATTGGAGGACTTATGTTCTTCGGTTTCAAAGGAATACTAATTGGTCCTATGGCAGTTGGAGCTGTAAAAATTCTTTTGGATCACTACGGAAAAGAAGCTTAGGATTATCCTTTGTATTTTACTGAGAGAGTTATTACTCTGTCAGCTGCTTCTTCTGCTTTATCTGAAACCTGTCCAATTAAAGAAATAATTTCCTTCAAAAGAATTAAATTGATGCTCTTTTTCTTTCCTGAAAATAACTTTTCGAATGTTTTAAATTCTGTTCTTCTCGCTTCTTCTCTTAAAGTATTTACATCATATGCTGCAGAAGTTGCAGCTCTCAAGTCAACATTAAGGGATTTCACAGAAGTTGCCAGTTTCTCGCTCGTTTCAACCGTTTTTTTTGCCAGCTCCTTGATGTCTTTTTTCAAATCTTTAGGAATTTTTACGTTTTCATATTTCAAAAGTCTTGCAATAATTTCTGCTTTGTCGGCAACATCGTCAATTGCCTCTACAAGCTCATATTTACTGTCTCTTCCAAAAGGAATTATTGCTCCGGAATAAAGCGTATTTTCCATAAATCTCCTCTTTCTGTCTGCGATTTCTTCAGATTTGAAAACTTTTTCTCCAAATTTTTCAGCTTCTTTCTGCTTTCCGTCGGCGTATTTTTCAACTGCTTTTGAAAGAGAAACAACTGAGGAATGAACTTCTTCCACGAATTCCTCAAGCTCTCTGTAAAATTCATCCGTCCTTCCTTTCTTAAGTAAAGGGAACATTGTATTTTCAATTAACTTAAAGTATTATATAACTATATTCCTATTAGATTAATATGATCGAATTAGTAGTTGGAATAGCAGTTTATCTGGCCTGGTCCGTAGGAGTCCATACTCTTGGAACAGTTGCAGGAATGATTTTAGGAGGCGGTCTTTTAAGATTGAGAACTGCACTGATACTTGCCGGTATTTTCGGAGTAATCGGTCTTTTATTCTTATCAAAAGGAATTGTCAAAACAATCGGAACTGAACTTGTAAGCTTAGATTCTTCCGGGCAACTGTCAATTTTCATCTCAATGGCAGTCCTGATTACAATTCTTGCCTGGCGAGGACTTCCGGTTTCAACGGGCTATGTAACAATCGGCTCAATTGCAGGCTATTCAATTTTAAACAATGTTTCTTTTAATTTTGCCTTATTTGAGGAAATTTTAGTTGCTTTCCTTACGTCTCCAATTGCTTCTCTAGTTGTTGCTTTTTTAATTTACAAAACAATTGAAAAACTCTGGCTCAGTAAATTAAAAGGAATCGGCGAAATAGAAATTTTTGAAAAAAGTTTTCTCATTCCAGGAATAATTGGATTCATAATCATGGCGACAGCCCTTGGTGCAAACTCAATCGGAGTAGTGATGGGAATTCTCGGAGGAATGTATTCTCATACTACACTGGTTATAATCGGCTCGATTGGTTTTGTTATTGGGTTAAGTACATGGAGCTACAAGGTTGCAAAAACAATGGGAATAAAAGTTACTGATTTAAGTCCGAGCAGGAGCTTCTCTGCAATGCTTGCAGCTGGTTTAGTTGTTCTTGCCTTCGTTTCATTCGGCATTCCGGTTTCAACCAGCCAGACATTAATCGGGGCAATTATTGGTGTCGGTCTGGCCAGAAAAAATATCGGAAAATTAATACTTAGGAAAATGGTAGTCGCCTGGTTAATTGTACTGCCTGCCTCTTTCTTCCTGGCAGGATTTATAGGAATGATACTATGATAAAAATAATGGGTTTAGGACTCTGGGACGAAAACAGCATGACTCTGAAAGCTTTGAAAGAAGCCAAAGACTGCGATATTTTGTATGCCGAATTCTATACTTCTGAACTCCTTGGCTCTTCAATTGAGAAATTGGAAAAGAAAATTGGAAAGAAAATAAACGTTTTGAACAGGGATGAAGTTGAATCTGAAATGAAAATGCTTGAACAGGCAGACAAGAAAAAAGTCGGCTTCCTTGTAGGAGGAGATGCCCTGACTGCAACAACTCATATTGATATTTTAATTGAAGCTGAAAAGAAAGGAATTGAAACTAAAGTAATTCACGGAACATCAATTTTTACTGCTTCCGCCGGTTTAACCGGTCTACAGATTTACAAGTTTGGAAAGACTGCATCCATGCCTTATTCAGAAAAAGGCTTCCAGCCGGAAACTCCTTATGAAATAATTTCTGAAAATACGAAGGCTGGAATGCATACTCTAATTCTGCTTGACATAAAACCGGACAGAAAAATGACTGCCAATGAAGCAATGAAGTATCTGCTTGAAATTGAAAAGAAAAAAGAGAAGGGAATTTTTACAAAAGAGACCGAAATCTGCATAGTTGCAAGAGCCGGCTCGGACAAGCCGTTAGTTAAATTTGGAAAAGTTAAGAAATTATCGAAAGAGGAGTTCGGCGGCCCGATGCATGTCCTAATTGTTCCCGGAAAATTACATTTCAAGGAGGAGGAAGCATTGAAAAAATGGAAGTGACAAAAAAATACATTCAAAAAAATCTGGAAAAAACAAAGAAAGCAGTCAACTCGGTTAAAGTTTCGTCTAAAGGAGAAAAACTTTTTGACATGGTTGAAAGGTATGTATCGGATGCAGAGTTTTTTATGGAAAACGGCAAATTAAATGAAGCACTGGGAGCAGTGGAATACGCCCACGGTCTTCTGGATGCCGGCGTTTATATGGGGCTTTTTGAAGTTCTTGAAAATGCTGATTTATTTGTCTTTAAGAAGGACTGAGAAAGTTTAAATATCCTGAAGTATAGGTAATTGGTATGAAAAGGAAAATGTTACTCTGGTCGATTCTTTCTTCATTTTTAGTTTTATCTATCGGAGCTTTTGCAAATGCCATGGTATCCAGTTCTAATCTGGGAGCTATGTTTGCAGATTATGTACTTTCAATTGTCATTATTGCAGTTTTTATAGTTGCAATAGATGGCATTATTTTGGGCACGCTTAAAAGAAAAGGCATAGAACCAAACATGAAAATGCATAGTATTGCTTTAATGTTAGTAGTAATTGCAGTTATTTTAAGTTCACTTGCAAGCTTCGGCATAGTTATTCCGGAATGGACTTATACGCTGGTTTTTGCTTTTGTAATTGTCGGAAGTGTTGACATTGTATGGAATGCAGCTCAGGCATTCAGCAAGCACGGGTTTTTACATTCAGAAGAGCAGGAAATCAGAGCCGAAGCAAAGAGATTGAGAGAAGAAGGCTACAGACGAGCTGCAAAAGAAGTTCTTAAGATGGAAAAAACAAGAGAAGATATCATTGAAAGAATGAAAGATATGGAAAATGAATTAAATAAGATGAATCCGGCTGAAGCGGCGGAAATGGAGGAACTGGAAGAAAAAGAGGAAGCTGCAATTGAAATTGAAGCAGTTATGGAAGAATTGGAAGATATTTACGGAAGACATAATTTAGCTGATTTAGACATGTCCGGCCATCATTTCAAGAATATGATGAAAGAACTTTTACAGGCTAAGTTCGCCATAGATAAAGAAGTTGCAGGCGAACTCAAAGCCGAGTTAGAAGAAGCAGAAGGGGAAGAGAAAGCAATAAACACTAAGTTAGATACTCTCCCGGATGGTGAGAAAAAGAAGAAAAAAGAATTAGAAAAGGAACTTGATTTCCTAAATAAGAAAATTCATACTTTAAAAATTCTATTAGAAGAAGAATACGAAGAAGGCAATTTCGATAAGAGAGAAAAAAGAATTCTCAGAAAGGAAAGAAAAGGCTCTGCGAAAAAGAATAAATCTGTACAGCAACAGGCCAAGGAAAAGATAAAAGAAGGAACAGAGAAAGAAATGGAAAAACTCAAGAAGCGTTTATGATCCTTTAAATTCTTAATATAATAAACCTTAAATACCAATTTAACCACTCTTTGATAGAGGCAAATGGCTGACGAAGGCGCAAGCTGGATCAAAAGAAAGGAATTCTGGATTTTATTAATTATCATGATTGTAGCAGGAACTATTTTGAGGGCTTTTGTTCCCGGACTAGCAGAAGTTATTGGTTTTCAGATAACTGAAATGGTCAATACTATTTTTGGATCTTTGGCAGGAATCTTCTTTTTACTTGGTTTTCTTTCATACGAAAAGAGCTCAAAAGAACTTTTTGTAGAAACAGTTATACCTATTCTGCTCTTTGTAGCAATTCTATCCCAGTCATTCGGTGTTGACATGGGATTAACCATTATGTGGGTAATTGTAATTATATTGGCCATGTCTTTCGGAAATTTTGCAAACAAATTTGTAAAGCATAAGGGAAAGGAGATGGGCGGAGCCGTAGGCGCCGGAATAAGTGGCTCAGTCGGCGGAGAAAAGGAAGATTGGGAAAAGGATGATACTTATAAAGAGTGGAAAAAGTACCGAAAGAAGCTTCTTAAAAAAAGAGATGAAGTTGAAAAATTATTGGATAAATTAGATGATAAAGTTGATGAATGGGAAGACTCAAAAGGCGATGAAAAAAAGAAAATCAAAAAAGAAATCAATAGTATTAAGAGAAATGCACAAGCGGGCATAAGCGACCTTGAATACATGAAAGGCAGAGTAAAAGATGTTTTCCGGAAGGATAAAAAAGTAAAAGAAGTTGAAGAAAAACTGGAAGAGTTTGAAGAAGCACTTGAAAAGCTTGAAATAAAAGTAGCAGGAAAAAAAGACTAATTTTCGAAATAATAACATTTATATACCACTTCTTACCACTATAGAGTAGTGAATAACTAAAGAAGGGAGGTAAACAAATGGTAGTTAATCTAATCGCGCAAACGATGTACTTTGTAGGGTACCAGATACCTTTATTTTTGTTAGTATTTGGAATGTCTTACTTAGCTCTCGGATTTGCGGTTAAACCATTAAACGCTACGCTTGCGCTTCCAATAGCAGCGCTTTCAATTTCAGCATCACTGGCGTGGTTCGTCATGTTCGGCGGGCTCACTCTGATGTCAAATGAAGTGTTTGCTGTACTTGGAATCGGTCTAGTAATGCTGGTTCTTGGAAGAGTATTTGCCGGAGCATAATCTCGCAAGGTATATAAGCAGAAAAGGTGTAAAAGAAAATATGGTATTTAGTCCTTTCATGAATCCGCAGTACCTGGTATTTTATGACATCCCGTTATTCCTTTTGTTTTTCGGGCTGTTCTTTTTAATAACCAGGTTAATAGTCAGAGTAAAAGACCCTGTTGTAAACACAGCAGCAGGCGCATTTTCAGCAGGTTTAGCCTATTTCATAGTAAGAAGCCAGACTACTCTTTATCAGTGGTTCATCTGGAACTGGCAGATGGTATTCGGAATAATTATAGTATTCATAATCTTCCTTTTAGCCTTCTTTACCTTAAAATTAGGGCTTTAATTTCAATTATTTAGTTTTAGAAGATTTTTTAAGACCCTGTATAACTTTGATTAATGCAGGTATTCCGTCAGAAACTATTGCGTCAATTTTTTCAACTGTTGTTTTAATTTCTTCAATCGATTCTTCATCAATTGAAATATTTGAAATTGTGTCTTCTAAGTCCGTCTGCTTTTCTTTAATTTCAGAAACATCTTCAGAAATTTGCTCTATTATGTTTTTAATTTCGCTCAGGTCCGTGCTTCCTGCCGGACTTTTTTCTTCAAGTCCCAACGGTTCAGGTTCTCTGCCGGTTTTAAGTTCAGACATCTCCTTTCTTCTGGGCGGCCGTTCAGGCGGCGCAGGCGGCTGTCTTCTCGGTTCCTGAGTCTGTCTTCTTTGAGCTGTTTGAGGTTTTCTTTCAGGTGTAAATGGTTCTTCTGCAGGTCTGAGTTCAGAAGGTGGTTTTGGTCCTTCCTCTTGGTAGGGTTCGTATCCAGGGGGAACTTCTCCGGTCGGCTCCTGTCCGACAGGTTCCGGCGCTGCTTCGTCTCTTGGGTTGTATTCTCCCTGCTGAGGTTCCGGAGGAAGATTCTTTTCGTAAGCCGGGGGAAATCCGACTTCTTCCTTTACATCTTCCGGAGACATTTTTCTCTTTTTAATCGGCTCATCCATCGGAGCTCTTTTTACCGCTCTCGGAGGAGCGTTTTGTTTCTGTTCTGAGCCCGGCTCCGGTATTTCCGGTCCAAAGGCAGATTTTGGTTCTTTTTCTTTTTTTCTTTTTCTTCTTTCATCCGCCATCAGTTTTCACCTGTCTTTTTGAGTATATTATCAAGTATTTTGTCTGCTTCTTCCGAAGTCATACCTTTCTTTGAAGTAGGACTTACGGCTTCTTTAATCTTTTTCTTCTTTTCAAGCATTTCAATTTTTTTGTCAATCTGTTTCATTTTTTTATCAATTTTTTTCTCCAATTCTTCAAAATCTTTTCCTACTCCGGAGCCGACTTTGTCCCTTATCTCTTTTTTAAAATCCAAAAAGTTCCTGCTTAAAACCTGAAGCTTGTTGTGTAGATTCATTATATTCTGCTCATTAATTCTTGTTTTAGTAGAAAGAGAGTTCAGCATAGAATTTATGTCCTGATACTGATCAGCATCTCTCTGTCTTCTTGCCATAAAATGCTATAATATCTTCTTTATTAAGTATTTTCGCTATTAACAAAATATTTAACTACTTTAAAATTATACCAAACTGTTATGGCAGAACAATGCGGCTATGAGGTCAAAAAAGAAGGAGATGAGCAGGTTTTAAGATTTGACTGGGTAGGTTGTCCTCATTCTCCCTCTCTCGAATCCGACCCGGAAACTATGGCAAAAGTCATAGATGCAGTTACAGAAGCAAAGCAGGTAGACAGGGTTGTGATTGCAGGCTCCTACGAATATGAGTATTCAAGGGAGCAGACAGATGTGATTGCAGAAATTGCTTCAACCCTTGAACTTTTAATAAGAGAAGAAAATATTCTGGCCAAACCAAGTTTAACTTCTCAGGAGTGCTCTTCTGCATTTCCCGACCATTTTAACTTTGTTCAGGATTTACTGGTAAATAAACTCAGAAAGGACCCAATTTTAGCTTATATTGTTTTAATGAATGAACTCTCAAATTTTGATGAAAAAGTAAACAGCATTAAATTTGAAGGAGCAAAAAGATGTTATGTTTCTTACATAAAAAATGTTCTTCAAGTAATTAAGGAATATTTAGAAGATACAAAATTAATCAAAAAAGTTCTGCCGAAAATTCAAGATATACGGCCCGGAGATAGAACAATTTACGGCGAGATTTTCAGTCCTTCAATCAGACCTAATTTTACCTTAACAAGGTACATGCTCAAAACTCCTTCAGAAGGCGAGCTTCTTGATTCATACTCTCTTCCAGGAGATATTGATGTTGAAGTTTATGATGTTCCTGGAAAAACGGAAAATTATTACCATGTTATTCCTCCTGAATTCAAACTGCCGGAAGACCATTATATGGTTCTTGGGATGGCGAGGAGAGTCATGGCGGGCTACAAGCCGTCGAGTACAAGTTTCACTGAGAAAACAAGAGAATATTTCAAAAGAGTGGGGACTGATTTGGTTTCAACAATAAGCAGAGAGCAGGGTATTGATTTAAACCACGAAACTATTGAAGAGCTGGCTGAAATTCTTACCCGATATACAACCGGACTAGGAATTCTTGAAGTTCTTTTGGCAGACCCTCAAATTCAGGATGTTTATATTAATGCTCCAATCGGACAGAGACCTATTCGGCTTCTGCATGGAAATTATGAAGAATGCACTACCAATTTAATTCCAACAAAAGAAGATGCTGAAGTTCTGGCAGCGAGATTCAGACTGCAGAGCGGAAGACCTCTGGACGAAGCGGAGCCGGTTCTTGACACGAGCGCCCACACACCAGGAGGAAGGTCCAGAGTTTGTGTAATTACAAAAAGCTTAAGTCCGGATGGACTTTCATTTGCATTCAGAAGGCACAGGTCGAGGCCGTGGACTTTTCCATTGTTTATAGAAAACAATACCATTTCTTCTTTAGGGGCCGGACTTCTCTGGTTTTTAATTGACGGCGGAAGAACTATTTTGTTTGCAGGACCAAGGTCAAGCGGAAAGACATCTCTTCTTGCTTCTACGATTGTAGAAATTATGCAGAAGTACAGAATTATTACAGTTGAAGATACTCTTGAGCTTCCAATTAAAGAGTATAGGGATTTAGGTTTTAATGTTCTCTCTCTTAAAGTTCAGTCTGTAATTACAAAACTTGAATCAGAAATTCCTGCAGACGAAGGTATCAGAACTGCTCTCCGTCTTGGAGATTCATGTTTAATTATTGGAGAAGTCAGGTCAAAAGAAGCAAGAGCCCTCTACGAAGCAATGAGAGTCGGAGCCCTGAGTAATGTGGTCGCAGGAACAATTCACGGAGACGACCCGTATGGTGTCTGGGACAGAGTTGTAAATGATTTGGGAGTTCCAACAACTTCTTTCAAGGCGACGGACTTTTTAGTAATGCCCGCTCCAATCAGAAGTGCAGACGGTCTGCACAGATTCAGAAGAGTTTTCACAATTACAGAAGTCGGCAAGAAATGGGAAAAAGACCCTCTCGAGGAAGGCGGTTTCACTGAATTAATGAAATATAATGCCAAAAAAGATTTACTTGAGCCGACAAAGGATTTCATTGAGGGAAAATCTGAAGTTTTGAACAGTATTGCTTCAAAAGTTAAAGAATGGTCCGGAGACTGGGACGCTATGTACGACAATATCAAATTAAGGGCTAATGTCAAACAGGAAGTTGTAAATCTTGCAAAGAAAACAGGCAACAGAGAACTTTTAGAAGCTCCCTTCACTGGAAAAGCGAATAATTATTTCCATTTAATTTCAGAGAAAGTAAATCAGGAGCTTGGTTCTCTTGATTCAAAAGAAATTATGAAAAGATGGACGAGCTGGGCAAAGAAAGAAGTCAAGAAAAACAAATGGAAAAAACCGGCACCTAAAATTTAAACAAACAGATGGCTAAGAAGAAAAAAGAAAAAATACCAATTCTTGAAGAACAGGATAAAATTGACAAGCTTATTGAGGACTATCATGAAGAAAGAGCGATAGAAGAGGCAGTTGAAGATAAGTTCGAACCTGAAAGCAAAGAATACAGAGAGTTTACAAAGACTTATTTCGAATCAGAGGAGCCAAAAACTTTTTTTGAAAAGGCATGCAGGTTTGCAGGAAATCTTTTAAATTTAAGTGCTTCTGAGAAGGACAAAAAGAAACTTGAAGACCTTCTTTATTTTACAGGATTAAGCGTCAAGCCGGCTGAAATTATAAGCCTGAGTATATTTTCTCTCCTTGTTTTTGTTATACTCAGCGGAGCGCTTGTTCTAATAGATTTAAGATTCGCTCTTGCTTCATTCGCAGCTGGAATTGCAGCACTGGTTGCAGTCCGGCAGTACCCTGTTTATCTGCAGAAAGTCCAGACAATTGAAATTTTAAATGAGATGCCTCTGGCAGTTACCTATCTTGTTATATTCATGAGAACTTCTCCTGAACTTGAAGGGGCTGTCCGATTTGCTTCAAGACATCTGAGAGGGCCTCTCGGAAGAGACATGAGGAAGCTTCTCTGGGATGTTGAGAGCGGAGTTTATCTGAACATGGATGAGGCAATGACTAAGTTCAGCAAAAAATGGAAGTCCAAAAACAAGCCGTTTGCTACTGCTCTTGAATTAATCCGGAGTGCAGAGAAAATTGCAAACGAAGCTGAAATGCTGAAAACCCTGAATGAATCTGCTTCAGTTATGCTTTCCGGCAATCTGGAAACAATGAAAGGATTTGCCAGAGATTTGAGAATGCCAGTTATGGCTCTCTACATGCTTGGAATTGTCCTTCCTATAATGGGTTTGGTCCTTGCACCTGTAATGGCGACAATGCTTTCCGGAGGAATGGGCGCGTTTCCTTTAGTTTCTGTTTATAATATTATACTTCCTCTCGTAATCTATTTCCTTGTTAAAAATATACTAAGCAGGAGGCCGGGAACTTTTTCAAGGCCGAGTGCAAAAAATCTTCCAACTCTTGCAAAGACAGGTCATATACGAATTGGAAAGCATATTGTTCCTTTACTTCCTCTTTCAATTTTACTGTTCCTAGTTGTAGCTTCGCCAGGATTACTGATGTATATCTTAAATCCGGTTCAGTCCGGCTTCAGCATGGCAAGGATTTTGTTTTCAACAACTATTGTATGGGGCTTCGCAGGAGCCGTTATCTTATATACCCTAGGTGGCTCTGTAAAGAAGCTTAAGCTTAGAAAGCAGGTTGAAGATATTGAAAGCAGTCTGGATTCTTCTCTTTATCAGTTAAGCGAGAAAATTGAAATGGGCTCTCCGATAGAAACCGCAATCATGGAGACTGGAGAGGAATTAAAGTCCGGAGCAATAAAGGAGCTCTTTATGAAAATCAGTACAAACATGCAGACTCAGGGAGTTACTTTAGAAAGAGCGATCTTTGACAAGCGTTTTGGGGCAATACGTTATTTCCCTTCAGACCTGCTTAAAACTATTTTAAGAGTTACAATTGACAGTACTCAAAAAGGGCTGTCTGCTGCAGCAAATTCTTTAAGGACAATTGCAAAGTTCGTTGGAAACTTCAAGAAAGTTAAAGAAGAAATAGAAGATTTGGTCGGAAAAACTATATCTTCAATGAAGTTCCAGGCGCAGTTCCTGTCTGCTTTCATGGCTGGAATTATCGTATCTCTTGACATTCTTTTGTTTAGAATACTTTCAACTCTAGGAGAAAAAGTTACTTCCTTTGAACTTCCTACAGATGCTTCTGTTTCTTCTGTTACTGGAGTTTTTGAAAGCGGATTATTTAATGTAGCTTCGGTAATTCCAGCCGACCATATGCAGTTAATTGTCGGTTTTTACATGGTTCAGGTAACTATTGTCATTTCAATAATGATAAACGGGGTTATGAATGGAAGGGATGATATTTACAGAGATTATACGATTGGAACAAATTTATTAGTAAGTACAATTGTTTATACTGTTTCAATGATTGTTGGAATAATTGTATTTTCAGGATTCGGGATTGGTACTTAAAATGAAAAAGATATTGAGCAGGAAGGGGCAATTTTCAGATGTTCTGAATGCAATAGTTATTTTAGTTATTGTACTTTCAGTTATGGCTGCCATGATAATTCTCTTGAAAAAGACGGCTTTCTTTTAATTGTAAGTTTTATATAATGTAAAAAGGTAATATGAAAATATGGTAATGCTTAAAACTCTGCCCGAAGTACTTTTCAAACCAAGAGAATTTTACGAATCTATGGAAGAAGTTACATGGAAGGAAGGGGTTTTAATATTACTTTTATCATTGATTTTTTCTCTTATACTATATTCTATATTTGCAAATGTACTGGGAACTTCAAAAATAATTTTTGATTTTGGACTTGGTTATGAATTAACTCCTTTTTCACTGTTTTTTGGGTTTGGACAGACAATTGTATTTTTAATTTTAAGCTCCTTGCTGGCGAATATCATCGCTCTTCATTTTGGCGGGACTGGAAATCTTAGTGAAACAGTCGGAATGTTTGGATACTCTGGGTTTCTGGCTTTTCCTAAATCGCTTGCAAGTATTTTTTTAATGATTTTTCTATTTTCAAAAATAACTTCTGTTGAGTTTGCAGCAGGTCTGGAGCAGTTCCTTTCAAGTTTTATGTGGATAATCTCTTCTGTTTTCATCATATTCATCCTCTGGGAGCTTTGGATAAAAGGCGCTGCAGTTTCAGTCGAACATGATGTAAGTCACTTTAAAGGATTTTTATCTGCACTGACTGCAATAATACTAACATATACTATTGTGTTTTCACTTAAATATCTAGGAGGTCTTCTGGCATGAGTATGAAAAATAATAAAGGAACTGTTCCTATTTCTGCAGTTGTTGCTCTTATTATAATTCTTGCAGTAGGATTTGTCGCCCTTACTTTTATTTCAGATTTAACTTCCACAGGAACAGAAGCTATTTCTACTTCAGTCTGTCATTCCATGCTGATAAGACGGGCGGGAGTTGATATGCCTCATTGGGATCCAGGTTTCTGGAGGAGTATTTATCTTCCAGATAAGTCCGTCAATGAGGTATCAGATATGATAGAAGACTACACAAAAGATACACTTGCAAAATCATGCAGGCAGATTGAAGCCGACTGTAAAGGATCGGCGGATGAGGTTGCTGTCTGTTTGTACGACAAGATGTCTACTACCTATTACACTTTATTAGGAGGATGGCGCAGAGCTTCTGGTAATTATGATGTGGAATATACTGATTTCGACTTATTCAAAATAAATGTTGATGTTACTGCAGACGGCGTGATTGATTTGGAGGGGAGATGCGAGAACTATGCAGGGGTTGTTTATCTTGAGCAGTATGCTAAATACGGAAGCGAAGAAGAATATTGGGTTTCCTATGATTTTAGCGAAGAAAGTATAGTCACTGGAACGCCGCTTGCAAGTTTATTTATTCTCGAGACACAGCAATACTCAGATGTAGTATCTCTTCATGACAACACTTGGAAAATAGTTACTAAAACAGGGCAAAATGATGATGATCTTAAAAGAAGTGATGTTTGTTCTGATCTTGATACATATGAAGTCAGAACTGCAACTTTACAAGAAGATGAATACGCCTGCATAAAAACACCAGATGAAGAATACATAAAACTGCATTATATCGAGACTACTAAAGATGGAACCCAGCCGGCAGAATTTTATTGGGATTGGGAAAGAAGCACAGAAGGTTCTGGCAATTATCGAAAATATGACTGCTCTTCCGGCAATCCAGATGCATCTGATACTTTAGAAGACAAAAACATCTGCTATTATGAAAGGACTGACAAGGAAAGCGGAGAAAAAACCTGCCGAATTAAATTTACTCATATTGACCAGTTTACAATGGGGCTTTCAATGATAGAGGAATGCCAACTGAAAGGAGTAGATTCAAGTGCCTGCAAATGTTTTGCAAGGGATGAGGGTTATCATACCGGAAACGGAGTTCCATTAGGTACGAGATTTAAATTAGACTTTGGGGATTCTTGTAGTGTATCCGATGACCTTTACCCAACACCTCAAGTACCTGAGTACTATTCCTCTGATGTAAGTACTATTTTTGCTAATTATTCAGAGTATCCTGTAATTGAAGATAGTTCTACTACATATAAGGGATGTGGATGGCTGCCGGAGCCTGCTGCTCCAAGCGATGTACTTG
>JAWOEA010000001.1:0-51630 GCA_046483005.1 Candidatus Undinarchaeales archaeon
GTCTGAGTCAGTAGAGTAAGCATTGGGTAAACCGCCAGAATTTCCAAGATCATCCGTCCAGTTGATATTAACATCTGCACTCTCAACCAAATTTGGATTTGTGCCATTTGTTTGTGCAAGAATTTGCACCCTGTAAATAACTTTTAAAATAGAAGCACTTCCAGGTGTAATTGAAATATTACTATTGTTAATATAGGTTCCATATGTAGTTAGATTCCCATCCTGAGCAAGCCAAACCATATTCTCAGTGCAGCCTGAAAATGTTGAATTATAAAGATGTGCATTAGTATTACTAGACATAAAGCAATTAGGTGAATTTGAAAGAGTTAAATTATTTAGATTTGGATTGGCCCCTATGGCCACTGTTAAAGAAGCATTCTGAGCATTAGCAATAGTAGTATTTTTAACAGCATCCTGATTAGAATTTCCGAGGAAGAACACTCCTAAGGCAGGTCCAGCCGGATCCGAATTATTAGTCCGTACATGATTAATTGTAGAATCATAAATTTGAGTTCCAGTACTACTAGTAAAGTTCATTGCATAGCCCATGGTAGTGTTATTTACATCAAAAGTTACATTCCTAGCATAGAAATACCCACCATCTAAAGTTTCAAATTGTGGCTCAAAACTATCATTTATAAAATTATTACTGCCGTTTGTAAATGTAAAATTACCATTGTCAAGGACAGAAACATTGCCAGTTACATTAAGAGTGACGTCATCAAAAGTTAAAGTTCCATTAATAATTAAAGAACCGTTAACTATGATTGTCTCGCTTGAATTCGAACAAGCAGGATCTGAACTAGTAATGCTCCAGTCACCTGTACCAGTATAATTACACGTAGCAAACACACCAGGTACTAACAGCACTAAGAATAAAACAAATACCATTAATCCCAATATTTTTTTTGCCATTCTAAACTCCGTTGTTGATAATGAAGTTTTATTTAAATACTTTTTTATTCTAATCCAATTCAGAGTTGGGCCAGTATTTAACTACAGAAGCTGCAATAATTAATGATATAATTAATATTGATAATAATATAGTATAATAGAGATTTCTGAAATCCCTTCCTTTTCCTTCAGCTTCAGTCTCGTTTTCAGCTGCTTCTGTTTCTTGTTCAGTGATTTCTTCTTGCTCAGGCTCCGGTTCTGGCTCCGGCTCTTTAATTATTTTAAAGGAGGAGGCAAACTTTGAAAGCCCTGGAACAGATGTTTCGAAATTATATGCATTTTCAGTTTCGTATGTCTCCTTCGCCGAAAAATTCGTCCAGCTCCCGTTTACATCCCGCAAAAATATGACCTCTTCAGGAGAAACATTATTTGAATTCATCCAGCTCTTATTTATTCTGAAAGAAATCTCAAGCGTTTCAATATCCTCGCTTTCAAAATTGACTGGCTCAATACTTAAATAAGCAAAAGCAGGATTTTCCGGTTCGGCGACTGAAGCCGGTCTGTCAAGATACTTGATAACAGTAATAATTGCATTTTCTACTTTCTTATTAACTGTAAGCTCCATTCTTGAAATTGTATGTCCGTCTGCATTTGAAAATGTTTTAACTGCTGTTTCTCCGGCGTCAATATTTCCAAATCTGGCTGATTCCTGAGGCAGTGCAATGCCTCCTGCACCTCCGCCTCCTCCGCCTCCGCCGGTACTTGAGGTAGAAGGAGCTTTCTTAGTTATAGTGTAGTTTGAACCTGCAAAAGCGGACTGATTGAACATATCAACTGCTTTGCAGTTCCAATTGTATTCTCCATTTGAAAGGTCAACAGTAAAAGCGGATGAATTTGCTGTTCCAGATACATTTTTAGTTTCAACTGACGTCCAGCTTCCCTCAAAATCGCCGTATAAAATTATATTGCTTAAATTATAATTGTCGGTTGCAGAGCAGTTAAAAACATTTGAAGATTGGGTAGTGCTTGTTGAATCATCCGGAGACTGCAAAGTTACATTTGGAACTGTTGTATCCAAAGTAGTATTTGTCGTATTATTCACAAAAGTTAGATTCCTGTTTCCAATTGTGTCTACTGTCCTTAAACCAATTTCATATGTAGTATTGAAAATAAGCCCGGTTGAATTATAATAATTATTTGAAGTATTTGACAGCCAGGAATTATTCAGCCATACCTCAGTATAATTAAAATCAGTATTGTTTGGATTTGTCCAGTTCCAGTAAATCCATCCTGCGTCTTTTGAAGCATTTGAAAGATTTGAAACGCCGTATGGAGCTACCTGGTCGATAATAAGCGTGTAATTACTGTCTGCAAATCCGGAATAGTTTTTAGTATCGTTTACCTGACAGTTCCAGACATAGGAGCCGTTTGAAATTCCTGAAAGAGTCCAGTTGGTCCAGTTTGAAGTTCCTGAAACATCTCTAGTTGTATTGTTTTCCCAGCTTCCGGAAATATTTGTATATAGAGTCATATTTGCAAGACCAGTATTATCAGTTGCAGAGCAGTTGAAAAGTATAGTAGTATTATTTGTCCTAGTTCCATTTTCAGGAGCTAAAAGAGAAATTGTCGGAGCGGTTTCTATAACTAAATTATATTCATCGCTCTTTGTTTCCTGAAAATCATCCGATACATTTATCCAGAAAGTATAGTTGCCGTCCTCCTGGTTAGATAAAACAGTCAGATTAGTTGCAGTATTATTCTGAACCGAACCATTATAGGAAACATTAGTTGAATTGAAATAGAGAGTTGCTTTTGCAGTTGAATTTACTTTGTCAGTAAAATTAAATCTAATAATAGGAGTTTTGTTTATAGCTACTGTATTGTTAGCAGTCATTACATTTACTACAGGAGCAGAAGTATTGTTTAGATTTGTGCTTGAAACCAGAGAATAATTTTCAGGAGAATAAGGAACTGAAGTTCCGTTTACAGTTACTGTCCAGGTTCCATTTCCCGGATTTGAAACATAAACCTGCTCAATATTATCTATCTCATTGCTTGCATTTCTTACAGCCGGTTCAGACGGACTGCTTTTATTCAAAGTCCATGGATACATCCTGGAGCCGTTTGGGGCAATAACAACTAAATCTAAATCGTTAACCAGTTCTTTTGATGCAGAAGGCGCTCCCGGATAGTCGTCCCATGCAAGAGAAATTTTCAGTTCAGTCCCGTTGAAAATAAAAGTATAGCTCCTGTTGCCTGTATTTGAAACATTTCTTTCAGAGATATATTCAGATTTATTTGAAGCATTATCAACTCTTATCAAATCGATTGCTCTGGTTGCATTTACTATTCCGTATCCGGTTGCATAGTCGGGTCCAGTTTCATTTAAATCAAGTGCCGTATGAATTAAAACTGCCTTGACTGTTGAAGGCCACGGATACTGCAAATGAGTAGTATTATATTCTTTATACATTAAAGTGGAAATTCCTGAAACAACGGGAGCCGCCTGTGAAGTTCCCTGTGTAATTGCATATGTTCCCGTTGGATAAGTAGATGTTATTCCGTTGTCTCCTCCCTGCTGTTCTCCCGGCGCGACCACTTCCGGTTTGAGCCTGCCGTCGTCTGTCGGACCGAAACTTGAAAAGGATGTCATCGAGTTGTCATTTGAATTTACCGCTCCGACTGCTATGATATTTTTTGCAGTTGAAGGAATTGGAGTCGTATTATATGGATAAGGAGAATCTGCCTTGTTGCACTGAGAATCGGAACTGCTTCCTCTTTCATTTCCTCCTGAAAAAACGACAGTAAATTTTTGAGAATTTGTTGTGTTATATCCGTTTACAATATCATCATATGCCCTGCTCCAAGAATTATAATTTCCCCAGTCGCATATTGCCAGAAAGTTTACTTTCCAGGAATTATGAGAAATTATGGCTCCTTTATCAACTGAATCATTTGACTCATCATAAATTTCATCTTCAGAGCCGGGCCATTCATATGTAAGCAAAGTCGCATTAGGCGCCATTCCTTTCCACTGTCTTGCAGCTCCTCCATGAGCTGTACTGTTTGAACCGTTTCCAAGGATAGTTCCTGCAACATGCGTTGCATGGTCTCCAGTTGAACCCTCGCCAGGATCTCCTACAGTAGCCCTGTCATTAAAATCAGTGTGATTTGCATATCCTTCATCCCAGAGAGCAACAGTTATACCTGAGCCATTTAAAAAATAAGGAGAATGCTGAACAGTATCAGCGCCGGTTGAATTTCTGGCTCCATCATTCAAAGTTGATAATTCCAAATTTCCGGGTTCTATCCAAAAAACAGAACCAGATTCTGCCAGATTTTTTAATTCATCTGAATTAATTTGAACAAGCCACGGCAGATTTTTTGAACCCGGCTCGCTGACTAAGGTGCCATATTTTTCAATTTTGGAAGATGCTTCTTTTCTTGAAATGTCTGAAAAGAAAAGAACTGAAATTAATAAATCTGAATCTTCATTCTGTTCAGAAACTCTGAGGAGATTCGGCTCTATTTTATCTTCCGGTTCAAGCTCTGCCAGATAAGTTACTGATTTTTTTTCATAAGAAGAACTTAATTTAGCTGAAGGAACGGATGCAATCCATGCCTTGTTTGGAATATATTCAAGGAGATGAATTCCTTTCTTTTTAAAAATTAATCTTTCAGTTTTATTTGGAAGATGGTCAAACTGAATTAAAACATGAACATTTCCAGCTTCCTGAACAGATAAACTTTCCTTCATTACACTTGATTTTGGAGCAGGAGTAAATTCTCCGGATTTCAAAAATATTCTATCTGCACTTGAATTATTATAAACCGAACCCTGAATAAAAACTGTCAAAAATAATACTGCTGTGACCACCAAGACTTTTCTATTCATTAAAAGAGATTAATAAATTAAACCTTATAATATTTGCTCAACCTGAAGAGAATACTTATTTTTTGAAACTGAAAATTCGCCGATTATAGTATAATTTCCCGGCTCTATGTCGCAGGTGAGATTGCAGTCAGTTCCCTTGCATTCCATAGGTTCTGAATCGGACATCAGATAAATGCTTGAATTTTCATATTTTGTCCCTTCTTTTCCGGTAAGAGCAAGAGAACAGGAAACAGAATTACAGCAGGGATTTTCAGGCGGGCATGCTATTTCAGTTGACAGACAGAAAACCTTTTCAACCTTTCCAGAAACATTAATTATTTCTCCGTCATAGTTTTCAGGATTTTTCAGTAACTCATTTGCAGTTAAATCTTTATTATAAGAATAAGTCCAGCTGAAATAGAAAACCGCTGAAATTAAAACTATTGAAATGATCAGCAGAGGTAAAAATTTGTTTTTAAGTTTCATAAATTTACTTCAGGGAAGGCAGAGTTGAAAACATTTTTGCTCCTCTATTTGTAAGACCGACCTTAATTTCTGCCTGTTCTCCTTCACACTTATAAATTTCAATAATACCATTGTCAAGAAATTCAGTAAGTATCTTTTTGGTTTTAGTATCCTTAGAATTTAAATCACATATAGCCTTTACTGCAGCTTCTTTTGAAAGTTTTTCTTTTTTGTTTTTATCAAAAATCTCGGCCATTTTTCCCAATCCAGAATTAAATGAAAGTAGTATTTATACTTTCGGAAAGATTTAGAAAATTAGAGAAAAATTGGAAAAACTTTCTGAAAATATATAGAAAAAATTAGGAAAAACAATTAGAAAAACTTAAATGCTCAGCAATATTATATGAAAACATGAAAAGAAAAATACTAAGTGTCTTTGCACTCCTGACAATACTGGCATTGACAACTGCGGTTGCGGCTCAGACCGAACAGGTAATTTTGGTTTCTGATAATGCTGCAGACTCGGGAGTAGCTGAAATTCTTTCAGAAAAAATAGGAGCAGAAGTAGTATATACTGAATGGGGAACTTTCAGCGAATACGCTCTTGACGAACTGGAAAACATCTCTCCGGAAAAAGCAGTTATAGTTGGAGGAAATGTGGCAGTTCCTTCCGAAGCCGAAACTCAGTTAGAAGAACTGGGAATTGAAACTGAAAGGCTTGCAGGAAAGAACAGATACGAAACTTCAGCGATGGTTGCAGAAAAAGGATGGGGAGCAGACGGCTCTAAAAATGCAATGGTTGCACAGGGATACGACGGTTCAGGAATTGAACTCGCAAAACAGAAAGCAAAACAAAAAGGAACTCCTTTACTGTATGCAACTCCAAATGAAGTTCCTGAAGAAATTAAAGAAAGGCTCAGGAGCATGAATACAACCGGAGCAGAATATATACCTGCACCAGATTCAAACAGAACCCGAATAAGAGAGCAGCTCAGAGAACATGTAGACGAAGTTAATGAAACTGAAAGAAACATGACTGAAGCCTCTCAGGAAGCAATAGATGAAGCAGAACAGGTCATTCAAGAAGCTAATGAAACCCTGCCTGAATTTGAAATGGGAAAAGGTGTAGCAGCCCATAATACATATGGAAATGCAGCTGAACACTTGAATACTGCAAAAGAAGCTTTTGAAAATGAAGAATATGGAAAAGCTTACGGTCAGGCAATTTCAGCAAAACATCTTGCAAAAAACTCCAGAAGACTTAGTGAAAACAATATAGTCGGAAATCTTCAGGAAGAAGTTCAAAAAGCACAGGACGAAATTGATGAAAATGGACTTGAAAGAGTAAGAGAAAGAATTGAAAACCAGTACAAAATAAACATAAAAGAAAAAGTACAGGCTGGTCCGATGGAAAATGAAACTGAAGAAGAACCTGAAGAAAATGAATCTGAAATTGGAGAAGAAACTTCCGGAAATGCTCAAGATATAGCAGACGAGAGCAAAGGCGCAGGACAAAACGAATAATCAAACATAATAAAAAAATGAATGCCAGCGGTAGAGTAATGCCTCTACCCGCATTCTAAAATCATTCTTTTAATTTAGGAATTTCAGAACTCTTAATTACTCCCTTATCAGTTATGTAGGCAGTAATGTATTTAGCCGGAGTGACATCAAAAGCGGGATTTTTTGCGCTTGAACTTTCATTTGCAATCTGGACATCTCCTTCTTTGCTGAAAGCTTTTTTTACTTCAGATTCATTTCTTTCCTCAATTGGAATTTCCTTTCCGGAAGGACATTCAAAATCAAAAGTTGGTACGGGGGCAGCTACATAGAAAGGAATACCATTTTCCTTTGCAATTACTGCTTTTTCATAAGTCCCTATTTTATTTGCAACATCTCCGTTTGCTGCAATTCTGTCGGCTCCTACTATACCTAAATCAATATCTCCTGTTTGCATATAGTGGCCGGCAGCATTGTCGGCAATGACTGCATGATTTATCTTTTCCTGTGCAAGCTCAAATGCAGTTAATCTGGCTCCCTGTAATCTGGGCCTGGTCTCATCAACAAAAACAAAAATATCTTTTCCTGATTTATTTGCAGCTCTCATTGGAGCAAGAGCTGTTCCATAGTCAACTGTTGCCAGAGCTCCTGCATTGCAGTGGGTTAAAATCCCGTCTCCTTCTTTAATCAGTTCATTTCCATTTTTTCCGATTGCTTTGCACATGTCAACATATTCATCTGCAATCTTCTCGGCTTCTTCAACAGCCGTTTCTTTACATTTCCGGACTGAATCACAGTTTTTAACTGACCTTGAAACTCTGTCAACTGCATGCATTAAATCAATCGCAGTAGGTCTGGCTTTTTTAATATAGCTTCCTGCTTCGTCTAAATAACTAGAAAAATCATCCAGAGAATCTCCGTCAAATTCAAGGACTGCCTGCGCCGTTGCATAGCCGGCTGTCGCCCCAATTGCAGGGGCTCCTCTTACAACCATTGTTGAAATTGCATCCGCCGTTTTCCTGTAATTTTCAGATTTAAAAATTTCAAACTTAAAAGGGAGCTTAGGCTGGTCGATTAAATGGACTGTTCCCTCTTCGAACCAGACAATTCTGTAGTCATCTCCCTGAATTTTCATGTTTTATCTTTGAATCAATTGATATTTATAATTAAAGATATACATAAGATATATGGGAATTTTAAAAAACAGAGAAGTTAAGGAAAAGCTGAAAGAATTTGGATTAGATATTAATAAACGGAATATTAAAGTTTTCAAAATTTTAAACGGTGAAAGAACGCCCAGAAATTTCTGGACAAAAATTGAGAATTTTAAAGCCGGAGTAAAGATTGCCACTAGGGATATCGGATATAACAGTCTTGAAGCTTTAAGAAAAGAAAAAGAAAGAAAATACAAGCCGGTTGTTTCCGCTTTTCAGAGGCATAGAGAGAAATGGTATGACAGAAAAATAAAATGGGAGGAAATTCTTGAAGACCTTGGAATTGAATACAAACCAAGAAACATACGCTGGACGACTAAAAAAGCAGTCAAAAAAGTAGAAGATAAAAACATACGGAGCTGGGACGACCTGAATAAAAAAAGCCCGAGGTTGAAGCAGGCAATTTTAAGAGGAAGTGTTAAAGAAAGTTTAAGAGAGCTAATTGAAATGTCTAAACTGGAGCATAAATGGACAAAAGAAAATTTCATCGAATATTTAAAAGAAAATAAAATTAACTCCTATAAGGATTTAAAGGGAGAAGCAAAAGGAGTATATACAAAACATAATCAAGAATGGGGAGATTTCTACAATCTAGTTAAAAAAGCAGGATTGACTCCGGAAAGAGCAAGCGAGAGAAGAATAATTAAAAAAATGAAGGAAAAGCAGAAACTTCTGAAAGAAAAAAAGAAATTAAGTAAAAAAGAAATTTCAAAAACAGTAGAAGAAACTTCTAAAAAATTCTGTCCGAACGACGGAAATCTCTTAAATAGACCAAAAAGAATCGATGGGCATCTTTACAAACACTGCAGCAGATGCGGAAAGTGGTATAAAATTGTTAAAAAGTAAGTATTCAAGCAACATTAAAAAGAGTTATATATTTACGTTTATAAATACATTTTATGAAAGACAAAATAAAGATATTAAAGAGTATATCAGATGAAACTAGACTAAAGATAATTTCTCTTCTTCTTGGCGGAGAAAAATGTGTCTGTGAAATATTCCCGAAAGTTGATAGAGCCCAGCCGACTGTTTCTCTTCAACTCAAAAAGTTAGAAGAAGCAGATATATTAGAAAAAAGAAAGGATGGCAGACGAATTTTTTATAAAATAAAGGACGAAAGAATAAAAGAAATTTTAAAAATATTAGAAAATGGAGGTTAAAATGACTAAGAAAAACGCTTTAGAAAAACTGGCAGAGAAAATAGATAAGAAACTTAAGGAAAAATCTGAGAAATCCTGCTGCTGCGAAAGTTGTTCGAAATAATAAATAAAAACAGAAAAGATGAACATATTTTACCCACTGGAAAAGCTGTCAGAATTAATTGTATATAGTATACTAGGAACTAATCAAGGACAGTTTGCAAATTCTTTGAATTTTTTCATATACGACAGCATAAAAATTATAATATTGATATTTTTCATGATATTTTTAATCGGATATATACGAACCTATCTGCCGAAGCACAAACTCAAAAAATGGCTTACAGGTAAGAAAACAGGCATCGGAAATTTCACAGCTTCTATTTTTGGAGCAGTTACTCCTTTTTGCTCCTGCTCCTCAATACCAATCTTCATAAGTTTTCTTGAAGCAGGGATTCCCCCTGGCATAGCATTTTCATTTTTGATAACTTCTCCGATAATAAACGAATATTTAGTAGTGATAATGCTTGGTCTTTTTGGATTTAAAATAACGGCACTATATATTTTAAGCGGAATTGCAATTGGAACCGCCTCTGGAATTATATTGGGGAGATTTAAACTAGAAAAGTATCTAGAAAATGACCTTATAGGAAAGAACAATCTTCTGGAAAATAAAAAGAACACTAATTTCAAAAAAAGACTGGAATTTGCATTTAATGAAGCAAAATCCATTGTCAAAAAGATCTGGCTCTGGGTCCTTGTTGGTGTAGGTATCGGAGCAATTATTCATGGGTACATTCCGCAGGAAGCAGTACAAAATCTTATTGAAAAAACAGGAGTATTCATGGTTCCAACCGCAGCCCTTGTCGGAATTCCACTTTATGCAAACTGCGCCGCGGTAGTTCCAGTGGCATTAGTTTTATTCCAAAAAGGATTTCCCCTCGGAACAGCCCTGACATTTATGATGTCTACAGCTGCACTAAGTCTGCCGGAAGCAGTTATACTAAGAAGAGCAATCAAATTAAAATTAATAGCTGCTTTTTTCTTAATAGTTGCTTCTGCAATAATTCTTACCGGATATTTGTTCAATATTCTGCAGGCAGTAATAATTTAGAGGATTTTAAGTTAAGAAAAAGAGCCTCGACCGAGAGTTGAACTCGGGACCTCTTCCTTACCAAGGAAGCGCTCTACCACTGAGCTATCGAGGCATTTATTACACTATCAAATTCTTAATATAAATAGATTTACCAGAAATAATAGTTAATAGTTGTCAGTTAATCGTTAATAGTTCGATGCGCAGTTGGCAGCTGCTATTTGTCTTTAAAGTATTTTTGAAACACCAACAGCTGCCAACTGAGGGCAACCTACCTACTATTTACTATTAACTATCTACCAGTCATTCTATATCTATATCGCTCGGACCTTCATCGGATTCCTTCTTTTGAAGGATTACTTTTAGGATTCCATTTTCGAACTTTGCTTTACTCTTTTCCTTTTCAACTTCTGAAGGCAGCCTGATTACATGCCGGTATCCGTTGTATCCGGATCTGAATTCTGAAAAATTTTCTTCCTCTTTTCTTGATTCAGACTTCTTTCTGGCGTCAATTATCAGATTTCTTCCTTCGACTTTTGTTTTGATATCCTCTTTATTCATGCCCGGCAGTTCAACTGCAACGAAAATTTTATCCTCCTTTTCCTTTACATTAGCCCTCGGTCTTCTGAACTTACCTTCCTTCATTTTCAGAACTCTTGGTATTCCGGGACCGAAGCTTGACTTAAACATATTTCCAAACATCTTGTCCATCTGCCGGCTGAATATTTCCATCTGTTCAAACGGATCGAAATATTCCGGTTCAGAGCTTGATTCTTCTCTTTTTAATTGTTTGGACTTTTCATTGGATTTGGATTTCCCTGAATTTTCGGCGTTCTCTAAATAGCCTTTAGTATACTTTCTCCACCAATTATCTTCCTTTTCTTTTTTGGATTTTTTTGCCATTTAAAACACCTCCATTAATAAATAGTTAAGAAGTATTTAAAAGTGTTTTCACTTATAAAACAGGCAGGCTAAGCATAATTAATCTTCTTTTTCTTTGATTAATTCATAAAGTTTTAGCCATGCTGTAAGTTTTTTTCTTTCTTTTGATTTCAGATGGATTTTGATTTTTCCGGAATCGGAATGGCTCCATATATCTAAGCCCAAATCTCTGAGAGAAGGATAAACATGTTTTGTCTGATGAGTAGTAGGTCTCTCCCAAGTATGCCCTTCGGAAAGCCACTCTGCTTCCTGTTTTCCCTGCTCTAAATCATTTTCTCCGAGTACCCAAAAAAGTGTCCTCATCCTTTCGAGAATTATTTCATTACTGAATGTTTTTCTGCTGAGTTTTTCTTTTAATTGATTTATTTCATCAGGGCCTTTCTTCTTTTTCTGCCTTGAAATTTTTCTTTTTAAAGAACGGTATTTTCCTTTTTCAAGCAGAGAAAAATATTTTTCAAGTTTTTTCTTTTTAATTTCAGATGAATTTTCAACAAGCAGAAAAGTATAATTGAAAAGTGCATCAATTTCATCGAATTTTTCCTTTTCAAGAAGTTCTTTGACTCTCTTAGAAAGATTAAGATCTTTAATGTGCTTAGCAAGTGTTCTCTTTTTCTTTGAAATATTTACCTTTTGAGGCAGGTGCTTTCCTCTCCGGATTATATCTCCTATCTTAGAAAGTTTATCATTAATTTCATCAAGTTTTTCTTCTGCTTTTTCGAGATTTTTCTTATTCAACTCCCATTCTTCCTCTCCGCTTAATTTCTCAAGTATTTTATTTAATTCATTATCACAGTCAGAAACCAACTTGAATTTACCGCTGTACTTTTTACATAAGGCAATACTTTTTTCAGCCTGATTTGCAAGTTTATCTCTTCTGAGAATAAGTTTTTCCATTTCAGTCTTTTTACTTGCAAGCTCTTTTTCAATAAAGCCAAGTGTTGTTTTTTTAACCTTTTTTGGATCTCTGCTTTCCGGAATTAGATCTAAAAGACCTTTGAGTTCATAGTCAAACTGATAAATATTATTGGCGTGTAATTTCCTCATAAGTTCCTCTGTCCGGTTTCTAAGCTGAATTAGTTTTGTTTTTTTATTCTTAAGTTTAGAAACCTGAACAATCAATTTAGAAAGAATATGTTTTAATTCTCCTTCGGCATCTTCACTTAAAATTTCCTTTTCACTAAACTTAGGTTCAACACCGAGTTCCCTTAAAACAGAAATCAATTCATTTGCTTCATCTTTTAAATCCTCAATTCTTTTCTGTTTTTTTGTCTGTTTTTTCTTGTTGAATTTCTTTCTTTGTTCCTTTTTCCTTAAAACTCTTTCAAGACTCTCTTCAAGCTCACTTATTTCATCATCATACTCTTCAACTATGTTTGGCAGAGCTTCTTCAATATAATCCAACTTATCAGAAACTTCTTCCTGTATCTTTTCAACTACTTGAACCAATCTCTCCTTTTCCTTAAAATGTTTTACTACCGTTTTATAATTCTCTTCATTGGGTTTTTTATCCAAAAAAACAAAACCAGTATCTTTAAATACAGACATAAACTCTTTAGAATTTCCTAAATATTTATCAATATCTCTCTCTTCAAAAAGAAATTTTGAAGCGGATTTAAAAACAGCCCCTTCATCACTAAAAGCACCGGCAACTTTACTTATCCCATCAGTAACCTCTCTGGGAGTGATATACATTTCTCCTTCCTGAAGGCAGAAATTAACATTGAATTCCTCCCATAATTTCTTATTTAAAAAAGCAGCCCAGTGTTTTAATTGCAGTTCAGAACTCCGAAGTTTTAATCCTTTCTTCTTATAAAGTACCGAATTCGCGAGCACGGAAGCACCTGAATTTAGCTCATCGTGTATATCTAAAAGCATATCAAATGCCATAAACGTTAGTATTAAAGAACGAGCATATTGGAGAACATAATTTGACTTGAATTTTCCTGCCTTTTTCATTGGACCTAATGCTTCAAGTCCATCAGTAAGATATGATTTTTCTTCTTTAAGCTCATTTAATTCTTTTCTAATTTCGCTTTCCTTTTCTTTGAGAGTCTTCAAAGTTCTTAATGCCATGCAGATATACTGAATTTAATATAATAAAAACTTGTTGATAGAGAAATCTAAAAATTAATAACCAGCAAAGTACAATCTAAAGATAATGAGATACAAAAAACAAAAAGGTTCAAACGCTGAAAGAGAACTGGTAGAAAAGTTCTGGGAGAAAGGATTTGCCGCAATAAGAGTCGCCGGCTCCGGCGTTTCAAAATTCCCGTGTCCGGATGTTCTCGCATCAGACGGCAGTTTAAGTTTTGCAGTTGAATCAAAATCATATTCAGGAAATTATATTCATCTTAAAAGAGGCCAGATACTCCAGCTTCTTGAATTTTCTCAAAAGTTCGGAGCTGTTCCAGTAGTTGGCATAAGATTTGCAAAAAACGACTGGTACTTTTTTGATATGATTAAAATTCAGTCAACAAAAGGAGAAAACTTCAAAGTTACCAGAAAAATTGCTTCAGAAGACGGAAAAGGTTTTGAAGAACTTATTGAAAACTACAGAAAAGCGCAGGAAAGTTAGGTTTTTAATTTTAAATTTAAGATTTTTAATTTTAAAATAATTGAAAACTAATTTAAATGAATAAATAATAGAGAAGCATATGAATTTAAAAATAAACAAACATCTTTTTTCTGCATTTATTCTAACTGTTGTAATTTTAACAAGCGGATGCACCATGATTGAAGAGTTTTCAGATGAAAATATTGATGTTGAAGAAATAAAACTTGAAAAGGTCATGATTTATAAAGTTTCAAATTACACTGGCAGTCTTGAATTAAGCGGGCTGACTCAGGAATATGAAATGTTTATTCCCTACTCAGACAGATATCAGAAAGTTGAAATGCCGGAAGGAATTGAAACTAAAAGAGATGAATATGGAAACTATCTGACTACAGCAAAAGAAAGCTATAATCTGACTTTTGAATTTGAAGTAGGCTCAACTAGAAATGATTTTGAAGACCACGAATATCCTTTTGAGGTTCCTTCTGAACACGAGAACTACCTTGAAAAAACGAAAAAAGTCGATCCAGGTAATTCTCAAATCAAACAGATTTCAGCCGAACTTACAGAAAATGTAAGCAGTTCATTTGAAGCGGTTGAAAGCATGAACAACTGGACAAATGAATATCTTACATATGAGATATTAGGAAAAAGAGATTTGAATACTGAACAAATTTTGGAGCAGAAGGTCGGATCCTGCGAGGAGCATACCTGGCTTTACACTGCCTTAGCAAGGTCCGCAGGAATTCCAACAAGAGTAGTTGCAGGATGGGTTGAGCGAAATGGAAAAGTTGAAGCTCATATGTGGGCGGAAAGCTGGATTCCGGAAAATGGATGGATATATGTGGAGCCTTCAAATAAGGAATTTAGAACAATTGGAGTGGCTCATCTAAAGCAGTATGTTGGTCCGGACAAACTCAGCGAAATATATTATGGAGATATGCCCCAGAGAACTTTCAGACTTAATTTTGATATAGATGAATACAACTGCATGATTAAAAATGGAAAAGAAGAATGCAGTCTGAAGTCGGAAAACCAAGTATCCGACACCCTTTGAACTGAATTTCTCTAAAACTATTTAAAGACAGAAGGCTATCTAAATTTTAGAGGTGGATAAATGTTTGATGCAGAAGTAAGAATCGAGCTGAAGCCCGGTATTCTTGATGCAGAGGGGAAAACTGTAAAGCACTCTCTGGAACTCCTTGGTTTTGACAGCGTCCAAAATGTTGAAAGTATCAAAGTTTTTAAAATCAGTATTAACGCAGATTCAAAAGAAAAAGCAAAAGAAAAAATAGACGACATGTGCCAGAAACTGCTCGCCAATCCTGTAGTAAATAATTACAATATTTCAATTCAGGGGAAATAATTTTAATGAAGTACAAGAACCTTGACAAAGATTACGAGTTAATTGAAGTAAACATCTTGGAAGCTGACGACGAAACTTTAAAAGAAATCAGCAAAGAGAGGCAGCTTTCTCTCAGCCTGGATGAGATGCATAAAGCGAAGGAATACTTTAAGAAAGAAAACAGAAATCCGACAGACATTGAACTTGAAACAATCGCCCAGAGCTGGTCGGAGCACTGCTCCTACAAAAGTTCTTTTCCCGTTTTAAGAAAAACTATATTCAAAGTAAAAGCTCCCCAGAATATCTGCGTCTTTTCGGAAGATGCTGCAGTCATTGATTTTGATGACGAACATGCTTATGTTTCAAAAATTGAAAGTCACAATCATCCAAGTGCTCTGGACCCGTATGGAGGCTCTGCAACCGGAATTGGAGGCATATTGAGAGATATAACCTGCATGGGCGCCCAGCCGATTGCTTTGATTGATCCTTTATTTTTCGGCCCCCTTGATTATGATTATAAAGACCTCCCGGAAGGAACCAAGCATCCAAATTATTTATTTAAAGGAGTAGTCAAAGGAATTGCAGACTACGGAAACAGAGTTGGAATTCCAACAACTACCGGAATGATTAATTTTGACGAATCTTATGTCGGAAATTGTTTAGTCAATGTAGGATGTATTGGAATTATGAAAAAGGATGAATTAGTTCACAGCAGAGTTGGAAAAGAGGGAGATTTATTTGTTCTTGCCGGAGGAAAAACTGGAAGAGACGGCATTCATGGAGTTACATTTGCAAGCGTTGAACTTGGAAAGGAAAGCGAAAAGAAAAGCAGTCCTGCAGTTCAATTAGGAGACCCGATAACTAAAGAGCCTTTAATACACGCCTGTTTAGAAGCAAACCGAAAAAAACTTCTTACTGGATTAAAGGATTTAGGAGGAGGCGGTCTCAGCTGCGCAGTCGGAGAAATGGCTCATTCTGCTGGTTTTGGAGCAGAGATTGATCTTGATAAAGTTCCTGTAAAAGAAAAAGGAATGGCACCCTGGGAAATCTGGGTTTCGGAAAGCCAGGAAAGGATGATGCTTTCAGTAGATCCTGAAAATCTTGATAACGTTCTTGAAATTCTTGACTTCTGGGACGTTGAATCCGCAGTTGTTGGAAAAGTTGTTTCAGGTGATAAGGTAGAAGTCAGATACAATGGAGAGCAGATTTACAACATGGATATTGAATTCATTAACGGCGGAGTTGACTGCGTAAGACCGGCGGAAGACTTTGAATCATATGAAGGGCCCGAAGAAGAAGTTCCGGAACCTTCAGACTACAATTCAGCGCTTCTAAAAGTTATTGGTTCTTATAACATTGCAAGTAAGGAGTTTGCAATCAGACAATATGACCACACAATCAGAGGAAATACAGCCCTGACTCCGATGCAGGGGAAATTTGAAACTCCCGGACCAGGAGATGCTTCAATAATTAAGCCGGTTGAAAAAAGTAGAAAAGGTCTGGCTCTTTCAACGGATGTTAATTCAAAAATGACTAAGATTGATCCTTATTGGGGCGCAGCTTCCGGAGTAGAAGAAAGTTTCAGGAATCTTATTTCAGTGGGAGCGAAACCACATTCAATGGTTGATTGTTTAAACTTTGGAAATCCTGAAAAACCGGAAATTATGGGGCAGTTTAAAGCTGCCTGTGAAGGAATGTATTTCATTGCAGACAAAATGCAGGTTCCTTTTGTTTCAGGAAATGTTTCATTTTACAATGAGAGCCATTTCGGAGCAATCAAACCTACTCCTACAGTCCTATGCTGCGGATTAATTGAGGATGTTGAAAAAGCAGTCAGCATGGATGTAAAGGGAGCCGGAAACGAGCTCTACCTGATTGGAGAAACTAATGTTGAATTAGGAGGCTCAGAATATTTCAGAGAAGTTCATGAAAAAGAAGGAAAAGTAGTTCCGAGAGTTGAACCGGAAAAGTTCAAGAAAAAGGCGGAAGCCATACTGAAAGCAATGGATGAAGGATTAATTGAGAGCTGCCACGACTGCTCAGAAGGTGGACTTTCAGCAGCTTTGTCTGAAATGTTAATGTCCGGCGGATTTGGAGCTGAAATTTCAATTGAAAACCTTTCGGGAGATGTTGAAAGACCCGACCATAAACTTTTTTCAGAGTCAAACGGCAGATGGATAATTGAAATGAAGCCTGAAACAGTTCGGAACAGTCTGGAACGTTTTGAAAACGTTGAAATTACAAAACTTGGTAAGACAACTGAAGATAAAAAATTGAAAATTGATGATTTGATTGAACTTGATTTAGATGAAATTTACAAAAGCTGGAAAGAGCCAATTTATTCGGAGGCGGACTAATGAAACCAAAAGTATGCATTACTCTGATTGAAGGAACAAACTGCGAAGACGAAACAGAGAGAGCTTTCAGAATGGCGGGAGCTGAAGCGGAAAAAGTTCATTTAAAACAATTAACTGGAAACTGCTCAAAAGAAAGGGAAAGAAAGCTTTCGGATTATGATGCATTGGTTTTTCCGGGAGGGTTTTCTGCCGGCGACTATGTAAGAGCAGGAGCAATCTGGACCGCGAGAATTCAGAGTAAACTGAAAAAGGAGCTTGAAAATTTTGTAAAAGAAGGAAAAGTTGTAGGAGGAATCTGCAACGGTTTTCAGGTTTTAACAAATTTAGGCCTTCTTCCCGGGACAGTTGAAACTGCTTTAACCACAAATGAAAGCGCTAAGTTTGAATCCAGATTTGTCTACTTGAAAAATTTGAGAAAATGTTCTTTTACTTATAATTTAGATGTCGGAGAAGTCAGATGCTTTCCAGTAGGACATGCAGAAGGCAGACTTACATTCAAACCAGGGAAAGAAAAAGAATCTTTGAAAACTCTTGAAGACAATAATCAAATTATGTTTAAGTATGTAAAACCGGACGGCAGTCCAGCAGACTTAAAATATCCGGAGAATCCAAACGGCTCAGTTGAAGACATTGCAGGAGTCTGCAATTTAGAGGGAAATGTTTTCGGGCTGATGCCCCATCCAGAAAGAATCCTGAATCCTTTTAATCATTATTCATGGACCCGGGAAAAGAATTTAAAGAATGAAGGAGAAGGATTAGCTGTGTTTAAGTCATTAGTTGACTATATCAAGAAGGAGGTTTAAAATGGGGGACGACAAGTACATTACAAGAGAAGAATTTGAAGAGCTTACTAAGAAGTATGTAACAAAAGGCGAGTTTGATGAATTCTCTAAAATAATAACTGAAGTTATTGATTCAATCGATTCTGTTTTTGGAGAGATAACCTCTATGGTAAAAAGACCTTCCCAAAGATTCGGAGAAAAAAGGAACCATATCAGAGATTCTCTGAAAAACCTAAGAAAACTATACAAAAAACATAGAAAAAAATAAAATGTGCGGATTTATTGGAATTATAGGTGAAAGACCGGCAGCATACGAGTTATTCACCGGAATGCTTACAATTCAACATAGGGGTCAGAGCTCTTCCGGAATGCTTACTTTTGACCACGACGAATTTTTCCTGAAAAAGAAAGTAGGGCTTGTTTCAGAAGGATTCAATAAGAACAATTTGAAAGGAATGCACGGAAATATTGGAATTGGGCATGTCAGATATCCGACAATTGGTTCAGATCCTCATAGAGATTCTCAGCCGTTTACTACTTACAGCCCGTATGGAATTGGTATGGCTCATAATGGCAATTTAGTTAATTATGACGAAGTTAAAGAATGGCTTTATGATAACTATCAGAGAAGATTAAGATCAAAATGCGACGTTGAAGCAATAATGAAAGTTTTCTCAGTTGAACTTTTCAAGCAGGTTCACGACAAGAACTTCACTCCGGAAAAAATCTTTGAAGCAGCTAATAATACAATGGATGTTTTAAACGGCGGATATTCCTGTGTAGGATTAATTGCAGGAAAAGGTTTAGTCGGATTCAGAGACCCGAAAGGAATCAGACCGATGATATTCGGAAAGAAAGAACTTGACGGAAAAACAAGCTACGCTTTTGCATCTGAAACCGTTGCACTTGAAGTAAATGGATATGAAATAATCAGAGATGTTAAACCTGGAGAAGTTTTCTTCATTGATAATGATTTAAATATACATTCAAAAGTTGTTAAAAATTCAGGAAGAAAGCACTGTATGTTTGAGTGGGTTTATTTTGCAAGACCGGACTCAGTTATTGAAAAAGAAGGAGTATATGAAGCAAGACTTAAACTCGGAAGAGAGCTTGCAAAAAAATGGAAGAAAAAAGGAAAAGAAGTCGATGTTGTAATTCCAGTTCCTGATACTTCAAGAACTTCAGCACTCTCATTTGCAAATGAAATTGATGTTCCTTACAGAGAAGGACTAATTAAAAACAGATATTCCTGGAGAACATTTATCATGCCTACGCAGGAGCAGAGAGAAAGCGCCGTAAGACTGAAATTAAACCCAGTAATTAAGGAAATTAAAGGTAAAAAAATTGCACTAATTGACGATTCAATTGTTAGAGGAACAACTTCAAAGAAGCTTATTAGTTTAATCAGGAATGCAGGAGCAAAAGAAATCCACTTCCTGTCTGCCTGTCCGCCAATTAAATTCCCTTGTTATTATGCAATTGATTTTGCAGACAAAAATGAACTAATTGCAGGACAGAAGGAAATTGAGGAAATTAGAAAGAAAATAGGGGCAGACACACTTACTTATCAATCTATTGAAGGCTTAAAAAATGCGCTCGACAGGGACAACGAGCTCTGCATGGCATGTCTAAACGGAGAATATCCTACTGAAGTTACTGAAAAACAGAAAAAGAATCTAAGCAGGTCAAGAAATAAGGAAAGAGATAAGTGGAAAGAGGAAAAGAAAAAATGAAGTCGCTACTAATTGGAAACGGCGCCAGAGAGCATGCAATTGCAGAACAAATGGCGCAGAATTCAGACTTATATGCATTTATGGGAGCCAACAATCCGGGAATTGCAGAGCTGGCTGAAGAAACTAAAATTGGAAAGGTAAATGATGGAAAAGAGGTTTTGAAATACGCTCTTCATGTTGACCCAGATTACATATTTTTTGGACCTGAAAAACCTTTAGCTGAAGGAGTCAGCGACATTCTTTTAAAAAACGAACTGCCTGTTGTCGCTCCTACGAGTACTGCAGCCAGACTTGAAGCTGACAAAGCATTCTGCAGAAGTTTAATGGAGGAATATGTTCCTACAGGACATCCGGAATTTGCTGTCTGCAATACAAAATCAGACATTAAGAATGCATTGAAGAAATTTAATACAGAAGTTGTTGTCAAGCCGGCCGGACTTACCGGAGGAAAAGGAGTCAAAGTGCAGGGAATTCATTTAAAAGACCTGCTTGAAGTGAGAGAATATGCAAATGAAGTAATTGACGAAAAAATAGGGGGCTCCGGAACAGTAGTTATTGAAGAAAAACTTGAAGGAGAAGAATTTACTCTGCAGGTATTCACTGACGGAAAAAATGTTGTTAAAATGCCTCTGGTTCAGGACCATAAGCTTCTTCTTGAGGGAGATAAAGGCCCAATGACTGGCGGAATGGGCTCGTATTCAGATTCTAATCATTCACTTCCTTTTGTAAATGAAAAAGATGTTGAAGATGCGCTTTCAATTATGAAGCAGACGATTGACGGTTTGAAGAAAAAAACAGATTTAATTTACAGAGGAGTTTTATACGGACAGTTCATGCTTACAAAAAACGGACCGAAAATTATTGAATACAATGTAAGATTCGGAGATCCGGAGGCAATGAATGTTCTGCCTCTCTTAAAAACTGATTTTTCAAGTATATGTATGTCAATTCTTGAAGGAAATTTACAGAAAGCTGACTTTGAAAAGAAGGCTACAGTATGCAAGTATTTAGTTCCGAAAGGGTATCCGGACAAATCAAAAATCGGCGGACCTACAAAAATACCTGTTGATGAAAAGGCAGTAAAGGAAGCTGGAGGAAAACTTTTCTATGCATCAGTAGATAAAAGAGAAGACGGGATTTATACATCAACTTCCAGAAGCTTAGGAGTTGTCGGAATTGCAGACCATTTAGGGGAAGCTGAAAGAATTGCAGAAAGTTCAGTTCAGAATATTAAGACAGACGACCTCTACTATAGAAGAGATGTAGGAACAAGGGATTTGATACAGGAAAGAATTGACCACATGCAAAAGCTGAGGTAAAATGGTCAGAGTAAATCTAATTTCTCCTGAAAAGCTGGCGGACCAGCATTTAATTGCAGAATATGCAGAAATTTTGATGTTAGTTGAATATATCAGGAGTTATCCAAGTATTGAAAATATTCCAGATAAATTTACACTTGGAAAGGGACATATGAAATTTTTCAAGAACAAAGTTCTTTACTTGAAGAAAAGGCACGAAAAATTGAAAAAAGAGATGAATAAAAGGGGCTTCAAACCCGGAAAAACAGTAAGTTTGAAAGGAATTAAGAAAAACAAATTGAAGGACTGGAAGCCAAAAGAAAGAGATTTGAAAATTATCAGAAAAAGACTGATTAAAAGGATTAAACAGAAGCCGGAATTTTACAGATATTACGGAGAAAATAAATCTGAAGAATTTTTAGTTGGATTAATTGAAAACAATTCCTAAATTCCTTAATTTAAAAAACTTAATAAACAATTAAATTCTATTCCAGAGCATGAAGCATGTAACAATAATAATGGGATCGGATTCCGACAAAAATATTGCAGACAAAGCAGTCTCAATATTAGAAAAATTCAAAGTACCTTATAGTTTAGTTCAGGCTTCTGCTCACAGAGAGCCTGAAAAAGTTAAGAAAATTGCACAGCAGGCGCAATCAGATGTTTTTATATGCATTGCAGGGCTTGCTGCAGCTCTTCCCGGAGTTGTAGCCAGTTTAACTTCAAAACCTGTTATCGGCGTTCCTAAAAATGTAAGATTAGGAGGTTTAGACGCTCTTCTTTCCATCGTTCAAATGCCTTCAGGCATTCCTGTTGGAACGGTAGGAATTGACAACGGCAAAAATGCAGCTTATCAGGCAATCCGAATTCTCGGTCTGAAATATCCTGAAGTTTTAACAGGAGAAAGTTCAAGCACTGAAAGTTCGATTGTTTCAAATACGATTCCAGCTGTAAAAGATAATAATTCAGAGTCCGGTTCAATTAAAATTCCAGGCTTGTCTGAAAGTTCAGAATCCAGCGGTTCATCTGTAATACCTGGTGTTTCAGGTTTAGAAAGCTCGGACAGTTCAAGTTCAAACTCAGATGAAGGAAAATTCCCCGGCGGGATGATGGGCATGTTCAATCAGGAATCTTCTGATACAGGCAGTTCAGCTAAAAAAGAAAAGAAGCCGAAAGGCGACTGGCTTTAATATTCAAATGGAAGAATGGTCTTATTCAAAAGCAGGAGTAGATATTTCTGAAGAAGAGAAAGCTATTAAGGCAATTGCCGAACAGCTTTCTGAAACTTTCAAAAACAGGAAAGGAGTTTTAAAGGATATAGGAACTTTTGCGAATTTAATTGATATTGGAAACGGGAAGGCTCTGGCTTTAAGCACGGACGGCGTCGGCTCAAAAGTTTTAATTGCAGAACAGCTTGAAAAGTATGATACTGTAGGCATTGATTTAATTGCAATGAATGTAAATGATTTAATCTGCCTTGGAGCTGAACCGATTGCATTGGTTGATTATCTGGCTGTAAGAAAGCCGAACGAAAATATAATGTCTGAAATCGGCGAAGGGCTGAAAAAAGGAGCCGAGCAGGCAGGAATTGCAATTATAGGAGGAGAAACAGCAACACTTCCTGAAATAATTGCAGGAGACGATAATGCTTTTGACATTGCAGGAACAGCTGTCGGTATTGTTGAAACTGAAAAGGCAGTTACAGGAGAAAATATCAAGGAAGGAGATGTTTTAATCGGCTTGTTAAGTTCAGGAATTCATTCAAACGGCTTGACTCTGGCAAGGAAGCTGCTTCATGATAAATCTGATTTAGTTGAGCTTTTGACTCCTACTAAAATTTATGTTAAAGAAATTCTCAATCTGCTTGATAAAGTGGAAGTTACCGGGCTTGCAAACATTACCGGGGGCGGTCTGCTGAATTTAAAAAGATTGAATGAAAATATCGGCTTTAAAATAACCAACTGGCCGGAAGTCCCGGAAATTTTTAAAAAGATTCAGAAGAGAGGACATGTTCCTGAAGAAGAGATGTATAAGACTTTTAACATGGGAATCGGATTCTGCGTAGTTGTTCCCGAATCAGAAGCAGAAAAGGCTCTTGATACTTTGAATGAGGCAATGGTTATAGGGAGAGCGGTTGAAGGAAATAAAATTATAAAGGACAACACCCATTACTAACCATGGTAAAACCAAAAGATTTTATTAAAAATCAAATTGCAGAAATAAAGGAAGAAATCCCTGAAGGAAAGGCAATCATTGCAGTTTCCGGCGGGGTTGATTCAACAACTGCAGCATTTTTATGTTCTAAAGCAATTGGAGACAGACTTACTGCCATCCATGTAGATACGGGCTTAATGAGGAAAAATGAAAGCAAAAAAGTTATTGAAGCTCTGAAAAGTGCAGGAGTAAATGCAACGCTTGTTGAAGCTCAAGACGAATTCTTTAAAGCAATGAAAGGAGTTACTGACCCGGAAGAAAAGAGAAAAATAATCGGCGAGCTTTTTATCGATATATTTGAAAAAGAAGCGGAAAAAATTGAAGACGCCGAAGTTTTAATTCAAGGAACTATAGCCCCTGACTGGATTGAATCCGGAACAGGGTATTCCGGACAGACGGATACAATTAAAAGCCATCATAATGTTGGAGGGCTTCCGGAAGAAATGAATTTAAAATTGGTCGAACCTCTGAGAGAGCTCTATAAAGACGAAGTAAGAGAAGTTGCTTCCGAACTTTCAGTTCCAAAAGATTTGTATGAAAAACAGCCGTTTCCGGGACCTGGTCTTGCAGTCAGAATTTTAGGAGAAGTTACTGAAGAAAAGGTCAAAGTTCTGCAGGAAGCAGATTACATAACAAGAAATGAAATTGAAAAATCAGCTGAAAAAGGTGAAATTGAACTGCCGTGGCAGTACTTCGCCGCCTTACTTCCAGTAAAATCAGTCGGAGTTCAGGGTGATTTAAGAGCCTACGGAAATACGATTGCAGTCAGAGCAGTTCAGAGTGCAGACGGAATGACTGCCAACTTTTCAAAATTTCCTCCTGAATTATTAGAAAGAATTTCAAATAAAATTAATAATAAATTGAAAGACGAGATAAACAGAGTGGTTTATGATATAACAAATAAACCGCCTGGAACAATTGAGTGGGAATAATGGTTAAGACAGCAGTAGTTGACAACGGCGGGCAGTATACTCACAGAATTAAAAGAACTCTGGAAGATGCCGGTTCTGAAGCAGAAATTATTTCAAATACTACTAAAATTGAAGATATTGAAGCAGACAGCCTTGTTTTCTCCGGCTCCGGCTCATTAGTAGGGCAGGGAGAAGAAGCAGGAATGGGCAGCTGTTCAAAATATCTGGAAAAGTTTGACGGCCCTATTCTTGGAATGTGCGCCGGCCATCAGTTAATTGCCAAAAAATTCGGCGGAAAAGTAAGGGCTGCAGAGAAGCCGGAATTCGGCAAGACTGAAATAATCATTGACAAGGAAAATGATATTTTTAAAGGACTTCCTGAAAAACAGACAGTCTGGAACTCGCATAATGACGAAATTGAAGAAATTTCAGACAAACTTGAAGTCCTGGCTCACTCAAACGACTGTAAATTTGAAGCAGTTAAACATACTGAAAAACCAATCTACGGAGTCCAATTTCATCCTGAAGTCCAGCATACTGAATATGGTTTAGATATGTTCAAAAATTTCCTGAAAGTTGTTAAAGAAAAGAAATAAAAACTCAAATCCTTTTTACTATTTATGGAAACAGAAGACCTGATTAAAAGACTTGTAAACAGAATAGGTTCGAGGCAGTTCGGGGCTTTCAGAGGAGTATTCATCCCTACTTTCCTAAGTATTGTAGGAGTTATTCTTTATTTAAGACTTGGATACATCGTAGGTTCAATCGGCATCCTCGGAACTCTTTTGATACTTATTCTAGCAGTAACGGTTACTGTTTCAACTGCATTGTCTTTAAGTTCAATTACTACGAATATACGAATAGGCGCCGGCGGAGCGTATTCAATCATTTCAAAAACCCTTGGTTTAGAAATCGGCGGAAGTACTGGTCTTCCATTATATCTTGCTCAGACTCTTTCTGTAGCTTTGTATATCTTTGGTTTTAAAGAAGCATGGAAATTTTTATTTCCCAACCAGCCCGGCATCATAGTCGTTTACGGCATATTCATCGCCCTTTTCCTTTTAACATTTATAAACTTGAAATATGCAATACACGCCCAATTAATTGTTTTCTTCATAGTTATTGCATCTCTTGTTTCTATTTTTGCCGGAGGGAACTGGTTGCAGAATATATACACGCCGGGCATTTCAGCATTTTCAAGAGCAAGCTTCTGGCCTCTCTTTGCCTTATTCTTCCCGGCAGTAACTGGATTAATGGCGGGAGTCGGCATGTCCGGAGAGCTTACTGATCCTAAAAGACAGATACCAAAAGGAGTACTCTGGGGAGTAGGAGTTACTGCCCTGATTTATATTTTCATGACATTCTGGCTTGGGTTTTCAGCTTCTCCTGAAGTTCTGACAGGCAATAATCTGATAATGGTTGAACTTGCCAAGTATGCTCCGCTCGTACTTCTGGGAATTCTTTCAGCAACATTTTCAAGCGCATTAACGACATTTGCAGCTGCCCCTAGGCTTTTAAATGCTCTTGGAAAGAACTCCATTCTTCCTTTAAGTAACTTTTTTTCAAAAAGATCGGAGGGAGGAGAGCCGAGAAATGCAACAATATTCACTGCTTTTTTAATTTTCATAACCGTTTCTCTTGGAAGCCTGAACAAAATAGCTCCAATCCTTACAATGTTTTTCCTCATTTCATATACAATGATTAATTTCTCTGTTTTCATTGAACAGACGATGGGATTCGTTAGCTTCAGACCCACATTTAAAATTTCTAAATTAATTCCTCTATATGGTGTGCTTGCATCAGTTGCTTTCATGTTCTACATAAATCCAATTGCAGGAATTCTGGCTCTTGTCCTTGTTTTCCTGACATATGTATATTTAGTAAAAAGAAAGTTAAAACCGGAAGCAGGAGATATCCGGTCAGGTCTGTTTTACGCCCTTACGGAATGGGCTGCAAAGAAAGTTTATTCCCTTCCAGAATCAAAAAAACATGTCTGGAAAGCCAACTTATTAATTCCAGTTGTAACATCTGAAACTCTTCTAAGTGCATATTCTTTGATCAAATCAATACTCTATCCGAACGGGACGCTTACCGTTCTTGGATTAAAAGCAGATGAAGATTATGCAAATAAAGACCTTGAGCTTGATGAAGAACAATTAGAAAAAGAACAGAAAGCTCTCCCTGAACTTGTAGAAAAATTCGGCAAAGAGGGCTTCTTCACGAGCTATACAAAGGTAGACTGCGGTAAGGACTATGTAGATGACATCTGCATTGCATTTCAGGCGCTTGAAGGGCAGTTCTTCCATCCTAACATACTCTTCCTGCCCGCTGAACCAACTGTTTTTACTCAAAAGCAGAGGAAAAAAATGCTTGAAGAAGCTTTAAGCGAGAAAACAGGCATGGTTTTCTTTGATAAAAGTAAAGATATAGGCCTCGGCTCTGAAAAGGACATACATATCTGGCTTCCTTCTGACGTCCTGGAGAAAGATTTTTATGAAGACAGGTCCTTTGACCTTGCAATGCTTACAGGCTATCAATTGTATAAGAACTGGGTCGGCAGAATTGTCTTATGGATGCCGGAGGTAGATAAAGAAGATGAAAGCAAAGCAAGACTTTACTTAAAGAGACTTATTTACGAAGCACGGCTTCCTGCAGGTACTGAATACCACGTTTCATCTGACTCATTTAAGAAGATATTCAAGAAAGCTCCTAAAGAGGATATACATATACTTCCTTTCAAAGATGCGGACGACCTTAAAAATAAGCTAAAAACCACTAAAGAAATTGATAGGTCCTATCTTTATGTATTTGATTCTACCGGAGAAGACATACTGGCTTAAAACAGTTTTTTGAATCTTTTTTCCGCATTATCCCAGTTTACGAAATCCCAGAATTTGTCAACAAAATCGCCTCTGTTGTTTTCGTAGTCCAGATAGTATGCATGCTCCCATACATCCAAAGTTAAAAGGATTTCAAAGGTAGGAAATATATTGACATTATGCTTCTCTATCTGCATTATCATTGGCTTGTCTGTCTTCTTGCAGTAAGTCAGTGCAGCCCATCCGGAGCCTTCGACACTTTTTGCTGCTGACGAAAATTCTTCTTTAAATCTTTTAAAGCTTTCAAACTCATCTTCTATTGTGTCGGCAAGTTTTCCTCCGGGCTGTCCTCCTCCCTTTCCTTTTGGAGTCATGGAAGGCCAGAAAATTGAATGAAGTACATGCCCCCCAATATTGTATGAAAGGGCCTTAAGGGTTGCTTTGATTGGATAATTTTTTCCATGGATTCTGCCGTCTTCCATTTTTTCCAGAATTGCATTTGCTCCGTTTACATAGCCTGCATGATGCTTGTCGTGGTGTATCTTCAAAAGTTTTTCAGAAATGAAAGGTTCCAAATCTTTGTATCCATATGGTAAATCCGGAAGTTCGTATTTTTTGTCGTTCATGAGTATCAACCTCTGTTTTTGGTTATTTGAAGTAATTATTTATATTCTTCTATTTCAAAATTTTTCCCGTTTCCAGGAACCATAAATATAAATCAAGTTCAGCCAGGCTCATAGTTAGTTTTTCAGCCAGCTCAGATAGAATTTTCTCAATTTTCAGGTACTTTCCTTTTGTAAGGGTTTTCGGCTTTTCAACTATTCTGTGTCTTTCCAAAATATCAATTATATGAAAATCAATTATTGCATAGTTTCCAAAACCGATGTTTCTTAAAAAGTGACTTGCTTCTTTGTATCCTAAACCTTTGATGTTTTCAACCAGCCATTTTCTTGGTTTTTCTTTATCCTTAATACTCTCCAGCTCGTCCAGATGTTTTCTTGCTTCAACTATATATTCTGCTCTCTTGTTGGGAAACCTGTATCCGAGTTCTTTCAGTTTCTTTGCAAGCTTCCCTTCCGAATAATTTAAGAAACCTTTCTCAATCTTATCCTGAATTTCAATTGCTCTTTTAGCGTCAAAATTAGCTGTAAGAATGCAGAAAGCAAGCTCGCTGAATAAATGCTTCCTTTCTTTCTCTCCAAGTTTTTTAAATTCAGATAATCTCTTTTCTATTCTGCTGTTTACTTCAGTATTCAGCAGAGATTTGACAAGTTCAATCAGTTCTTCCATTTTAAATAGAAACAGAAGATACTCCCGAATCAGTACATTAAAACCTATAGGTACTTCAAGGAACTCTTGATTCCTTTATTCAGATATTCAATTTATGCAGTTATTTCAGCTCCGCTGAAGCGTACTCATCGTGTCCTTCTTCGGCGTGAATAAGCGCATCATAGAATGTTTTTACCTTCTCGTTTTCTGCATTCTGCATGAAAGATTTGTATTTTTCAATTGCGCCGTTTTCAAGTTCAACAGTTCTTTCCAAATCTGCATCTATGCTTCCTTTTGAGTCCTCTCCTGTAAATTCGGGCATTTCAATTTGAAGGAATTTTGAAGCAACTTCTGCATGCTCTTTTTCTACCCTTGCAAACTGCTTGAAAAGTCTTTCATATTTGGAATATTTCTCTTGAGTTTTAGCAACCTTTTTGTAGTATGCTGTTGCATTTACTTCCAAACCAAGAGTGCTTTTCATATCCTTTTCTTCCTGTTCATTCAATTCGATACCCCATAAAGTTGAATAGTCTTCAGACATTCCGATATATTTCTTTGGAGCTCCGCAGAAAGGACAGTCATCCGGTGCTTCTCCTCCTAGATACGGTTCTCCGCATATTTCACAAACATATAATTTTACCATGTTAACCTCCGTTCAATAGTTAATTATTATGTGTTTTTTGAGTTTTGTATTAAGATTCAGAATAGTTTTCAAGTTTTTTCATTTCTTCGCCGCAGCAAACCAACTTTCCAACTCCTGATTCCAATACTTTTACAACATTTCCGCAGATGTCGCATTTGTATATTTCATTTATTTCTGTCATTAGTAAACCTCGCACTTTAATTCAAAGTAATTTTTTGGATGGTCGCATGACGGGCATTTTTCCGGCGGTTTTTTGCCTTTATGTACATATCCGCATTTTCTGCAGACCCAAGCTGTTTCCTCTTCCTTTTCAAAAACAGTTTTTCCCTGAACTTCATTTAAAAGTGTTGAATATCTTTCTTCATGGTGCTTTTCTGCTTTTGCAATTGCTCTTAATCTATTTGCAATATCAGAAAATCCTTCTTCTTCAGCAGTATCGGCAAATCCAGGATACATTTCGGTATTTTCATAATGTTCTCCTTCAATTGCAGATTTTAAATTTTCAGCAGTATCTCCAAGAATTATTGGAGCAGATGCATCTACTTCTAGTTCATCAAGGTCTTCGCTACTTTTCTTTTTTAGGTCGTTTATCATTCTGAAAAGCCACTTTGCGTGCTCTCTTTCATTTTCAGCTGTAAGCAGAAATAATTCAGATACCTGCTCGTAGCCTTCCTTTTTAGCTATTTTTGAATAAATAGTATAACGGTTTCTTGCCTGACTTTCACCAATGAATGCTTTTGTTAAATTCTCTATGGTTTTTTTAATTTTTACCACCTCAAGCAAAGATAGTTTAGTTCTCTTTAAAAAGATTTCTTGAATTCCTTTTCACGTGCAAAACCTTTAAATACTAGTTATGAATATATATTCATAATAAGAGGTGATAACTATGCCAGGATTTAACAGAACAGGTCCAAGAGGAGAAGGACCAAGAACAGGAAGAGGTCTGGGCCCTTGCGGTGCAGGATACAAATGCAGAAGAGGTTTTAGACAGGGGTACAGAAGAAGGTCTGGACGAAGATTCTACGGAGCTCCAGCCCCATTAACAAAAAAGGAAGAAAAAGAAGCACTTACAGAAGAGAAAAAAGCCATTGAAGAAGAACTAAAAGCAGTAGAAAAAAGAATCAGGGAGTTAGAAGAATAATGCCTCCAAGGCCATACAGATTCAGAAGAGTAAGAAGAGAGCCGGATGTAGATTACTTTAAACCAGCGGGCGTCGGAATTTCAGAAACAGGAATTATAGAGCTCGGTGTAGATGAATTTGAAGCAGTCCGGCTCCATGATTTTGAAAAGAAAACACAACAGGAATCTGCTGAAAAGATGGGCATTTCTCAGCCGACGTTTCATAGAATACTTGAAAATGGACATGGAAAGATAGCAGAAGCAATTGTAAAAGGATTGGCTATAAAAATAAAAGGAGGGAGATATATGACCAACAACACAGGGAAAAAAGGAGTTCCTAAAAAAGACGGCTCAGGAAAAGGAAAACGTATGAATAAAGGAAGAAGCGGATGCAAACCGCCAAAAGACAAAGGAATTAAAAAAGAAAACAAAAAATAAGCTCAAAACTTAAATAGACTTACTCCTTATTCATTTTAAAATGAATGTATTAATTTGGGTACTCCTGGCAACATTTTTAGTTAGTTTAATATCCTGGGTTGGAGCTGCTACGCTTTTCTTAAAAGAAAAACTTCTTGATAAAATACTCCTTGGATTAGTTGCATTTGCAGCCGGTGCTTTAATTGGAGGCGCTTTCCTGCATTTACTTCCGGAGGCAATCATGGAGGCGGGAATTTCAAAAAGTTTTACGATATTTTTGTACCTTCTTGCTGGATACTGCACCTTTTTCATCCTTGAACAATTCATTCACTGGCATCACTGCCATTCAACTAGTCATACCCTGAAAAAACCAGTTTCCTACTTAATACTTATTTCAGACGGAGTCCATAATTTCATTGACGGACTGGTAATTGCAGGCTCATTTATTGCAGGAATTGAAATTGGAATAGTAACAACCATAGCTGTCGCCCTTCATGAAATTCCGCAGGAAATAGGCGACTTTGGAGTTTTGATTTACGGCGGGTTTGAGAAAGTAAGAGCCCTTGTATTGAATTTCATCTCTGCTATTCCGGCAATTATTGGAGGGTTATTTGGACTATATCTTGCAGGAATTGTAGGAGAGTCAGTTGTATTTTTGCTTCCTTTTGCCGCAGGAAATTTCATTTACATTGCATCTGCTGATTTAGTTCCCGAAATGAAGAAATGTGAAACATTAATCAAAAGCATTCTGCACTTCTTTGCTTTCTTATTGGGTCTCTTCTTAATGATTGCGGTAAAATTCTTACATTAAATGAATCTTGAAAAATTCCTGAAAAAAGAGAATACTTTTGCAGTTGTAGGGGCAACTACAAATAAAGATAAATGGGGCTGGAAAGTTTTCAAGAATTTAAAGGAAAACAGTCTTGAAGTTTATCCGGTAAATCCAAAATATTCTGAAATTGATTCGGATAAATGCTACTCCAACCTTTCAGAAATTCCTGAAAAGATAGATGTTGCAGTAACTATAGTCAAACCGAAAGTAACTGAGAAAATTGTTAAAGAATGTAAAGAACTTGGGATCACTAAAATCTGGATGCAGCCGGGTTCTGAATCGGAAAAAGCAGTAAATTACTGCAAAAATAATAATATTGAAGTAGTCCATGATGTATGTATGATTAGAGATGTAAGTTTAGAGGAGAAAACTGAAAAGAATGAGTGAAAAAATGCAAAAAATAGACAAAGAAATAATAAATTGTAAAAAGTGCCGTCTTTCTGAAAAAAGAACAAAGGCAGTCCCCGGAGAAGGACCGGAAGATGCAGACATTCTATTTATAGGAGAAGGCCCCGGCAGAAATGAAGACCAGCAGGGAAAGCCCTTTGTAGGAAAAGCCGGTGATATTTTAGACGAGCTCCTGGATTCAATCAATCTTGAAAGAGCTTCAGTTTACATTACAAATGTAGTGAAATGCAGACCTCCCGGCAACAGAAACCCAAAAGAAGATGAAATTAAAATCTGCACTTCAAACTATTTGGAGAGGCAGATTCAGTTAATAAAGCCGAAACTTATCTGTCCAATGGGAAATTTTGCATCAGAATACATACTTGAAAAATACGGATTTAAAACAGAGAGAATTGGAAAAATTCACGGAAAGGAATTCAATGTAAATAATTTAGTCCTGAATGCAAAAATAATTCCGCTTTATCATCCGGCTGCAGCCACATATAATCCAAATATGAAATCAGTCTTGAAGGAGGACTTTGAAAAAATCAAAGAAAACAAATGAACGCAATATACCTATTAGGGACAATTGCCTTATCATTGATTGCAGTTGCTGTAGTTTCAATATCACTGCTTTCTGTTTTAACAATAATTTCATTGAAAACAGACAAAATAATTTTTCCACATCTAATAATACTTCTCATATCCGCTTTTGAAAGTCCGGCTCAGGCCATTCTCTCATTTTTTAAATTAGAAAGCGATGCAGTAACACAGCTTGAAGTTAACATAAGAAACAAGCTTAATCTGACAGCTTTCAAAAAAACTAAATATAAAAACAGGCTGCTGCTTCTTCCTCAGTGTTTAAGACATGCAACGAAATGTCCTGCAAAAACAACAAAAAGAGGAATAAGATGCGCTAAATGCGGAAGATGTAAAGTTAAAAATATTGTAGAAAAAGCAGAAGATTTAGGATATAAATACTCAATAGCTCCCGGCGGGACATTCGCATCCAGAAGAATAAAAGAAGTAAAGCCGGATGCCGTTCTCGGAGTCGGCTGTTTATTTGAATTGAAAGAAGGACTTAACAACTGTGCGAAATACAGAATTCCTGCAATTGGAGTTCAGCTTGAAAAAACGGGCTGTGTAAATACGAAAGTCGACCTGAAAGAGCTTTTTGAAACGATGGAACTGAAAGAAAATTAACCGAAACATTTAAGTTTAGTAATTCATAAAATCTAAAACTCAGATGAACAAAAAAATACTGTTGCTTGCAATATCAGCAGTTTTCTTATTTTCTCTAGCTCCCAGTATAAATGCGCAGGAAGCGCCGGAAGATTTGAGCTGCGCCGTCTACTTTACAGGAATTGGATGCCCGCACTGCGCCAAATCCGACCCATATTTATTAGATGAACTTCTTGAAGAAAAGTCGAATTTTATAGTTATTGAATATGAAGTTTACCAGCAGAGAGTAAACGGACAGATAATGTATGACTACGAAGAAACCTACGGAACCGGCTTTGGAATTCCCCTATTGATTTTTGACAAAAATACTACGTTAACAGGCGATGTCCCAATTATTGAGAATACAGAAAAACTGATTGAAGAAAATTCAGGCAGTAAATGTCTTTTTCCGGAGGGAGAAAAAAGCTTTGATGAACTTGATTTAACTGAACTTCCAGGGGCTCCAAAACTCTGGTATCAAAACCGTTTAGTAAGTCTCCCTGTAAACAAAGAAAATGTAAGCAGTGAGCTTGTCAAAGAGTTTTTATTTTCGGAAAATCCGGAAGAAATTGTTAAGAAATACACTGACGAAATTGCTCCAGGGGGCTCTGCACCAATTTCAAGCTCAAAAATCAGCTTCAATCAGGCAGCCCAAATAAATAACACTTACTTCCTTTTTGGAGAAACTGAAAAGGAAGTGCAGGAAGAAACGGAATCTGAAAAAGAAGGAACTGATCCAGGAGTTCATAAGGAGCTGACTTTTGCAGGCATCTTATCTCTTGCTGTAGTCGATGCAGTAAATCCGTGCGCTTTAGCTGTCTTAAGTTTGATGTTAATTGCAATCATTACTTATAATCCAAAAAAGAAGAAAAATATTCTTCTGGCAGGGCTTGCATTTGTTTTCTCTGTCTTTGTAATGTATTTGTTCTATGGACTAGTTATAGTGAGGTTTTTTCAGGTGGTTCAGGCGCTGACTTCCGTCAGATTAATTCTGTATAAAATTTTAGGAGCTGTTGCGATTATTCTTGGTTTTCTGAATGTAAAGGATTTCATTAAATACACTCCCGGCAGTTTAGGAACTGAAATGCCCATGAATTTGAGACCGAAAGTTAAGAAAATAATTTCAGGAATTACTTCTCCGAGAGGGGCATTTCTCGTAGGGGCATTTGTAACGGTTTTCTTACTGCCCTGTACAATAGGGCCTTATGTAATTGCAGGTGGTTTATTGTCTAAACTTGAAATAATTAAAACGATACCATGGCTTTTATTCTACAACATAATTTTTGTTCTTCCAATGATAGGGATAACTTTATTTGTTTATCTTGGTCTTGGACAGGTTGAAGATGTCAAGGGCTGGAAGGAAAACAATATCAGATATCTGCATTTAATTGCTGGAATAATTATGATACTTCTTGGAATTGCTATGATTGCCGGATGGGTTTGAAAACAACTTTTTACTAAAATTAAACTCTAATTAAACTTTAGTAATTTACTTCTTCTCTTCCTTCCTCTCTTTTCTCCATCTCTTTCTCTCTTTCTTTTCCATCTCTTCTAAACCTTTCCAGCCGTGTTCAGCCAGCTTCTTAATAAAATCATACCAATTATAGACAACAAATCCCAGCAGAACAAAAATGATGCCTCCTGCAATTATTAATAACTTGAGATGGTACAGCATGAATAAAACAAGAGCCATTCCAATTACAGGCAGTATTGGAGTTTTTCCTATTTTTCCAGGCACTTTAAATGTTCTTTTTGCATCCGGATATGTATATCTCAGCATGATAAGAGACATGTTAACCACTAAAAAAGTAAGATAAATTGTCAAATTAGTCATTTCCGCAACCAAACCTATGTTCCCACCCAGAGCAAAAAGTATTGAAAAGGTCATCACTATTGAAATTGCCACCCACGGCGTTTTCCGGTCTGAATGGATTCTTGCCAAATATTTGGGCAAAGATTCTTCAGCACCCATCCCATAGGCAATCCTTGAAGTTGACATCATAGAAATCATCATAGTATTTGCCGTTGAAATTAAAGCAATCACTGAAAGGATTTTAAAGGCAACACTTCCAAATGCTATTGCTGCAACATCTGCCAGCGGAGAGCTTGATGCCCCCAGCGCTTCCCAGCCCATGACACTTACTGCTGAAAGTGCAACCAAAATATACAAAACTGTCGTAATAATAATGGAGAGAATTAATGCTTTGGGAATAACTTCTTCCGGATTCTTTGTTTCTTCCGATAATTTGATTATACTCTCAAAACCAATGAAAGCAAAGAAGATAAGTGCGGAAGCGCTGAACAGTCCCCTTAAACCATGAGGAGTTGCCAGATAATCAATTCCTGGAGCCCCGAAGTATGAAATTCCTGCAACAATTATCAACACTAACCCGCCGACTTCTATAATTGTAAATAAAATATTAAGCCATGCTGTTTCCTTTACTCCGTAGAAATTAATGAAAGAAAGAACTATTATGATTAAAATGGCAACAGGCAGAATATTTTGAATACCGAATAATTTAGAAAAATAACCTGCAAATCCCAGAGCTATTGTTGAAATTGCAATTACTCCTGAAATTAATATAAGCCAGCCGACAAGGAATGCTATTTTTTTACCAAAAGCATGGTCTGCATAAATGAATTCTCCGGCATCCTTTGGAAACATTGAACTTAATTCAGCATAACTCAAACCAGTAAAAATAGCAACAAGAGATGCAAAAAAGAATGAAATCCAGACAGAATTTCCCGCCATGCCGGTTGCAACACCCATTAATGCATAAATTCCTGCACCTGAAATAATCCCAACACCAGCAGATACTGCATGAACCAAACCGAGGTCCCTTTTCAGAGTTACTTTTTTGCTTTTCTGTCCAAGTTTATGATGAGGATGTTTTGGATGTTTTCTCTTTGGCATGAGAAAAACTAAGTTAGAAGTAGTTTATTACTTTATTGATAAAGGAAATTAAACTTATTAAAGTATATCATCAAGAGCCACCAGCTCTTTTTCGTCAAGCTCCTCAACTTTCTGCATCTTTTTAGCTAGTTCCATTTTGTTATAATTTTGAATCATTTTCTGCAGTAATTCTTTTTAGGTTTCTTCGGCTTATATAATTTTAAATTGATCTCAATGCAATCTCAACCGCTTCTTTTGGAGTTTCAGCTTCAAGTACTTCTGCCCCGCATTTCTCAATTTTCTCTTTTATTTCAGGAATTTCCATTATTTTGTCAAAGTTATCTGCAGTTCCTTTAGTCCCTTTCAAAAGAATAACTTTTTTTCCAAAAATACAGCTATATAATATTTCAATCAAAGTTCCAATTGAACCGCAGACGGCAATTACTGCATCTCCGCTGTTTGCAACTATTGTATTTCTGGCATAGCCGATCCCTGTTGGTATTTTAATATCTAAAAATTCATTTGCTTCTTCAATTGAGTTCGGGAGAATTCCCACGGTTGTTCCTCCTTCTAACTTTGCTCCTCTGCAAGCGGCTTCCATTACTCCAAGTTTTCCGCCGCACACCAAAACAGCGCCCGCCCTTGCTATTTCTTTTCCAAGCTCTTCAGCTGTTTTTAAAGCTTCTTTTCCGGCTGATTCGTTTGAGCCAATAACTGAAATCTGCATAGTAAAATATTATTAAGTAGTCAACTTAAAAGAACTTTATGGTCTATATAACTAAAGTAGACGGAAGAAAAGAAAAGTTTGAAAGAAAGAAAGTATACGGGACCTGTATCAGAGCAGGCGTCCCGAAAAAAGTAGCATCAAGGATTTCAAAAGAAGTTGAAAATGAAATACACGAAGGCATTTCTTCCAGAAAAATTTTAGATATTGTTCTTAAAAAATTAGATAGATATAAAAGCCAGCATTCTGCTCTTTATAATTTAAAAAAGGCACTTGCTGATTTAGATCCTGGAGACAGTCAGTTTGAGAAATACGTAAGACATATTCTTAAAGAACACGGATACAAAACCAGATGGAACAAAATAATTCAAGGAGAATGCATAGAACATCAGATAGACGTAATTGCTGAAAAAGACGATAAGAAATATCTGGTTGAATGCAAACATCATATAAATCCTCATAGATATTCAGGACTAGGAACTGCTCTGCAGACCTGGGCAGTCATTGATGATATGAGAAAGGGCTTCAAAAAAGGAAAATCAAAAGAAAAATTTGAAAATATCTGGCTTGTCACAAATACAAAGTTTTCAGCTCATTCAATCAGGTATGCGAAGGCCAAAAAAATGCGATTAATTGGATGGGATTATCCAAAAGGGAATGATTTGAGGCATTTAATTAAAAAGAAAGGAATTTATCCAGTAACGATATTAGACGGAAATAAAAAAGTAATTAAGAAATTCACAGATAAAGGCATTCTTTTAATAAAAGAAGTAAATGAAAAAACAGTTAATGAGCTAAACAATAAAACCAAAATTAGTAAGAAAAAACTCAAAAAAATTAAAAAAGCAGCAAGGAAAATTCTTAAATCAGGATGATTTCTTAGCTTCCTTTTCTTTTTCTTCTTCCTGATCTTCTTTGTATTTTGAAAAAATTAGACCAAAGATTGTACTTGAAAGTATTGTTAAGAGAACGGCCATAAAAGCAGTTATCAAAATAATTTCAGCTTCCGGTATAAAGCTGGTAAGTCCTTCTTTTACTGCTATTGAAAGAGGTATTGCAGCAATCGCCGCACATGCAGCTCCCCTCGGACCAGTAAATGAAACCAGAAGTATTTCTTTTAAATCCATTTGTTCATTAATTAAAGCAAAAACAGAAAAAGCAGGTCTGATAATAAAAATTAAAGCTCCTATTAAAAGAAGCTCCTTCATCAAAATTCCTGGAACTGCCATCAAAGATATTTGAGCCCCCAATAAAGTAAATACTGAAATATTCAGCATAATTGAAAGAGAATCCTCAAAACCGCCGATGTCCTTTTTGAATGGAATTTTCATATTTCCAAGGATTATAGCGCAGATAGCAACTGCAAGTATGCCGGAGCCGCCGATGTTTCCAGCTGCTGCATAGGTAATTAGAGCAATGGCAAAACCTAAAATCGGGGACAGCTCTTTTTGAGTTCTTCTAAAGACATGAACCGCTGCAAACCCAATTACAACTCCTGTTCCTACTCCGGCGGCAATCAACTGCCAAAATTGAGAGATTGCAGTAGTTGGGTGTGAAATAGTTCCTACCAAGAAACCGAGAAGGAGAAGAGGAACGAGAACCGTCAATGGATCGCTGAAAATAGATTCAATTAAAAGAATATCTAGAGTATCTTTTTCTTCTTTTAGTGTTCCTCTAAAAGTTACAATAGCTGAACTGGAGCTTCCTCCTATTACGGCGCCAAGAATAAAACTTCCAATCCAGGAAAGAGAAAATATTGAATGAGCAAGTAATGCAGTTGTGATCATTGCAAAGAAAAACCCACCGAATGCAAGTTTAAGTGAAATTGTTGAAACTCTTTTAAATGTAGATAATTTTAAATGAAATGCACTTGCAAAGGCAATTACTACAAGAGCAAGAGTTCTTAAAAATACTGGAATGTCACCCATGCTTCCTACATTTACTAAATTGAGGACGGTTGGACCGAAAACTAAACCAACTAGAAGGAGAAAGAAAGCTTCAGAAATATTATGCCTCTTGGTAAAATGCATTATTAAGATACCAAAACCTAGAAGAGTTGCAAAGTATGTTACTGTCGGCAGCATATCTGCGGGCATGGATTGAATTAAGAATTGAAGATTATAAAGTTATTGATTTAAATTGATTAAAAATTTATAGTTATTACGGCATCTTTTGACATGTATTTCAAGTTATCACTATTGAACTCATCATAGTCTATGTTTGCATAGTCATCTAAATCATAGTATATTTTTTCCCCTTCGCCTTTTACAAAACCGTATTTCTTCGGCTCTATATCTATTTTATTTATGACACCATATTTTCTGGCATGTTCGTCTACTAATTCCACATGACCTCCAGCAGTTAAATCTTCTGTAAGAAGACCCGCTTCTTTGTTTTCCCCATCTTTTCTGTAGATTACACCAACACAGAAAGCCGGGACCCGTTTTCCTTCTTTTTTTAGTTTCTCTGCATTTCTGCAGTAATTTTCAAAAAGTTTAAGGTACTTGCTGAAATCGTGTTTGAACCATGCTTTAGTATTATCATCTGTAATTCTACGGTATGCAACAAATCTGTTTTTAAGCTTTCCAATTCTGTATACAGAACTTATTGAACCATCTCCTATCAATTTAGGAAATGGTTTTCTTTCAATATGCCATTTATCTTCCATATAGTATCTTTTAAGACGGAGAGGAATTTCTGTTTCCTCTATATATCTTTTAATTCTCTGAGACCTTTTGAAGTAATTCATATTAAATAACTAATTTTTATTTTATTTAATATTTCTCTAAGAGTGGTTTATCAATCAGCGGGCAAATAAGACTTCAAAAAAGTACGAGTTTAGCGAGTCTTATTTCCGTGCATACAAATTGGAAGATAAGCACGGAACGTAGGACCAATTCACAAAGAGTAGGTTTGTCCAAGATATAGTGCAAACAAATTGCATTGTTGTCCAGCCTACTCTTTGTGTTACCAGATTTTTCAGGACAGAGAACCAATTGCATAGTTAATCAATTTAAAAATCTGAGGTGGGACTGGTGTGATTTGAACACACGACGCCCAGATCTTCAGTCTGGTGCTCTCCCAGGCTGAGCTACAGTCCCAATACTAAAACAGTAGTAATAGAGGAAATTATAACTTAAATAACTTACTGGATACCACAATAATTATAAGGAATGGCCATGTTATTAAAACACTCTTAAATGAAAAGCATTAAAACAAGAAACTTAACAAAAAAGTTTGGAACCTTAACAGCAGTTGATTCTATAAATATAGAAATAGAAAAAGGAGAATTATTTGGTTTTCTAGGACCAAATGGAGCCGGTAAAACCACAACTATTTCCATGCTTTCAACCCTGCTTGAGCCAACAAAAGGTTCTGCAGAAATAGCAGGACATGATTTAAAAAATGAACAGGATGAAATTAGAAAATCTATAGGAATTGTTTTTCAGGACCAAAGTTTAGACGAAGAGCTTACAGGATATGAAAACTTAGATTTTCACGGCAGATTATACGGAATGAAGAAAAAATTAAGAAAAGAAAGGATAGAGGAAGTTTTAGAATTAGTTGAACTAAAAGGAAAGGCTAAAAATCAGGTTAAAAAATATTCAGGTGGAATGCGTCGCCGTTTAGAAGTTGCGAGAGGATTAATGCATCATCCAAACATACTGTTTTTAGATGAACCTACACTTGGACTCGACCCGCAGACAAGAAGAAAACTCTGGGAATATATTAAAAATCTAAATGAAAAAGAAGACATTACCATAATTTTAACTACCCACTATATGGAAGAAGCGGACTTTCTATGCGATAGAGTTGCAATAATTGACAAAGGAAAAATAATAGCAAAAGATTCTCCTTCAAAGTTAAAAGAAGGACTCGGCGGGGATGTTATTTCTCTTAAATTTGAGACAAAAGATAATAAAAAATTTATTGACAAGCTAAAGAAAACAAAATGGATTAAAAAATTAAAGGAGCATGACGGACACCTTGATATAACTACTAAAAACGCAGATAAACGAATTACAAAAATAATAGAGCTTGCAGGGAAAAATAATATTGAAATTGAAACACTTACAATAAACAAACCAACCCTCGAAGAGGTCTTCCTCCACTTCACAGGAAAAACAATCAGAGAAAAAGAAGCAAACGAGGCTGAATCATTTAAAATGAGAAGCAGAGCCCGTATAAGGAGAAAAAAATGATAGATAAAATATATACAATCTGGCTGAGAGAGGTGATACGGTTTTTCAGACAAAAAAGCAGAGTAATTGGAAGTCTGGGAATGCCTTTCTTTTTCCTTGCAATTCTTGGTTCAGGGATAGGATCAAGTTTTCAAATTCAAAATTTTGAAGGAAACTACATGACATATATAATGCCAGGTATCTTAGGAATGGTCCTTTTGTTCGGCTCACTATTTGCAGGTATTTCTGTCATATGGGACAAACAATTTGGATTTATGAAGGAGATTTTAGTTTCGCCTGCCTCAAGAATTTCAATAATGGCAGGGAAAGTTTTAGGAGGAGCAACAACTGCAATAACTCAGGCCCTTTTAATGCTTGGAATTTCACTTTTAATTGGAGTAAGAATAAATAGTATATATGGACTTCTACTTTCACTAGTATTCATGTTTCTGATTTCGTTTTCCTTTGTCTCTTTAGGAGTTGCATTTGCTTCTAAAATGGAAGATATGCACGGATTTCAATTAATAATGAACTTCTTGATAATGCCAATTTTCCTATTATCCGGCGCACTCTTTCCAATAAATGGACTTCCGAATTCAATCAAATGGATAACATATTTAGACCCTTTAACATATGGAGTTGAAGGCCTCAGATATAGTTTACTGGGGATATCCCATATTCCGGCATGGAAATGTTTGGTGGTTCTTTTAGGATTCTCTTTTTCAACTCTTGCTCTTGGAACTTACTTTTTTAAAAAGATGCAGATATGATCCTTGAAAAACTGTTGCATTAATTATTTATATTCCACCTTACAAAGAATAAATATGACACGGCTGATTGCAGTTGCTTCAGGAAAAGGCGGAGTTGGTAAAACAACTACTGTAGTAAATCTCGGAGCGGCGCTGACACAGTTCAATAAAAATGTTATAATTCTGGATGCAAATTTAACCACGCCGAATGTAGGACTTCATTTAGGAATGCATAAACTTGATACAAATCTAAATGACGTCATGGCAGGAAATGCAAGTTTAGTTGACGCCATCTACATGCACGAATCCGGTTTGAGAGTAATCCCTGCCGGCCTTCATTTGAAGCATCTCAGAACTTCAGCCCCGGAAAAACTCTGGGACATTGTATTAGATTTATTCGGCTCTTCAGAAGCAGTTATATTAGATACTCCTGCCGGGTTAGAAAGAGGCGCACAGGCAGTCCTTGATGCAGGAGAAGAAGTAATTATAGTTACAAATCCAGAGCTTCCGGCTGTTACAGATGCACTGAAAACAGTCAGGACTGCATATGAATCGGGAGCATATGTTTTAGGAGCAGTTGTTAACAAGCATAGAGACGACCACGCAGAAATGGCCCTGGATGAAATTGAAAGCATGCTCGATATTCCTATTCTGGCAACAATTCCTCACGACAACGAAGTAAGAAAATCAATTAAAATGAACAATCCAGTTGTTTTCAGAGAGCCTGAATCTCCGGCAAGTCAGGCATATAAAAAACTTGCTTCAGAACTCTTTGGAGTAAACTATGAACTGCCGGCAAAAGGTCTAGGCGTTGGAAGATTTTTGAAAAAAATCTTTGGAGTTTAAAACAATTTCTCAACATCAACTTCAAACAAAACTACCGGATAGTCTATTCCAAAATCAGTTAAAACTTCAGGATGGACTTCTCCGAGGACTCCGACTTTCTTTCCTTTAACTTTTATATCGACAGCTCTTCCCGAAATGAAACATTTATCTTTGCTTTCTTTAATTTTGAATTCCCTTCCTACTGATGTAAAGAATGAATCTAAATAAGCCTTCATTTCTGAATAATTTGCCTCGCTGTGCATTATTCCCGCAGCCAGTTTTCGTTTATTATAGGCACCAGTTTCCGCCTTTTTGCTTGCCTTTGCAGTGATTCCAGTTTCAAATATTTTCTGAGGCATCTCCGAGCTTAAATTTTGGGCAAACGTTTCCAGAATGCCTGGAATTAGAGAAACTCTTGCCATTGTATACTCTTCTGTTTTAGGATTTTGAATTTTGACATAGCTGTTTTTCTTTTTGTTGACCATATCAAACTGCTTTTCTTCATTTGAAAGAATGAATGAAACGACTTCCTGAAAACCTAAGCCGGATAGTATACTTCTCAAATCGTTTGAAAGTTCTTCATTACTGTTTTCTTTTCCAATAGTAGGTATTTTTGGAATTCTCGGCTCGAACTTTTCATATCCATGAGCTATTGCAATATCCTCAACTAAATCAATTGGATGAAGAATATCCGTCCTGTACTGAGGGATGAAAATATTTTCTCCGGAAACTCCAAACCTCATTTTCTTCAGGGCAGATTTAATTTCCTTTTCCTTTAAATTCAAATCAAGAAGCTTGTTTACATAATCAGAGTCCAGCTCCATCTTCCACGGTTTAAGTGTTGGAGCTTTAACAGTTTTATTTTTGTAAACTGTCTGAACTTCATAAATATCGCATCCTCTGTCAGCCAGAGCAGATACAACTATTTTGAGTATTTCAAAGACTGCCTTCCATTCTGTTCCAGTAACTTCTATCAGCATGTCTTTTGTATCCGACCTTATTCTGCTTGACTCTGCATTTGTAATTGGAAGTAAACTCAGAACATTTTCATCTGCATCCATGTAAATCGGATAAGATTTCCAGTCTTTCAATAGATGACCGTACTGCTGTCCCTTTTCATGCCTTTCCAGGACTTCTTTAATTGTCATTTCTTTGTCAAATTCAAGCGGTTTGAACTTGAAATTTCCTGATTTTGTAGTCAGCCGGACAGGGAATTTAACATCTCTTAAATCATAAGTTCCAATTGATGCTTTTGCTCTCCTTCTTCCAATCGTTAAAGACAACTTCTTCTGGAGCTGCATGAAAGCAGTTACAACCTCTTCAGTAAAATGAATTCCTTTAACTACGGCAAATGCAGCGCATCCCCGAATTCCTGCAAGTTTTTTGTCAACCTTTACTTTGTAGTCCGAATCCTTGACATCATATTTTACAAGCCCGTCCCTGATTCCAAGAAAGCCCTGAACCGCTCTTGCAAATCCTTCAACTGAAAGAAGGTCCGGTCTGTTAGGGAAGACTTCAAAATCAACTTCGTCGTCTCTTAAATCTTCTAAAGGTGTTCCCATCATAGGGATTTTCTTTTTGTATTCTTCATCTGAAAGCTCCCTTCCGACAAGAGCTTCAAAGTCTGTCCGGTTGAAAGTTACTACTGCCATTTTATGTACTTAACAGGATAATTGCTGTTAAAGCCAGAATTATACCTGCCCCCGTTTTAATTGTTATTGTTTCATTAAACATGAAATAGCCGGCCAGAACAAGAATTGCCGGTGCAAGACCGAGAATTGGAGTTATTCTGCTTACAGGCCCTCCAAGGAATGCCAGAAATATGAACAAGTTTACAATTCCAATTAAAATTCCTGCAGCTGCAATTAATGAAATACTGCTTAAAGTGTAAGCTGTCTGGAGCCCCCCAAATTTGGAAACTCCGAATACTGCAAATGCACCTCCAAGCGCAGCTACATGAAGAACTACCATTGCAGTTCCGTAGTCAATATCTTTAATGGCTACTTTAATTAGAATCTGAGCTGCAGCTATTGAAAACATTGCACCTAATCCAAAGAAAGCCCATTTTTCCATCATATTGTCGGCGCCTCCCGAAGCCATTTTAAATCATTTTTATAGTAGAAATGCCTGATATCATTTAATCCAAGTTTAAGCATTATTGGCCTTTCCAAACTCAATCCCCATGCAAGAACCGGCACATTTATTCCTAAAGGTTCAGTAACTTCCGGTCTGAATATTCCGGAGCCACCGAGTTCAATCCATTCATCTTTTTCTTCTAAATAGACTTCAGGTTCAACTGACATTTCAGTATAAGGGAAGTAAGCCGGTCTGAATCTGACTTTTTCGAATCCGAGTCTGAAGAAGAATTCTTTTAAATAGCCGAGTAAATCTTTAAATGTAACATTTTCATCTGCAACAATTCCATCTATCTGAGTAAATTCAGGTAGATGTTTGAAATCTACAGTTTCATTTCTAAAGGTCCTGCCTATGCTGAAAACCTTTGCTGGAGGCTCTATATCGTTGAGTGCTCTGCAGGATACTGCAGTGGTGTGCGTCCTCAGAACAGCTCTCCTTGCCGTCTCCTCGCTCCAGTCGTACTGCCAGCCTTTTGAGTCCTCTATCCCTTCTCCATGAGCTTCCTTTACATTGGAAACTATTTTTTTGTCTGGCAGGCTACTGGTTTTAGGATTTTCAAGATAAAAAGTATCAGCTAAATCCCTTGCAGGATGGTCCTGTGGCTGGAAAAGAGCATCGAAATTCCAGAAGCTGGACTCAACTATCGGCCCCTCCCTCTCTTCAAAGCCAAGTTCAAGAAAAATTCTCCTGATCCTGTTTCTTGCTATTGTTATTGGATGAAGTTTCCCTCCATAATATGGTTCGACTTCTGCTTTTAAATCATAAGACCTGAATTCATTATCCTTCCAGCTTCCTGTTTTCAGCATTTCATGCGTCAGCTGGTGAACTTTCCCTTTTCCTTGTTTAAGGGCTTTTTTTAAGTCTCCTTTTGCTTTTAAGAAATATTCAGCTGATTCTGAAACTTCCGCCATGCCCCGTTTTTCCAGTATACTTAAGAGTTTCTTATCGATTTTATTTCCTTTTTTGACTTTTTCAAGAGCAGAACTTAAATCTGACTTGGTTCCAGCCTTTTTCTTTCCGAGGCCGGTCAGCTTTAATTTTAAACCGTTTTTTGTATTTTCAGTAGAAATAAATACATTCTTCTTTAAAATTCCGAGAGATGCGCCGATTTCATTCTGGCTTAAATCTGTTTCCTTTGCAATTTCCGGAAGGAGTGCTTTTCCTGATTTCTTTTTAAGAATTTCAAGTACTTTCTCCTCAGGAAGTCCCTCTTTCAGGTTTTTCTTCCCAAGTTCAGTGAGTTTAACTAGTTTTTCAGTTTTCTTTTCAAGTTTAACAAGTCCTTTCTGAGAAAGAGAATATCCGAACCTTTCCGCCTGTATTTTCTCGATTCCTGCCTTTTTTGCAACTTCTTCTGCGGAAGCTTCTTTTCCAATCTTTTTAAGGCCTTCAAGCACTTTTCTTTCTAACGGGTGTAAGTCCATCTTAGAAATATAGGATTAATCAGATAAAAAGGTTTTCGGACTATCTAAATATCTGTTCTTTCATCTTGGGAATATAAACCAAACAGTTTAAATTTTTTATTTTTCTTTTTTAACAATATAGATCTAAAACCAAAAGTCAATAAAAGTATACCGTCCGGTTTTAATGCTTTAAATGCATTTCTAAAAAATCGTTCTTTTTCTTCTTTTGAAAGATAAAAAAACATATGGCAAGACCTAACAGCGTCAATGTTTTCAAACGGCGGTCTTTCTTTGCTTGTAAAATCATAAGGGGAAACAACAATATCAGTTTCACTTAAATTTCCCTCTGCTTTCCTCAATGTAGTTTCATCTATTTCAGTGCCGATTATTTTATAATTTTGAAAAGCTTTTTGAAGAAATTCTGTTGTTTCTCCGGTTGAAATGCCGATATCTATAATTGTTCCTTTATCTTTCAAAAAATTCTTAAGAATTTTATGTGTAAATTCAACTCTGTCTTTAACAGTTAAATGAGGATTTCTTCTATGCCGGATTTCTTTTTCTAATTTACTGAACCAGCCTGAAAAACCTATCTTCTGCTCCCTTTTTCTTACTTGTTCCAATATATTATTAAAAAAGCGTTTAGCCATTAGAATATTTTCCTTAAAACATCAAGCGTATACAAAATCATTGCCTGAGCCTGTCCTTTACTTGGATAGAATTCATCTTTTTTACTATGAACTGAAAAAACTCTGACCTGATTTATCAAGTGTATCTGCTGTTTCAAACCAGGGTCCAGCTCTACATTCTTTGAGTGAAGTTTCCCGACAACTTTTCCCAGACCAATGCCTGGGCTTGTTTCCAAGAGGTCTTTTCCGGTCAGCTCATAATATTTTCTTAAAAGGGCTGTTTCCAGAACTCTTCCACAGAGAACTACAGAAGCTCGGTATGCCCCTGCTTCAAAACATTTTCTTATTTCATTTAAATCCGCTGCTATTGCTCCTTCAATCTTATCCGGCAGTTCAGGGATTTCAATGAACTGAGGTCCTTTATCTTCAGTTTCTGCTACAGGAACAAGAGAATCACTCAGTCTTGAAATTTCTGCAACCTGAGATTTGAGCTTGTTTGGAGACGTCTCCCTCCTCAGCTTTTGAATATCCCCCAAAATCTGAAGAATTAAATATCTATTGTCCTTGTTGGAACTTCCAAGTTCAACTAAATTCCATGCATCTTTTTTAAGGAGTTTAATTGCAGTTCCAACTGAGCTTTTCAAATATTTGGCTCTGCCTGCCTCGAAGTTTCTGATTTCATTCGCATCCGGGTCATAGTCGGCGGACTCCGCCGCTTTAATTGCTGTGTTCAGCTCTGCTATTCTCCTTTTGAACTTAGATAAAGTTCCCATCTCTATTTAGAATACTTTTTAATAGTATTTAGAAGTTCTTCTTTTTCTTTAATTTTTACTCTGATTTGTTTTGTGCTGTCTCGGTCTCTTACAGTTACAGAATCGTCATCTAAAGTATCAAAATCAATAGTGATGCATGCAGGAGTTCCAATTTCATCGGCTCTTGCGTACCTTTTTCCAATTGAGCCGGAATCGTCATACTGGGCAACTATTCCATTTTCTGTAAGATAATTATAAACTTCTTTTGCTTTCTTCGTAATTTTCTCTTTCTTTGAAACTAATGGAAAAACAGCCGCCTGATAAGGAACTATGCTTCTTTCAAAAGCAAAATATTTTCTTTTCTTTTCTTCTTTATACGAATGCTCAAGAACCGAATAGAAAGGTCTGTCAACTCCGAAACTTGCCTCAATTACATGCGGAAGGACTTTGTCTTTTCCCACCTGAACTTCAAGATCTTCTCCGGATTCATCTGCATGGGCCTTTAAATCAAAATCAGTTCTGTTTGCAACTGCTGCAACTTCAACCCAGCCGAAATCCTCTGAATAAATTTCAATGTCCCATGTGTCTTTTGAATAGTGGGCTTTTTCATCTTCTAAATGCTGTCTGCATCTGATTGCTTCTTTCGGAATGCCTAAATTAAGGAAGAACTTGCCAGATAAAACAAGATAATAAGCCAGATACTCATTTTCCATCCAGTCCTTTTTGAAAACAGATTCAACTGTCATTTCTTTTCTTTCCTTTTCGTCTTTTTGATATTTGACAGGAAGGAAAGCAAATTTTTCTTTTTTTATTTCATTGAAATTTGGATGTTTCTTTTTTGCAGGATTGTAAAATATTTCGGCTTCTGCCTGAGTGAATTCTCTTAATCTAATCATTCCCTGTCTTGGAGAAATTTCATTCCTGTATGCTTTTCCAATCTGGCATACACCAAACGGCAGCTGTTTTCTCGCAACTCTTTTTAATCGATGGAAAGCAATAAACATTCCCTGAGCCGTTTCCGGTCTTAGATATACAGTGTCTGTTTTCTTTCCGGCACCTGCTTCACTTTTAAACATTAAATTAAAATTCTTAAGTTCAACATCTCCTTTGCATTTGCTACATTTGATGTTGTTTTCTCCTTTTTTGCTGACTTCAAGCTCATCAACTTTTTCAGTGTTTCCGCATTTTTTGCAGACAGCCATGTAGTCCTTGAAATGGTCTAGATGTCCGGAAGCTTTGAAAACCTGCTCCGGCATAATTGTCGGAGTTTCAATCAGGAACATTCCTTCCTTGATGATGAAAAGCTCCTTCCATTTGTCTTCAATATTCCTTTTTAATAAAGCGCCGATTGGACCGTAGTCAAAGAAACCAGCAAGCCCGCCGTGTATTTCAGAGCTGGGCCAGAATAGACCTCTTCTCTTTGCTATTGCTGAAATTTTGTCGTATTTTCTTTCCGCCATTTTAATCTCTCAGTATGAATTTGTCAACCTTTTTCTTTGCCTTTTCTCTCTTCTTTCTATGTTCTTTTAAAAACTTGTTAAGCTTTTCTATTAAAATTGCTTTTAATTCTCCTGTCAGCATATCTCCGTTCTTATAATCATTGTAAATTTCCTTTAATTTTTTGCCGTCTTCCTCAAAGAAAGTGAGCCACTGATATGAAACATCTATGTCAGGATTTCCTCCTTTCTTCCTATGCTCTTCAACTGTTTCCCCGCCTCCTGAAAATGCATACTTATTTATTTTCTTTTTAACTGTTTCTTCATCATCTGTTACATAAATTGCTGTATGCTCTCCGGAAGCTGACATTTTCTCATCTGCTCCTCTTAATGAAGGGAGGAACTTGCAGTGGACTGAACACGGTTTAGGATAGTTAAGTTTTGGAGCCACATCTCTTGCAACTCTGAAATGAGGGTCCTGGTCAATTGCATGCGGAATTAGACATTTTGTAGGCTTGCCTTCCCTTATTGTTGGAAGGAAAGCAGGAACCGACTGCATGCTCGTATAAAATATTGAGCCGATGTTTGCCGAATTATTGAAGCCGAAAACTGCTTTTGCAGTTGAATAAGTAATTTTTTTGCTGACTTCTACTGCAGTCTTATACATCGTTTTTGCGTATTCGGTATCTAAAAAGATGTCAGTTTTCTTTTCATCAAAACCAACTGCAATAATATCTAAAATGTTTTCGTATGCCCATTTGTTTGTATCTTCTAAACTAAGACCTTCTTTGAAGAGATACTTTTCTTCATCCGGAATCTGGAATAAAAGAGGAGCTTCAAACTTGTCCTGCAGATACTTGGTAAATATCCATGGAATTAAATGCCCGATATGAACTGGTCCGGAAGGAGCTCTTCCTGTATATAGATAAACTTTCTTTCCTTTTTCGTAGTCTTTTAACCATAAATCAAGGTCTCTGTGAGAGAAAAAATGCTTTCTTTTTAAAAATGGATGAAGTTCTCCGGTATTCTTTTCAATTTTCTTCAAAAGAGAATTATTAATTGGTTTAGTTCCGAATTCCTTGATTAAAGCTTCGTAGTCAACATCTCCTCTGACTTCCCATGGAGTTACAGTATATTTTTTCTTTGCCATGTATTGATATTAGAATCAGAGAATATAAAGGTTTTACTTATTAACTCGACTCAGTTAAATAAAGCTTATAAATTTGTATTCTCTCCGATTAGGTATGAAAAGATCAAAGATAATAAAAACAATTCTATTAAAATTGGACAGACTCGGATATTGGGGCGGGCAGCATACATCAGTCGAAAATTTGCCGCACGGCTTCCCAAGCCACTTAAAAAGAAAAGTCAAAAAGGTTGTGAAGAAGCTGGTTCGCTCGGAACTTTTAATAACAAAACCAAAACCAGATAGTTTGCATGTTTCCCTCAATCCCAGGAAAATGGATGAAATTAAAAAAGATAATTAATAACAAAAAGTATAAATAGTAGATTAAAAATATAAAACTAATAGATATAAAAAATGAAACAACAACTTCAAACAGGAGACAAAAATCAAGAAGACACTCTCTTCGTGAAAACTCTAGGGAAGTACCCTTTAATTAAGGTAATTGACTTTCTAATAACTTTCCAGGAGTTTGACTATTCACCTACAGATATTGCAGAAAAATCTGATGTCAGTTATGTTACTCTGCAGACCTTCTGGGACAAACTAGTTCTTACAGGCATAGTGAAAAAAACAAGAGAAGTTGGAAATGCAACTATGTACAAACTGAATAAAGAGAACAGAATTGTAAAAAAGCTGCTTGAACTGGATGAAGTTTTGAGGGAAGAGATTAGAAAAGAATTTATTTGAGTCTCTCAATCAGACTACTAATCATCAAAGGAAGAATAGTCGTCGCATCTCCTTCAATTGTTATATATTTGGCATCTTCTCTTACTTTGCCCCAGCTTATTCCTTCTTTCACTCTTGCTCCGGATAAAGAGCCGTCCCATTCAGGAGCAGTTGTAATGTAAACAGAATAATCAAGTCCGCCTCTGAACTGGTTCCACCAGATTGTATGATGCTTTGAAATTCCTCCGCCTATCATTAAGGAGCCGGTTTTTCCTGCATCTAAAACAATGTTGTTGAGTTCATGCTCGTCCTTGAATAAATTAAGTTTAAAGTCAGGATGGCTTTCCGAAAACATCCATAAATTTGAGCCGACCGTTCCGTCTGTCGGTCCGGGAACGAAGAAAGGTATATCGTTTTTATAACACCAGTAAATTATTGAATCTTCTTTGTTTTCCTCATTTTCCAGTCTTTTGCCGATTTCATAGGTAAGCTCGCTTGTTGAAAGCTCTTTTTTTCCTTCTTTGTAAAGTTCCTCAAGAATGGGCATTATTTTTTCTTCCAGAACAACGCCGTGATGCTCGTGAGGAATTAAAACATTTCCTTCTCTATGAGTTCTGTTTTCCCATAGTTCTGAATCGTCCATGTCAAACCTGCCGTGGTAGTAGTCCTTGAGGAGAACCACCTCTCCAGGGCATACCGCAGCCTGGAGATCGAGGGCCGCACGGACCTCGCGGCGCTGTTCGCCTGATCGCGGCAGCTGCACGCTGGCAGCGTCCGGGGCGTTGAGCGTTCGACGAGGCCCGGTTGAGTGGTGTCGTTCATCGCCTGCACCGCCACGCTGCGTGCCCACGACCACGCCACGCACCCACGGAGGATCGATGAGGGGGGCGGGCACGTCCTTCGCGATCCTCGTCATCGTGTCGCTGCTCACAGGCTGCAGCGAGTCCGGGACCACCGAGGACCCCGCGATCGATGCGGCCGATGCCGGAGAGGCCCCTGACGCAACGCAGCCGGCAGACGCGGCCACTGAC
>JAWOEA010000007.1:0-9641 GCA_046483005.1 Candidatus Undinarchaeales archaeon
CGAAAAGAAAAAAGCTGAAAAGAAAATTGAGCGCGAAGTAGAAAAGGCAGAAAAAAAAGCAAAAGAAAAAGTAAAGAAACACAAGAAAAAAATAGAAACTGAAAGAAAAAAGGCTGAAAAGAAACTTGGAAAAGGAGTAAAGGTTGCTGTTAAACGGATTTTAGGAGAAAAGTGATGTTCAGACCGGAAGAGATGCAGAAAATTAAGGTGGTTGCGCTTGACAAGCACCGCAAAGGCCTTATAGAAAAACTGCAGAAAGCAGGCGCTGTCCAGCTTAATGACATTCATGAAAAATTAGAAAGTCCTGAATGGAGAGAATTTCTTCAGAGCGCAGAACTTCCAAAAGATTCGCGGAAGTTGTCTTCAATGATTATTAAAATTGACAGGATTCTCGATATTTTTAATTCTGTTTCTCCTGAAAAAATTAACTTTTTAGGGTTAACTGAAAAAGTTGAACCGGCAAAAATAAAAGAAGAATCAAGTGAAAAAATAATTAAAAAAGGAGGTGAAACTTTGAAAAAACTAAAAGAAACAGTTATTCTCCAAAACTCAAGACTTGAAAGCCTTAAAACAGACCTGCAAACTCTAAAAAAATTAAAGCGCGCATATAAAACACTTTCAATGTTCGGGCTTGAGCCTGAACATGTTAAAAATACAGAAAAAATTTGCACATATATCGGCTTTATTGAAAATGAAGTTTTTCCAGAAGTTAAAAAAAGGCTTGAAAGAGAAGTTTCGGATTTTGTACTTGAAAAAAATAAGATAGATAAGGAAGAAACGGCTCTTGTTGTGACATCTCTTGCAAAAAACAATTCAACTATTAACTTGACTTTAAGACACTTTGGTTTTGAAGAGCTCGAAATACCAGATTTAGATGTTAAAGAAGAAGAAGTTGAAAGAAAAATAAAAAATCTGAACGAAGAGAAAAAAAAGATATTAAATGGGTTGAAAGAACAATCAAAAAAATTCCGGTTGAAATTAAAAGTCCTTAAAGAACGGCTTGAGCTAATTAAGGATAGGTCCGACGTAGTTAGCCTAATGGGGAGTACAAAAAGAACTTTTATTCTTGAAGGATGGGCTCCTATAAATAGCAAAGAAACACTGAAGAAATCAATTAAAAAAGAATGCAATGGATGCGCACATATTGAATTTGAAAAGCCCGAGAACCTTGAGGAAGTCCCAGTTAAATTAAAAAATCCGAAAATTTTAAAACCTTTTGAACTGCTTACTGAAATGTATTCAACCCCGACTTATAATGAAATGGACCCGACTCCTATTCTTGCAGTAACATTGATTATATTTGCAGGGTTAATGTTTACTGATTTTGTTTACGGCTTGTTCTTTATGTTCTTTGGTATTTATCTCTGGAGGCGAGCTGGAAAAACACAGCTTGGGGCTCTTGACCTTGGAAAAATAATAGTTGCAATTGGAATCTCAACAATGTTCTTTGGAATACTTACCGGCAGTTATCTCGGAGACCTTCCTTTGTATCTATTTGGATACTCTCCGGAAGCACTCGCCCTCTGGGTAGACCCTCTCACAAATCCGTTGATTCTTTTAACATTCTCCCTTTTAATTGGAATTGTTCATTTAAACATAGGACTTGTCGTAGGTATTTACAATAATATATTAGAAAATAAATACAGAAATATAATCAGCGAACAGGTAATCTGGTTCCTGCTCCAAATAGCTGCGTTCGTGTTAATCGGTGAAATGTTCGGACTTGGTTCGTTCTCTCAAACCATAAGATATACCGCTTACGCTCTAACAGGTGTTTCTCTCGCAGTTCTGCTTAAAGCAAACGGATTTATAGGAATGTTTGATGTAACTGGCTTCCTGGGAGATGTTATTTCTTACAGCCGTCTGCTCGCCCTTGCTTTAGCAACAGGAGGAATTGCAATGACATTCAACCTCCTTGCAGGGATGGTTTGGAACACTCCCTATGTTGGCTTCATTTTTGGTGCCTTAATTTTTGGGGTAGGGCAGATATTCAGCTTCGCTATGAACTCTCTTGGAGCATTTATTCATGGAATAAGACTTCACTATGTGGAGTTTTTCAGTAAATTTTATAAAGGTGGAGGAGAAAAGTTTGAACCATTCTCACTTAAAAGGAGATACACAACTGTTTAAATGGTAAGTATTGAAATAGCTCTTGTAGCAATCGGCGCCGGTATAGCAGTAGGCGCAGCAGGCCTGTCTTCTGGAATTGGAGCAGGAATAGCAGGTGCAGCAGGTGCAGGGGCAATTTCTGAGGACCCTAAAAAATTCTCAACTGCATTGATTTTCCAGGCTCTTCCGCAGACTCAGGGAATTTATGGTTTTCTTATTGCAATTTTAATTTTAATGGGAACAGGACTTCTTGGAGGCGGTGAACTAATTAACTTAGGCATGGGAAACGCCCTTATGTGCGTAGGTGCAGGTATTGCAGTCGGAGTTGCCGGACTTTCAGCAGTTGGGCAGGGAATAGCATCAGGTTCGGCTATAGGAGCAGCTGCTGAGAAGGAAGAAATGTTTGGTAAAGGGATGGTATTTTCAGTTCTGCCTGAAACTCAGGCTATTTATGGTATGCTTATTGCAATTTTAATTTTACTTGGAGCAGGAATTTTAGGCGGAGGAGCAATTGCTGAAATTTCACCAATGTACGGCCTTATCGGGGTTGGGGCAGGTCTTGCAGTCGGAGTTGCCGGACTTTCAGCTATTGGACAGGGAATAGCAGCAGGTTCATCTGTCGGAGTAGTTGCAGAGAAAGAAGAAATGTTTGGTAAAGGGATGGTATTTTCAGTTCTGCCTGAAACTCAGGCTATTTATGGTATGCTTATTGCAATTTTAATTTTACTTGGAGCAGGAATACTTGGAGGAGGGGCAATGGAGCTTACAACTGTTGCAGGAATGATAGCCATTGGAGCCGGCGTTTCAATCGGCGTTGCCGGACTTTCTGGAATCGGCCAGGGAATTGCATCCGGTGCCTCAATTAATGCTGTTTCTGAAAAACCAGAAGTATTCGGAAGAGGGATGGTATTTTCAGTTCTGCCTGAAACTCAGGCATTATACGGATTTATTATTGCAATTTTACTTTTGGCAACAACCGGCTTAATAGGAGGGGCCGTTACCGGCGAAATGGAACTCGGAGTCGGTTTAGCTGCAATCGGTGCGGGAGCTTCAGTCGGACTTGCCGGGCTTTCAGCTATTGGACAGGGCATAGTTTCAGGAGGAGCAGTAGGAGCCGCTGCAAAGAATCCGGAAACAACCGGCAGAGGTCTTGTGCTTTCAGTTATTCCTGAAACATACGCTATATTCGGTCTTTTAATAGCAATTTTAATAATGCTTGCAGTGGGTCTATTTGGTTAAAGGAGATGAAAAATGGAAGGCGTTAAAAAAATAAAATCAACCATAAGAAAGGATGCAGAGAAAGAGGCAGAGAAACTTTTAAAGGAAGCAAAGAAAGAAGCAGAGAAACTAAAGGAAGGAATAAACACTGAAATAGAGAGAAAGAAAAAAGAAATAAAGAAAAAAACGGAAAAGAAAATAGAACAGGAAAAACAGCGAATTGAAAGTTCTTCTAATCTTGAAATTCAGAATATTAGATTTAAAATGAAGGAAGATCTAATTCAGAAAATTTTTGAAAAGGCAGGCAAAAAAATTGAAAATGTAAGAAAAAAAAGCAAAAAGAGATATAAAAAAGCACTTGAAACTATAATTCAAACATCTATTAAAAAATTCGGCAAAAAAGAGCTCCTCATACAGCTTAGTAAAAAAGACAAAAACATTGCAAAAGGTCTTCTCAAAAAATTCAAGATTAAAAAAAGAGAATTTGTTTCTATAACAGGCGGAGCCATAATTAAAACTAAAGATAGTGAGTATTTGATTGACAACAGTTTTGAAAAAAGACTTGAAAGGCAGAAAGATGAATTAAGGGGTGAAATTGCAGATATTTTATTTGAAATTAAGAAATGATAATTAGTCCCGTAGCAATAGCGTTGATAGTTTCACTGGTAATTATAAGTGCAGTCATAATTTTTCTTCCAGTTCTTCAAAGAATTCTGGATATTTCAAAATATATCTACTGTAATGCAAAAATCAGAGCAATTGAAGCAGGACTGTTAAATAAGGATAAATACAAGGAGCTTTTAGATGCAAAAGAAGAAATGGAGTGTATAAATTCACTGGAAGACACGGATTACGGCTCATATCTTACAAAAGTAGAAGACCCTATTACTTCAGAAAAGGTAGAGTCTGCTCTTAACACGCATCTTAAAGAGATATACGGTAAAATTATTAGGACAGTTCCAGATTCAGATAAAAAAATATTTCAGCAGTTTTTGAAATTTTGGGATGTTAAAAATATTAAAAGTATTCTTAGAGGCACTTGGATAGGTTTGCCTCCCGCAGAGCTAAAAAACTATATTGTTCCGGTCGGCACTTTAAAAGAGAGCGTGCTGAATACACTAGTGGAATCAAATACTATGGAGGAAGCGGTTTCTGAACTTGAAAGCACTGAATATGGAAAAATAATTTCAGAAACATTTCAGGATGCTAAAGAACAAAATACACTTCTACCCGTGGAAGCTGCTCTTGATAAATATGTATTGAGAAAAGCATATGACACGGCTTCACTTGCTGAACAAGCCCATTTAAAGCCGGTAAAAATTTTAATTGGAGTGAAGGCAGAAATGTCTAACTTAAAGACAATTATAAAAGCCGTTTCAGAAGAAGTTGTCAGGGAAACAGTTGAGCAGTATCTCATAGATATAAACCTCTATTTAAGCGAAGAATCTCTGAAAAATGCTTTAAGGTCAGAAACTATGGACGAAGTTGCAAGCGCTCTTGAAGGAACTCCTTATGCCGAAGTAATTTCAGAAAGCCTTCCTGAATATCGGGAAACAAACTCAACATTTGTTCTTGAAAATGCTCTTGATGAACTCTATTCTAAAATTGCAACGGATTTATCATTAAGGTACCCTCTTGGTGCAGGACCTACTGTAAGATTAATTGTAGACAAAGAAAAAGATATTAAACAGATAGGAGCCGTACTAAAATACAAAATAGGGAAAGTTAGAAAAACGGAGGACTTGTCTAAAATAGTAGGAACAAAATGAACACAATTATAATTGGAGACAAAGAAACAGTAACAGGATTCAGACTTGCAGGGATAAGTTCTGCAAAGGCTGTTGATACAAAAAATATAAACAGAGAATTTAAGAAAGCCGTCTCTGAGCAGGACATTATAATAATAACTGAAGAGTTTGCGTCTCATGTAAGGGACAAAATTGAAGAACTGCAGACAGAAGAGAAGCCGGTAATTATAGAAGTTCCCGGTAAAGAAGGTTCGCTTGGCCATACCAAAAAGAAAATAAACGAACTCATTAAGAGAGTTGTTGGTATGGACATGAGCTCCAAGGGAAAAACATAAAAACATTAAGGGAGGTTAATAGCAGATACTAAAATGAAACAGGGAAAAATTGTAAAAATAGCAGGTCCCGTTATTGAAGCAGACGGAATGAGAGGGGCGAAAATGTACGATGTTGTTAAAGTCGGAAAAGAAGGACTTATTGGAGAAATAATTCAGCTCGACAGAGACAAAGCTACAATTCAAGTTTATGAGGAAACATCAGGAATCGGTCCCGGTGAAAAGGTTGTAAATACAGGTTCATCGCTTTCTATTGAACTTGGTCCGGGCCTTATTGGAACTACTTTTGACGGAATTGGAAGACCACTTTACAAGATTAAAGAAAAAGCAGGAGCTTTCATTACAAGAGGAATTGAGGAGCCTACACTTGACCAGAAAAAGAAGTGGGAATTTAAACCGAAAGTAAAAAAAGGAGACAAAGTCAAGGAAGGAGATATTCTGGGAACAGTCCAAGAAACAGAAACTATTGAACATAAGGTAATGGTTCCTCCAAAAATTTCAGGAAAGATAGAAAAACTTTCCAAAAAAGGAAAATACACAATAAATGATACTATAGCCAAAATCGACGGCAAAGAAGTAACCATGTCGCAGCCCTGGCCGGTAAGAATGGCAAGACCTGTAGACAAAAAGAAAGACCCAAACATGCCTTTAATGAGCGGACAGAGAGTTATAGACACTTTCTTCCCGGTTGCAAAAGGCGGAACTGCAGCTGTTCCGGGTCCATTCGGTTCTGGGAAAACAGTTGTTCAGCATCAGTTGGCTAAGTGGGCTGACGCTGACATAATTGTCTTTATTGGATGCGGAGAGAGAGGAAACGAAATGACAGATGTTCTTCATGAATTTCCGGAACTAGAAGACCCAAAAACTGGCAGACCGTTGATGGAAAGAACTATACTCATTGCAAACACATCAAACATGCCTGTAGCAGCAAGAGAGGCTTCTATCTATACAGGAATTACAATCGCAGAGTACTATAGAGATATGGGCTACGACGTTGCTTTAATGGCGGATTCAACATCAAGATGGGCTGAGGCTCTAAGAGAAGTCAGCTCAAGACTTGAAGAAATGCCCGGAGAAGAAGGCTATCCTGCTTATCTGGCTCCGAGACTGGCTGCTTTCTACGAAAGAGCAGGCCTTGTCAAGACTCTCGGCTCAAAGGATAATGAAGGCTCTGTTACAGTTATTGGAGCAGTATCTCCTCCCGGAGGAGACTTTTCTGAACCAGTTACTCAGAATACTCTAAGAATTGCAAAAGTTTTCTGGGCGCTGGATGCAGATTTAGCTAACAGAAGACACTTCCCTTCGATTAACTGGCTTACATCTTATTCACTATATGTAGATGCAGTTAAAGACTGGTGGGAAGACAATATTGGTTCATGGGAGAAGTACATGGAAAAATCCATGAAAATTCTTGAAAGAGAATCCGAACTGCAGGAAATTGTAAGACTTGTAGGACCGGGAGCGCTTCCTGAAGAAGACAAGCTCCTGATGGATACTGCAAAGTCCCTGAAGGAAGACTTCCTTCAGCAGAACGCATTCCACGATACAGATACCTACACATCTCCAGAGAAGCAGTTTGCAATGCTTAAAACAATTCTGGATGCGCACGACAAATTCCTGGAAACACTTGAATCAGGGGTTCCACTTGAGGAAATTCTGGAAATTCCTGAAAAAGAAAAAATTTCCAGACTGAAATACATAAAAGAAAAGAAATTTGACAAGCACATAAAGAAAGTCAGAGATAATTTGAAAAAATCATTAAGCAATCTTGAGAAAAGAGAAAAAATTGTCGAGGGAGGGGAAGAATAGATGGTTAAAACAAAAGAAAAAGAATATTCAACAGTTTCGCAGGTAAAGGGTCCTTTAATGGTTGTAGAGGGAGTAAAAGGGAGTACTTACGACGAACTTGTAGAAATTATAACTCCTGCAGGAGAAAAAAGATACGGACAGGTCCTCGAAGTAAGAGGAGAAACTGCAGTAGTACAGGTTTTCGAAGGAACCTACGGAATTGATGCAAAGGAAACAAGAGTAAGATTTACCGGCTCAGGAGTTAAACTTCCAGTTTCTCCGGACATGCTTGGAAGAATCTTTAATTCAAGAGGTCAGCCTACAGACGGCGGTCCGGACTTAATTGCAGACAAGTTCCTGGATATTAATGGAGACCCGTTAAATCCGGCTGCAAGAGACTTCCCTGAAGATTTTATTCAGACAGGTGTAAGCACTATTGACGGAATGAACACACTTGTCAGAGGGCAGAAACTGCCTATTTTCTCAGGTTCAGGTCTGCCTCACAACGAATTAGCAGCGCAGATTGCAAGACAGGCAAAAGTTAGAGGAAAAGAAGAAGACTTCGTTGTTATCTTTGCTGCAATGGGAATTACATTCGAAGAAGCAAGCTACTTTAAGAAAGATTTTGAAAAATCAGGAGCTCTTGAAAATGTAGTTATGTTCGTAAATCTGGCGGACGACCCGACAATTGAAAGAATTATTACGCCGAGGTCTGCACTGTCAGCAGCAGAATATCTTGCCTACGAAAAGGGCATGCACGTTCTTGTAATAATGACTGACATGCTTAACTACTGTGAAGCTCTAAGAGAAATCGGAGCTGCAAGAGAAGAAGTTCCAGGAAGAAGAGGATATCCTGGATACATGTATACGGATTTGGCAAACTTGTATGAGAGAGCAGGAAGAGTAGAAGGAAAGAAAGGTTCAATTACACAGCTTCCTATACTTTCAATGCCTCAGGATGATATAACGCATCCAATTCCTGACCTTACAGGATATATTACTGAAGGACAGATCGTTTTGTCAAGAGACCTGCACAAAAAAGGAATTTATCCGCCGATAGACGTCCTTCCATGCTTGTCAAGAATCATGCAGAAAGGTATTGGAAAAGGAAAAACAAGGGACGACCATCCTGGCGTTGCAAACCAGCTGTATTCAGCATATGCTCAGGGCAGAGATTTAGAAGATTTGGTAGCAGTTATCGGTAAAGAAGCTTTAACTGAAAGAGACAAAAAATACCTTGAATTCGCAAAAGGATTCGAAAAGGAATTTGTACGGCAGGACAATACAGAAGACCGGTCAATTGAAAGAACTCTTGAAATTTCATGGAATCTTCTTTCAAAACTACCTAAAGAAGACTTGAAGAGGATTGACGAGAAATACATCGAAAAATATCTGGAATAATAACTGATACTTAGGGAAAAGAATGGCAAAGACATTATCTGTAAACCCAACTAGAATGGAATTGTTGAAGCTGGGAAAGAAGATAAAGCTTACAACAAAAGGGCACAAACTTCTTAAAGAAAAACTGGATGCTCTGATAATGCGGTTTATGAAACTTATTGACAAACAGTCTGAACTTAGAGAAGAGGTAGAGGATTACTTTGAGGAGGCGTTTAACGCCCTTATGCGAGCGCAGGCTGTTTCAGGAACTCTTGATGTAAGAAGCGCTGCTCTTGCTGTAAAGGAAATGCCCGACGTTAAAGTAGAGCAGAAGAATATTATGGGTGTTAAACTGCCTAAATTGGAGGTTCAGGAAGAAAAAAGAGATATGTCAAACAGAGGATACGGACCCCTGCAGACTTCTGTAGCAATAGATGAAGCAGCTGGAAAGTATGAAAGGGCTATAAAGCTGGTTATTGAACTTGCAGAGCTTGAAAGTTCTGTTCAGCTTCTGGGTAAAGAAATTGAAAAAACAAAAAGAAGAGTAAATGCACTTGAATATATTATGATTCCGCGTCTTAAAGCAACAAAGAAATTTATAAGTATGAGATTAGATGAACTTGAAAGGGAAGACCTTTTCAGGCTGAAGAAGATAAAGGCGAGGATAGAGGAGAAGAAAAAATGACTACTATAGAAAATTTTTGGAAGAACATGAAAAAAGGACAAAAATACAGGCTTAAAAAAGCAGATGTTGAACCGCAGTATTTGATTGCCACAGAAAATGTTAAATTGAATGAAAGTAAAACCCATAAAATTCCGGTTAAAACTATGAGAGTTCCCGGAAATCATGTGATACATTTATCGCCTTATTCCATAAGCTGTCATGGAGCAATTATAGGCATATGCGAAAAAACACCTAAACCGATTGATTTGGACAGGTATATTGAATCAGTTTACTTCCATGCAGCTCAGAAAGGAAAAATTAAGAAAGGAGATGTCCTGGGGCATTTCATAGCAGTTCCACTTCATACAGGAGAATGAGTGAATTTCTTAAAAGAATAATGCA
>JAWOEA010000037.1:0-7406 GCA_046483005.1 Candidatus Undinarchaeales archaeon
CTCAACGAGAATCGCCGAACGTTGTCCGCGAATGTACCTGTCGAAGTTATACGTGAACCCATTTTCTCGGCCTGGGAGACAAGAATCAATTTTTTTGAGCAATTATAACAATAAGTAGGTTGAGATTCAAAAATGATTCCACATTCTGGACACACAACTTGATTCTTTTTGGATAAAAAGAATAAGTTCCATCTGAGATATTGGTTTTGTTTTCCCAGAAAATATTTCCGGTAGAATTATTAAATGTTTCATTTGTTCCATTAAATTCCAGTATTATCGATTTGAGAAATAAATTATCATAAACAGACGCATTAATCAGTATCCATTTTTTAACATAAGAACCGCTTGTATCCGTATTTGAATTATAACTTACAGCTGGAGGGATCACGTCTATTGTATTTGTTAAAGGTAAAGAATCTCCTCCATTTTTTATTCCGCCACTTGAGTTGTATGGAATTATAGTATTGCCCAAACCATTTCCAGTATTATCATAACCAGAGTAGTTATCCCAGTAATTTCCACCTAAGATATCGTCCCCAATTATATTTGTAAGAGGGCTGATATTTCGTGGAGAAACATTCCAATAATTTGAGGAGTCATCAAATGCATTCATACGTCCGCTTCCGGAATTATTAAAATAATTATCATAAATATAATTATGATTTGATTCGTTTTTTATGCGAATGCCGTCTTTAGTATTTGAACAAATGAAATTACTAGTTATATTGTTGTCATTTGAGTTTAACTTAAGCAGAATACCAAACCCATTTGAAGTTATATTGTTAACATTTATTGTATTATTTGAACTCTTAAAAAGACGAATAGCTTGACCATTTGACTTAAAGGTATTATTAACTAAAGAATTATTTGAATTATATTTCAATTGAATACCCTTGTCATTTGAAAAAATAGAGTTATTAAATAATAGGTTATTACTCGAATTCTGCCAAAATTGTATACCAATGGGACTTGATTGAATAGTATTATTTCTAAGCGTGTTGTTAGGACTTGAATAAAAACTGATACCATGGAGGATCTGTGACCTGATTAGATTATTAGTTATAAGAGACTCTGAACAAAAAGCAAGAGAAATTCCATACAAAGAGTTTGATTTAATTTTATTATTATCTATGGTATTATTTTGACTAAATTTAAATTTAATCCCTGAACCCAAACAGAAGGAGCTTGCTGCCACCGTGTTGTTTAATATTAAAATGTTTGAAGAATCATTAAAATATATGCCTTGTTTGTAAGTCGAAATGCTACAACCAGTAATAGTTATATTAGTCTTATTCTCCGCAAAAATACCATAACCACTCGACCCAATACTTCCTTTTATAGTTGAACCGTTGCAGTTTAAAACTACATTAGACTTATTTATTATCAACGCGCCATTGTTATCTGAATCATCCATATTGTATGTACTGTTACAAAGAAGGGTTGATTCATTTATAACATACTCATCCAACCCAGATAAATCAACACATGCAGCAAAAGCATTGCTTGGAATAATTATTAAGAATAATATAATTAATCCTAAAAGTTTAATTTTTCTTGACATATGGCTTCCCCTTATAAAATATGTATTAGTAAATATATATACATTTTTAACTTGATTTTAACTGTAATAACCGTTTAGCTAAACAATATCACTTCGCTTCGTTCCGTTCGTTGCCTTCAAAATCTCATTCCACTGTAACAGACTTTGCAAGATTCCTAGGTTTATCCGGGCTTAAACCTCTAATTACAGTAGTATAATAAGCCAGCAGTTGAAGTGGAATTATCTGGAGCAGAGGATAAAGTATCGGCTCCGTTTCAGGAACTTTAACTGAAATGTCTGAATGTTTGTCAATACTGTCATCTTTTTTATTTGAAACAGCAATTATGTATCCGCCTCTTGCCTTGACTTCCTCAATATTTGAAATTGTCTTGTCGTAAGAATCCTGAGTTAAAGCTGCAATTACCGGAACTCCGTCTTCAATCAGGCTTAATGTTCCATGTTTCAGTTCGCCGGCAGGCATTCCTTCTGCATGAATGTATGAAATTTCCTTCAGCTTTAGAGCTCCTTCCAGAATTAAAGGATGTGCCAGCCCTCTGCCAATGAAGTAAACACTTTTAGAATCCTTAATCCTGTCTGCAATGTCTTTTATCTGATCTTCAACCTCTTCCAATGTTTTTCTCTGAAGTTCAGGTATTTTATTTAAATCAATTTCTTTTCCCGCACTATAATGGGCCAGCAGATATAGGACAATCAATTGAGAAACAAAGGTTTTCGTTGCAATCACTGCGACTTCTGGTCCTGCTTTCGTATGGCAGTAGAAGTCCGCCTTTCTTGTAATTGAACTTCCAAGGCAGTTTGTAATTCCTAAAACTTTTGCACCATTCTTTTTTGCCGAAGAAATGGCCGACAAAACATCTGCCGTCTCTCCGCTTTGTGAAATAGCAATTACTAAAGTTTCATTATCTATCAGTCCTGCAAATTCATCTGAAAATTCTGATGCAAGAACGGCATGAGGCATTCGCTTTGCAACGGATTCAAATAAATGCTTTCCAAACAAAGCGGCATGATATGAAGTTCCTGAAGCAACAAATATAATCTTTTCAAACTTTTTGATTTTTTCGACTGTTTCTTTTATTTCATTTGAAGTCGCTAAAGTTTTTTCAACTGCATCCGGAATTTCATTTATTTCTTTTAAAGCAAAATAATCGTATCCTGACTTTTCGGCGGATTCTGAATCCCAGTTAATTTCATGAATTCCTCTTTCAATATGTTTTCCATCTTTAATATCTCTAATTTCAGCAAATTCTTTAGTTACAACCGCATATTCTCCGTTCTGCATGATTAGAGCTTTTTTAGTGTATTTTAGAAAGGCGGGCATATCAGATGCAACAAAATTCTCTCCTTTGCCTAAACCAATAATTAAAGGAGATTTATTTCTTGCAGCGATTATTTTATCCGGCTCGTCTAAATTAATAACTGCAATTGCAAAAGACCCTTTCAATTTTTTGAACGCCTTTCTTGCGGCTTCTTCAAAATCGCCAGATTCGTTTTCAATTAAATGAGCAATAACTTCAGTATCTGTTTCAGATTCAAAGGAAAAGCCTTTCTTTTCAAGTTTTTCTTTCAATTCAAGATAATTTTCAATAATGCCGTTATGAACAACTGCAATTTCTCCGCTGTCGGAAGTATGCGGATGAGCATTCTCCTGGCTGGGCTTTCCGTGTGTCGCCCATCTTGTATGTCCAATTCCAAGATTTCCCGGCATTCGGGAAAGTTTCAAACTTTCTTCAATATCGTCAATTTCGCCTACATCTTTTCTTACATTTAAAGAGTCAGAGATAGTTGCCACTCCGGCTGAGTCATACCCTCTATATTCGAGGCGCTTCATTGCCTCAACTAAAATAGGCGCTGCTTCTTTTTCTCCTACATAACCAGTTATTCCGCACATAGTTAAGATTTAATAAGAAGTATGATATTTAATCTTTCTTGTTCAAAAAAGACAAAGTTATAAAGCCTAAAATAGATATATACATCTTATCGGGCCCGTGGTCTAGTGGCTATGACGTCTCCTTTACACGGAGAAGATCGTCGGTTCAACTCCGACCGGGCCCACTAGTAACTTGCCGAGGTCGCATAACCCGGTAGTGCGCCTGCCTTGAGAGCAGGTGGGCTTCGGCCCATGCAGGTTCAAATCCTGCCCTCGGCGCTCATATTGCACAGGCCGAGGACTTGCACGGTAACCAATTGTAAGGCCCGTGCATTGCCCTCGGCGCCAGTTTTTTAATAAAGTAGCGATTACTCCCATGGCTTCTTGATTATACCGTCATCCATCAATTTCCAGATGGCGGCAGCAACATGATGGCATAGAACTAACTTATTCCGGTAGAAATTAACAACATAATCCTCGCACTGGCAGCTCCAGAGCCATTCTTCCGGTTCCTTTTCCAAATTAACAAGGCTTACCATTCTGCTTCCTCTGATATTTCCAAAAGAAGGAATTTTTATTAAAAGTCTTGAAATTTCATCTTTCTTATTTGTATTCAGCTTGCTGTAGTCGACATGCCTTAATTTTTCCCTGCTTAAAATGTAGTCCCTCCAACCCTTTGATAAACGGCGCCAGTCCATAAATAAATCAAATCCAATCCTTTCCGCTGAATTTTTGCCCCACGGCAGAGTTACAGGAACCGGTTCATTTTCTCTGAAGGAGTATTTGTTGTATCTGTCAACTAATCTTTGAAAGTCTTTAGGCCAGACCCATTTTTGCTCTGCATATAATATAAGAGAGCGGGCTGAGAAGCAGAAAACAATCTGCCCTGCGAGATCTTCAAACATCCTTTTGAATGCATATTTTGACTGCTTTTCATAAATTAATTTAGGAACGGTTATGAAAAAATCAGATGAAATTTTAACTATACCTCTTTTGACTTTTTTCTTGAACCCTTCTTTGTATTTTTTAGGAACTAACTGATAGAGTTTATTTAATTTGGGAAGCAGTTTTTCCTTTTTAGCCAGCTTGTAGTTTTCGTTAAGAACTTCCTGAGCTTCTGACCATTCCGGCTTTTCCCTTGTTATTTTAAGGATATTAAGTTCTATATTCCTTACGACTTTCTCCAGTTTTTCAAGGTCCGGCTTCTTTGCCATATAGATAAATTGTTTAAAAAAGTTAATAATATTTACTCAACTGAAACTTCAATTTCTTCAGTGTTTTTCAGTTTTGTGTTGTTCCAGTACATTTCAAGTGTCAAAGTTCCAGTTGCTGTTTCAAAGTCGCCCTTATCTCCGAAAACTTTGAACTGGATGATATCCTGACTGTTCTTGCCTTTCAAGGGCTTGCTTTCAAAATACATGTCAGTTTTTCCATCAACGTCTACAGGGAAAATATATCCAGGGGCGCTGGATTTAACTCTTACTTGAATCTGAGCCGAAAAATCATTATCATCTTTTCTTGTTAAAGTTGCAGTAACAAACTCATCAGTAGTTTCGCCATCTTCCAGATTAATAGAAGTTGGTTCAACTGAAAGATCTATAGTTGGTTTATCATCTGAAGTTGTAAGAACATCTTCAGCAGGCGTTTTTTCTTCGCAGCCGCTTACAAAAACAACACTAACTAATACAAATACTAATACCAGCAAAACTGCTGTCTTTTTCATAAATATCAATAAAGAATTGAGATTTAAATAGCTTTCTGGAAGAAATCAACAGTAAACAAATATCAAAAATCACAACAGTCTATTATCTATTGTCGATTGTCGAACATCTAAGAAGTTACTTCAATTTCAATATTAACTTCTTCCGGGACCTTGATTCTCATAATCTGTCTCATAACTCTTTCATTGGGATCCATATCAAGAAGTCTCTTATGAATTCTCATTTCCCATCTTTCCCAGGTAGCGGTTCCGTCTCCGGAAACTGCTTTTCTTGTAGGTATTTTAAGAACTTTGGTCGGGAGAGGGATAGGTCCGGCTAGGTCAACATTTCCTGAATCTGCAATTTCTTGTATCTGCTCGCAGACCTCGTTGAGTTTTTCTACATCGTTGCTGCTTAGTTTTACTCTTGCTCTAGTTTCCATTTTTAAAGTAGATTAAGAGAAAGAGGTGTGCGTTAACCTCTTTCATCTTCGTTTTGTCAGTGATTATTTCTTCTTTGGAGTCACGTCAATAACCATTCCAGCGCCGACTGTTGAACCCATGTCTCTGATAGCGAATCTACCAAGAGGCGGGAATTCTGAAGCTTTTTCAATGACCAAAGGCCTTGTAGGCTTCAGTTTAACAACTGCCGCATCACCAGATTTAAGGAATTCAGGATTTTCTTCCTTGACTTCTCCAGATTTTGGATCCATTTTCTTTACAAGCTCAACGAATGAGCATGCCACCTGTGCGGTGTGACAATGGACTACTGGAGTATATCCTTTAGTTATTGCAGTTGGGTGCTCCAAAACCACTATCTGAGCAGTGAAATCCTCGACCACTGTTGGAGGGCTGCTTGCAGGTCCTGCAACATCTCCTCTCTTTACTTGGTCTTTGGAAATTCCTCTTACGTTGAAACCAACATTATCTCCAGGCTCTGCTTTAGGCATCTGTTCGTGATGCATCTCTACATTCTTTACTTCTCCTGATGCTCCAGAAGGTTCAAATGCGAGTTTGTCGCCCGGTTTAATAATTCCGGTTTCAACACGGCCAACAGGAACTGTTCCTACACCTGTAATGGAGTAGACATCATGTATAGGCAGTCTCAGCGGTTTGTCGACAGGTTTCTCTGGTGCGTCAAAATTGTCCATCAACTCTACAAGAGTTGGACCGTCATACCAGTCAAATTTATCGTCTGCTTTCTTGGTGATGTTTTCACCAGATACAAAAGCAGCTGCTGGAACAAACGGTATATCTTCTGTTTTAACGCCTAGAGGTTTCAAAAGGTCGATAATGCTCTGTTTTACTTCTTCGAACCTTTCTTTCTTATAGTCGACTTCGTCCATCTTGTTAACTGAAACAACCATCTGGTCAACGCCTAGAGTCTTGATAAGCCAAGCATGCTCTTTTGTCTGAGGCTGTATTCCTTCTTTTGCAGAAACTACAAGAACTGCAGCGTCTGCCTGAGATGCTCCGGTAATCATGTTCTTAACAAAGTCTCGGTGCCCCGGTGCATCGATTATGGTGAAGTAATACTTGTCTGTCTCAAATCTCTTGTGCGCAACGTCGATAGTTAATCCTCGCTCTCGTTCTTCTTTCATTCTGTCCATAACGAAAGCCAGACCGAAAGTTTCCTTGCCCAGGTTTTTTGCTTCTTCCTTGATTTTCTTCATGTCCTGGTCAGGGATGCTTCCAGAGTCGAACAAGATTCTTCCGACTGTGGTGGACTTTCCGTGATCCACGTGCCCTACGAAGACAACATTCATGTGTGGTTTTGCTTCTGCCATATTCTTTATACCTCCGTGTTATAGTATATTAACATCATAGCTTTAGCTGAGTAAATCTCCCAGCCTCCGCCTTTAAAGATGTGAAGTGCTTTAATTATAGATAGAAGGGGTATATAAAAGCTTCTGCGATACGGTTAATTAACTCTTGTTGTTTCTTCTCTTTGCCATTTCTTTTTGTCTTTTTTTGCTTCTTTTTTCCAGCTCTTTTCTTCTTTTTCTTTCTTTTCGTTTCTTCTTCCAGGAATTCCAATCCTTTTTTAAAGATTTAAAGAATGAGCCTTTCTTTTGCTTTCTTCTTTTATGCTGAGTTTTAACTTCCTTTTTTCCTGCCTTTCTTTCCGCTTTAGTTATGGCCTTTTGTTTTGATTTTTCTTCCTTTTCTCTCTTTTTTCTGGCTTTTTCTTTCTTCTTTCTTCTTTTTTCTGCTTTCTTCTTCTTTTTTAATTTCCTTTTTCTTGCCTCTTTTTCAGCTTTTTTCTTTGCTTTCTTGGC
>JAWOEA010000034.1:0-2789 GCA_046483005.1 Candidatus Undinarchaeales archaeon
CGAGTTTGTCCCGAAATCTAGGCATCACTTACCAGACTCAAGGAAACATTGCAGCGCTATCACGGTCCCTGCAGACTCACCCTGACTCTGCACTTCGACAACCGGGGAGAGGTGGATATAGATATGCCGGAAGAGATGACTGTCAGTCCTGATCAAAGACTTTCTGAAGAAATAAAATCTATTATGGGATATGAGGCCGTAAACTGGATAGTAACTTACCCCGGGGCTCATGAGTATACTCTACTCTCTGCAAGCTGAAATTTTCCTTTAATTTCGTCAATAATGTTTTCAAGCTCCTTTCTTCTTTTTTTGAAAGGCTCATCAACAAGAGTTTCCCCTTCAAGGAACATAATATCAAATAGGTTAACTTCAATAGGGATTTTCTTCTTAATTTCTTCAATATCATATTTTCTTTTAATTCTTCTGGATAATTTCTGGAAAGGAAGTGGATTTTTTGTTTTCGGATTCATTCCGACTGCTTCTCCTTCAATTATACATTCCTCTGCTTTGATTCCTTTTTCTGCATACTTTACAATGTCCGGAAATTGTTTTGTTACATCATCCAATCTTCTTGTGAAAACAATAATTTTATCTCCTTTTTTATGAATTTGAATTCTCATACCGTCGTATTTTATTTCAAATGCAGCCTTCCCGCCCATGTCTTCAATTGCCTGTTCAGCATTTTCTGCTTTCTGAGCCAGCATTGGTTTTATTGGTCTGCCGATTTCAAGCTTCAGTTTTTTCAGTCCTTTTTCTCCTTTCTTTTTTGCAATTTTTGCAACTTCACCGAAATCATTTCTTACGTTGTATGCATGCTCCACTACATCCTTGTCAATATCAAATGCCTTTGCAACTGCATTTCTGACAATACCTTCACCGACACCTACTCTCATTTCCTGGAGGACAGTTCTGACAATATATTTTCCTTCTTCCGGAGAAGCTGAACTTAATAGTTCTGCAAGTATGGATGTTTTCTCATCAATTGAGCCGGAGCCGGAAACATCGGGTATATTTTCAAATTTTTCATAAACATTTTTAATTGAAAGTGTTCTCTTGGACAAAGTTTTCTGCTTCTTCTTTTTCAGAATATTTTCAGCTGCAGCTCCCAAATCGCCTTCTTTTTTCATTTCTTTTTCTATTTGGTTTTCCGGAACTCCTGCTGTCTTTGAAATTGTTTTAATCATTAAATTTTCAGCAATGCCCATTTCCTTTTCTTTCCAGGCAGGGAAAATTCTGCCCATAACTAAAGTGGCAACTATTTCAAGAACTTCCGGGTCAGTTTTTTTAAAGAAGTCGGCTAAAATATCTCTTTTCTCAAGTTTCTTTGTAGTTCCTTCAAGCTTTGCATACACTTCTGCTAGTTTTTTGTATTTCATATAATCAAAGTATATCCGGAGCGTTTAAATTTATTACTATGAGTCTTTCAAAAATGAGTAATCGATTAAATTCAAAAGACAAATAAATTTTAGTTTTATTCTTTGAAAATCTATTTATTTTATTGAATACATACTAAAATCATGGATTTAAAAACTGCACGAAAAAGTGGTTTATTCCCTAAGCTTATCCAGGAACTACCTAGAATTAGAAAAGTAGTTTCAATTGTTAAAAATGAACTTGGCAGAGAATTTGCTTTTGCGGTTGTTTATGGAAGTTCAGTTCAAACTCCCTCTAAAGACCCCGACGATATTGATTTGTACATAGGCATTCATAAGAACGGAATTCGCTCTCAGAAATATTTTAAGAATCTTGAAAAAGTTTTGAATAGCTTTCCTGACAGCTTAAATGCGGGCGTTACCGGCTACAAATCAAAAAGCTCTGAAAATATTTTAATTGAAGTTTCACTTTTATCAAGGGATAAAGAAGAACTAGGTCTTTCCAGAAGTCATCTAGATATTGAGTTATCCGATGTTTTTTATCCTTTTGTTTTTATAGACGGTGATAAAAATGAATATAATGAAAGAATGGCTGATTTTTTAGTAGAGTTCATTTTATCAGATAAAATTGAAGATCAAATTAAAGAAATTGAACGACATATGAAACGAGATGCTGATCCTAAAGTCTTAAAACTCCACAGTGATTGGTGGACTAAAATTAAGAAAAAAGCAAGGAAGAAAGCCAGAAAAGAATTGAAACAAACCAAGTGATCCCATATTTTCACCACTCTTCAGTAAAAACAAACCTTTTTAAACTACTATTCTAAATAGCATTTGGTCAAAATGACCTTACTCGAACCAGCAATGTCAATGGAAATAGCACTACTCATTCTGGTAGGACTAGTTCTGATGAAGTATTCGGGACTGCTTAAGAAAGTAATGAGAGGAGTAAGTTTCCTTCTTGTAGGAATTTTCTTCCTCTTTTTGGATGTAGTAACTGGATATGGTTTTTGGGCCATGGACAGCCTAACAAAAGCAGCTGAATACCTAGGAATGATATGGCAGGTAATTGCATGGATAATGTTCTTGCTTGCAGCAGTCTTCGTAGCGATAGATGTATTGATGACGAGTTAGTGCACCCACTCTTTTTCTTTCTTTTTTTAAGTTTGACTAGCCTGAAGTATCTTCAAAAAGAGGTGGGGAGGGACCGGGCCGCTTTCGCGACCCGGCTTAAAGATTTTCTTGTGGGGTTTGTGTGGGGTTTGTGGGGTTTTTGAATGACTTAATTTTGCCTAAAATTAAGCATCATATGTAATCTATCGGCATGTCGCCTTGTTTCTGAACTCCGATTTTTTCTTTTTTCCTTTTCTGGGGCTCAATCATATCGATTTCAAAGTCTTTCTGCTGTTTTTTGCC
>JAWOEA010000012.1:0-3615 GCA_046483005.1 Candidatus Undinarchaeales archaeon
GCAAATTCCAGGCATCGGTGGTCTTTCTCCGTGAAAGCGCTGATTCCCAGATTGATCCCCGGCAAGTTCAGCCCCTGGCGGGATCGGAGTTCGCCTCCCACCACCACGTTGCACGCCACCTCCCGGAGTGTCTCGGACATGGTCGAATCCGGAGAATCCCTGGACGACCTTCCTGGAATCGGCAAGGACCTGGCGGGCAAAAGACTCGGGTACTCCCGCAAATTTAGTCAAATCAGACAACACATACCTCACTTTAACTCATTTAATCAATGAAGAGGAATATAAACATTCCTCAAATCATAATAAGCCTAATCTTATTAGCGTTATAAAAACGACTCCTGCAAGGAACGGGGCAGTTATAACAAATGCGCCTTCATCCGATACAGAATAGTTTTCTTTCATGGACCAAAAGATTAGTGCAAATGACCAGAAGCCGGTAAACATGAAAAAGTACGGGAGTATGTTTAAGAACGCCGGTGAAGCTGCCACTCCTGTCAGTTTCAGTGTTTTATGCAGTATCTTCCAGTCAGTAATATCATGTCCACTCACAATGGAGCCTATAAAGTGAAGCACCAGAGAAGTGAAAATCCATACAATGAAAACCATCCAAAATGGTCTTAAGAAAATTAAATCTGCAAAGAAATAAATTGTGTGCCCCAATGAAATCAAAATTGAAGGTTCTACGGCAATACTCCAGATATATTTGCCTATTGAAGTCATCACGGATGCGATTAAAATAACTGCAAACGGGACCCATAAATCTTTTAGGTCAATCGGCTCTCTGACTATCTTCCTTATGGTCGCTTTTGGATGTAGAAGCATCCCATGTACATGAGCAGAAAAGTGCTCGCCCAAATCAATTGCCTTTTGTTTTACCATTTCAGAAAAGTATTTAGGAGTGTTTATTTATATTTCTTGCTGTTGAAAGTTTGGGGCCGTGGTCTAGCTTGGGAGGATGCTACCTTGGGGTGGTAGTGATCGTGAGTTCAAATCTCACCGGTCCCACTTTAATCGTTAATCGTAGATAGTAAATAGTAGATAGACAACAGCTGCCAGCTACGGACAATCTATTATCAAATATCTAATATCTACTATAATCACCAATAACTTTAAAAAGGAGTACTTACATTACAACTGCTACTATTGGAGGTAATTATGGAATATATATATGGCGCAATGTTATTGCATTCAGCAGGAAAGAAAGTAGACGAAGCTAGTCTCAAGAAAGTCATCAAGGCAACAGGCGAAGATGTAGACGAAGCCAAAATTAAGGCTTTAACTGCAAGTCTTGAAGACGTTGATATTGAAAAAGCTATTTCAGAAGCAGCAGTCGCACCAGCAGCAGCACCGGCGGCAGCAGCACCTGCGGAAGGCGGCGAAGAAAAGAAAGAAGGAAAGAAAGAAAAATCTGAAGAAGACAAGAAAAAAGAAGAAGAAGCCGCATCTGAAGGACTTGGCGCACTTTTCGGTTAAATGACAGATAAAAAAGGAAAAGGAGAATCTGTTAAGAAACTAGAGAAAGAGGCCAAGGACTATATCTGGAACGATAATTCTCCGGACTACATGTGTCGAAGAGAAGGCATGTTTATCTTATTCAGGAAGAATGAAGGCAACAAGATGAAGTACGCCTATCTCTGCCCTGAATGCGGACATGAAGACTCCGGAAAGGATGACTTCAAGAAACCTTATACTTTACAATGTTCTGAATGCGAACATCTAATTTTCAAGCAGGAAAAAGTCAAAGGTAAAAAGAAAGCTAAGAAGAAGGCTAAGAAAAAGAAATAAATAGAAACGAAAAGAACTATTTATTGAAGAAAATTGAAAATTGAAGAAAATTTCAGGAAAGCATACATAAGTTCTGTTCATAAAATTCTTAGACTGGAAGATATAATCAAAATTATTGAAGTTGTAAATTCTGAACTAAAAAAACTTAGAAGACTTACTAAAAGCACTTCTGAGAAAACACCAAGAGAAAGCGGAGTAAGCGGGCATTTACTCATTTCATCAAAAGAAAAAGGAAAAAATACTGTAAAAAAGAAACTGTTTAACAAGTACAAAACCAAATTTGAAGAATGGTATGAATTTTTATCAAAAAAGATTCGACATTTTGACTTATTTTTAGAAACAATTTATTTATCAGGTATCTATGATGTATTCGAATATATTGCAGAAGAGCTTGATGAAGAGATCGATGAAGCAAATTCCATATTTTTAGAATACTATAATCAAATTATAGAAAAATATGAGCCCAGAAAAAGTTCAGCCAATGGAGCATTTGCATTTTTTGGAGAAGAAACAAAATCAAAGTTGAAATCTTTGAAAGATGCAAAAAAACTTAATGTCGAAAATGAAAAAGAGCTGATACTGGCATTCCATAAATCAGCTGAAAACTACATTGAAAATTACAAACCGCTTAAAAAAATAATTAAAAAATCAAAAAATAAAGATCTTGAAATAGATTTTGATTTGCTGATTGAAGAAACAAGAAAAGCCTACTTTACAGGAGTAACCGACGGAATCAAATCTGTCTGGGCGCTCGAAAATATTAAGGATAAGTATCCTGCGCACTCAGTTGCATTTAGTTTGGAAGACGACAGAGTAGAAGGATATAACTCTCTTTTTGATAAAGAACACGAAGTTAATGAAAAATTTGAAGCAAGTGAAATTAGAGAGCTTAGTAGAAATTTAAAAAGATGGTATGGAACTGCTTCCAAAGACCATAAAGAGCTTAAGATAGACTGGCCCAAAAAAAGAAAACTAATTTAAATAAACAATATTCTAGGTACAACAATTACCAGAAGCAATAAGAAAACAAATACAACAAGTCCTTTTAATGCCTGCTGTTTATTCATTCCAAATGCCATCAGAGCTCCGCCTATCATTCCTCCGATATGAGCATTATGAGCAACAGCGCCCATTTCTCCATTTAGGAACATAGGGATTGCTATTACAGTATAAATTGCTGCAGCAAGGGAAACTGGAAGAGGAATTAAGAAAGGCATTGGACTGATTTTAAACGGTCTTATTAGAGTTAGATAAGCCATCAAACCAAAAATAGAACCGGATGCTCCAACAACTGAAGCTGAAGGAGAGGAAGTTAAAAGAAAAACAGTTCCTCCAACTAATCCGGAAGTAAGAAAAACCATGAACATTACAGGAGCTGCAAATTCTCTCTCAACATTGTATCCAAAGAACAGAAGAGCAAGGGCATTCAAAAAGATATGAGGCACACTGGCATGCAGAAACATGTAAGTAATTAAAGTATAGGAAGATCCGCCGGTTATATGATTCATTGAAAGCGCAAACCTACCTATATATTCAGGTCTGAAAACATAAGTTATAACAAATATAAAAACAAGCAGTAAAGTCAGACTTGAAACAAATGTTTTCTCTTTGAAAGCCATTGAAAGAACTACAAATAAGTAAACTGCTGCAACAAAAGTAAGAATGAGCATTATCCAGGGATTTATTGGTAAGGCCATGCTCTGCTTTAAGTTTAACCAATTTAAAAAGTTTGCTTAAAAGTTAATAAACTTTGAATTCATATTCATCTGCATGAGAGTGGCAGTTATTGGAGATATGCATTTAGGGTATTCTAGTAATACTGAAAGATCT
>JAWOEA010000008.1:0-54917 GCA_046483005.1 Candidatus Undinarchaeales archaeon
GGAACGTGAACCGCTTACCACGATCTCCTTCCCTGTGGAATTGAGCCGACTGGGACGCATGAGTCCGCAAATGCAGTTGGCGAACGTTGGAAATGCTTGATTCTTTCAAAAACATTTTCTAATTTGGACTCATACTCAAAAACTGCATCGTGTTCTTTTAAAATTACTTCTGCCTCGCTTTTATGTCTTGAAAAGGCGCTTTTATTATCAATAAATAGAACACGAGGAATTGCTGAAATAAATATTGAAAATGCTTTGAAAAAATTTACATCGCCTTTATTTTCTTTTTTGATATCCTCTTTAAAAATATATTGCCTTATTTTATTCTTGATTTTAGGATATATTTTACCAAGGTCCTTGTCTTTTGAAAAATCCTTAATTTCTTTTAAAAGCCGTTCTCTTGAAGTACTGCTGCATACATAAAAAAGAGGATCAAAATCTTCATTTCTGAGAAGATAAATTAAAGATAAACCTCCTTCTTTTAATTTAGAACCTCTAATAGTATAATCAGTGAAAATTATATGCGGCCTGAAAGATTTTGCTGCCTTAAGCGCTTCATCGTGGTTTGAAGTATATTTGACATTAAGCCCATATATATCTAATTTTTTAAGATAATGCCTATACAAATCTCTATCATTTGGTTCGTCGTCTGCAATTAATATCCTAAGTCCTCTCTCTGACATAAACAATTAAGTCAATTTCAAACTTTATTAACTTTACTGAACTGTCCAGCCGCCGTCGACTACGATTGTCTGACCAGTCATGTAGTCGGAATCATCTGACGCCAGGAAAAGTACAGGCTTTGCAATATCTTCCGGCTTTCCGGCTCTGCCCATTGGAATTCCTTTCAGGAGATTTTTTCTCTGTTCCGGAGTTTCCATCATGCCTTCCGTCATTGACGTTTCAATTAAACCGGGAGCAATTGCATTTACATTTATATTCTTGTCTGAAAATTCAAGAGCTGCTGTCCTTGTAAGTTCAATAACCCCTCCCTTTGAACTTGAATAATGTGCCAGTGTCGGATAACCGATTAGTCCAGCAATTGATGCAGTGTTAATTATTTTTCCGCCGTTTCCCTGTTCAATCATCTGCTTTGCTGCGTGTTTGACTCCAAGAAAAACGCCTTTTAGATTTACATCAATTATTTTATCCCAGCTTTCCTCTTCTAGTTCAGTTAGAGGTGAAAAATTCAAAATTCCGGCGTTATTTACCATTATGTCCAGTTTTCCGAACTTTTCAACTGTTTTTTCAATTAAATTTTTAACTTGTCCTTCTTTTGAAACATCAGCTGAAATTCCCACTGCTTCTCCATTGCCTTTGATTTCAGAAGCAACTTTTTCGCATTTCTCCTGCTTAGTGGAATTTACTACAACTTTTGCTCCTTCTTTAACAAATAGCTCGGCTATGCCTCTGCCGATGCCTGTGGTGGAACCTGTTATTATTGCAACTTTGTTTTCCAATTTCATTTTGCAGTTGTTTAATCTCTCCAGTATTTAAAAGTTTAGGTTTATTTATGAGTTAATATGCCTGCTATCTTTTCTTCGGCTCTTTCAATCTTTACAAAACCAAATCTTTCAAACTGAACAATGTCTCCTTCTTTTAGTTTTTTTGCGGATTCTTCTACATACCCATGAACAGAATGAAGTTTTTCCGGCTTTATTCCTTTGTCTTTTAGAAGGATTGTCGGCTTGAGTATTTCTGCCTCATAATAGTTGTCAGTAACCCACTGAATTTTTGCAGAATCTTTAATTACTTCTTTTGAATGGAATTTGGCTTTTCCGTCGCCGAGATATTTTACATTATACAAATCTTTTAATCGGAATACTTCTCCTTTTTTGAAACCGTCTGCATCTGATTTTGGAATGTAGAATTTTCCTTTAGTTTCTATCTTTCTTGTTCCTCTTTCTGGATAGTCCGGATGGTTCTTTAGCTCGGCAGTTTCTTTTTTAACGTTTTCAACTTCAAGTTCTACCGGATTTGGAACAAAGAAATATCTGTCTGCCTGTTCATCAATAAATTTTGAATTTATCCCTGCAATCTGATCCCAGCTGATTGTTGTTGAGCCGGAAGTCATTCTTACTTCATGAGCAAGCTCTTTAATTGTTTCAGAGAGGATTCCTCTTCGCCTCAATCCTTTTACTGTTGCCAGTCTTGGATCGTCCCATCTTTCAATGAGTCCTTCTTCAATCATTGACTTTATTTTTCTCTTTGAGGTAGGGGTTCCTTCAACATTTATTCTTGAGTATGAAACCATTTCAGGATTTTTCAGTCCTAATAATGTTCTAATTTTATTTTGTAGAGGCTCCCTCTGTAAAAATTCATTCGACCTTAAAACATGAGTGATTCCGCATTCAGCATCTTCAACAGCATTTGCAAAATCATACAAAGGCCATACCCTGTATTTGTCTTTTTGCAAAGGATGGGGCTCCTCTATGATTCTGAAAAGAGTAGGATCGCGCATGACAGCGTTTGTATCTTCCAAATTTCCCTTCAATCTGATGACGGCACTTCCTTCCGACATATCTGTGTGCATTTTTTCCCAAATTTCAAGATTTTCTTCAACTGTATTTGACCTGCATTCACATGGTTCTCCTTTAAATCTTAAATCTCTCATTAAATCAACTGGACAGGTGCAGGCATATACTTCTCCGTCATTCAGAAGTTTTTCAGCATACTTATAGAAAAGCTCCATGTCATCTGAATTATTTTTTCTTTCAGCATAATCGAGACCGAGCCATTCAATATCTTTGACAATTGATTCATAAAATTGTTTCTCTTCATGTTCAGGATTAGTATCTTCAAATCTTAGAATAAGCTTTCCATCATATTTTTTTGCATAGTAGTGGTTGAAATAGAATGAAATTGCATGACCTATATGTAGATGTCCGTTTGGTTCAGGAGGAAGTCTTGTAACTACTTTTCCTTTTTCTGCATTTTTAAGTTCGGGGAGCTCTTTTTGTTCTTCTTCTGACTCTTCTTCAAAAAATCCAGGATGTATTTTTTCAAGCTCCTGCTTCTGCTTTTTCTCCTTAAAAGAATTAACTTTCTTCACAGTTTTAGCAATTTCTTTCTGTAGTTTTTTAATGTCTTTTTTAAGTTCCGGTTTTTCTCCCAGAACATGGCCAATTACAGCCCCAGCTGTTGCCTTTCCTCCATGTGAGTAGGCGTTTGCCAAAGTATGCTTGTAAATAAGGTCTTTTTCCTTCATTACTATTAAATAGTAAAAAGTAATTTATATAGTCTGCAATTATACTTGATATCATGGAAAATACAAGAGAACATAAAAGATACAAATTCATACTTGAAAGGTCCAGTAAAGAAGAATTTGAGGAAATGAATGAAAAGAACAGAGAGTATATCGAATTCTTTATGAAAGAGACCAGCGTTCTTGCAAACGAAGAGTCTGAAACAGGAAAAGGTAAGGAGCTTTTGAGGAAAGAAATAAATTATGAACTTAAAAAGAAAGCTCTTGAACTTGGAATGGACAAACACATTGTTATAAGACACCCTACTGCAGGAAATATAAGATTTGAAAGATTCAGGGTAAAAATTGAAGAATTCTACAAATTTGAGAAATGGGAGCATGAAGGATACAAACCTTCCTTTGAAGACTTTACTGTTCCTGAACTAAGGAAAATTGCAGAATACGAGGACGTTGAAGTAAAGACCAGTTATAGAAAATCCAAATTAATTAAGACCCTAAAAAAGAAAAGGGTCAGAAAAAAGGACCTCCTCAAAATTGCCAGAAGACTGAAATTATAGTATGGGTATTAAACAGGAAATAGAAAACCACCTTAAATACAAATTTTCTATAGGAGACCGGACTATAGAGAAACTTGCAGAGCTGTATAAAAGAGATAAGGAATATGTTAAAACTTTTTTGAAACTTGCTGAAAAATTAAGATATGGAGATGAGAAAAAAAGAAGACATATTAATGAAAAGATGAAAAAGAAATCAGCAGGTAAAAGGCACATAATTAAAATTAAAAAACCAAGCGGCAAAACTGAAAAATACAAAAGATATCAAATTAGAATCAGTTATTAAAAATCTTTTTCTGTCCGTTTCTTAATAGATGTATATTATCCCCGAGCTTGTAATTTTCGCCGGTATTTTGATTATATTCTTCAGAAGCTAAATCAGCATAAGCAGCAAGTTTTTGGATGTCGCCGTGACAGGGAATTAAATTTTTAGGATTCAACCTTTTAATTAAATCTCTGTGGTCTTCTCTGTCAGCATGTCCTGAAACATGAACATCTCTGAAAACTCTTCCACCCTGTGAAATTATGTTTTCTTCAAGTTTATGCCTGTTTTGTATGTTTATTGGAGTAGGAATTGTTCTGCATGAGAAAATAACCTGATCTTCTCTTTCTATTTTATAAGAATAATCTCCATTGACAATTCTGGAAAGAATTGCTCTGGGCTCGCCCTGTCCTCCTGTAACTACAATTAAATGGTCCTGTTTATTTTTTGCAGCTTTTTTGAAAACCTTTTTCATTGCTTTTTGTCTTCCCATTACATCTAAATTAGGGAATTTTTTGATTCCAACAGCTTCTGCAACTTTGATATATTTTGCAAGAGACCGCCCGCAGAAAGAAACTTTCCTGTCCAGTTTTTTAGCTGCCTCCTGAATTGAATTTAATCTTTCAATATGAGATGAAAAACTTGTTACTAAAATTCCATTAGTATCATTAATAGTAGTTGTAAGTGTATCTTTAAGCATCTCTCTTGCAATCACTTCACCGGGGGTTTTATTGTATTCTTCTGAACCTACCGATTCAACAATTGCAACCTCAACTCCTTCTTTGCCAAGTTTCTTCATTCTTTTATAGTCAGGAGGTTTTGTGAGAGCCTGACTGTTGTCAAATTTGAAATCAGAAGCATAATAAACAATTCCTTCCGGTGTATGCAGAGCAGTATGAACTGTTTGGGGAGTTGAATGAGTTAAATGAACAAATTCAACTTCTGTTTTTCCTACATCTACTTTCTCTCCGGCTTCCATAGTAACTGTATTAATTCTGTTGAATTTTTTATGAGGCATTGAATTTCTTAAAAATTCCATTGTAAATGGAGTTCCTATAACCGGGGCATCGTAGCGTTTTGCCATATATTCAACAGCTCCGCAGTGGTCTAAATGAGCGTGAGAAATTACAATTGCTTTAACATTGTCCTTCATTTTTTGAATTGGTTTATCGTCGGGAAGAACGCCTTCATTTGTTAAATTTGGTTCCTCTGGTTTCAGGCCTTTTTCCTCAAGAGCCATAAGAGGATCCAAATGAATGCCCATGTCAAGAAGAATTATTTCATCATCTACCTTGACTGCAGTCATATTCTTTCCGACTTCTTCATATCCGCCTAGTGAGTAAATTTCTATTGTCATTTTGTTTCGTTTCTGCGCGTAGCGCAGGTTTTTTGATCAAACTTTTTTTCGAAAAAAGTTTGTCCGGGTTCTTCATATCCGCCTAGTGAGTAAATTTCTATTGTCATTGTTTGTATTTTTATTATTGATTTGAATACTTGTTTTTTTGCGTATATAAATCTACTTGAAAAGAATGGAAGCGTATCCTACCACTGAAGATTTGTCTCCTGTTGCATCTCCCGAAGTTGCATGCTTCAGGATTTCAGCTTTTTTTGCTCCTTTTTCCTTTGCAAATTCTGCAGAGGCAACTATTGGTCCAACTCCGCAAGCCCCTTTTTCTTTCATTGTTTTTTCATAGAACTTTTTAGTATCAAGTTTCTTCAAAGGTTTTAAATTTTCAAGGTCCTTTTTCTTTACTATTTGAGGGGGCTGATAATGCAGTAAATCTGAACTTGCAATTACAGCTGTCTTTTTATCTGAAACAGAGGCTATTACTTTCCCTATTTTCTTTGAAATATCATAGTCCTGCATCCCCATGCATACTGGCACTATTTTAAAATCATCCTGAATAAACTGGAGAAAAGGAAGCTGTACTTCAATTGAATGCTCTTTGAAGTGGGCCATATCTCCCGCAGAAAAATGTTCTTCTTTCTGTATTATTTTCTCTGCAAGCTCCTGATTTATTTCTACCTGACCGAAAGGCATTGCCCATGCACCTTCTTTCATTATTGAAATCGGAGCTCCTAAACCAGTATGACTGGGACCTAAAATTATAAAATTATCAATCTTATTTGACTCTGCAACCTCTTTATATAAATAAGCTGCCACTGAACCGGAATAAGCATATCCGGCATGAGGTGCAACACCGGAGATAAAATTTTTATCTTCCTTTTTACCGGGCATTCCCGGACCCGTCTCTTTTTCAAAACTCTTTTTGATAGATTCCTCTAACTGCTCCTTATTCAAAGGGTAAAAAGTTCCCGCAACTGCAGGAGTTCGTATCATTTTCTCTTTGATTCTGCCTGGAAGTCCTCTACTTTTAAAGTGAAATCAGAGTTGTCCTTTATTTCATCTCTTGCTTTCAGAACTTCTCTTGCAAGTATCCAGAATATTAGCGCCAGCGACTTCTTTCCTCTGTTATTTACAGGAACAAGCAGATCAATATTTTGAGTCATATTGTTACTGTTTACCAGAGAAACAATTGGAATATTCATGTTAATTGCTTCCTTTACAGCCTGTTTATCTGCTCCGGGGTCAACTACAAACAAAACTTCCGGCTCAATATGTTTTTCAAAAGCAGGATTCGTTAAAGAACCCGGCATGAATCTTTTAATTATTGCCTTTGCACCGATTGTTTCAGCAAACTTTCTTGCCGGTTTCTTTCCGACGTCTCGTCCTGAAACCACCATTATTTTTTCCGGTTTAAATCTTGCCAGAAACTTTGCAGCTGTTTCAAGTCGTTCATCAATTGCAGAAACATCTAGAACAGCCAGCCCGTCCGGTCTAGTCTTGTAAATAAACCGATCCATATCATCTAGTGCCCTTTGAGTTCCAATATGGATTCCGGTCGCCAGATACTTGTCCAGCGGAACTAATGTGTCTTTTTTAGTTGATTTTTTTGTCATTATAAAGTTGAAAGTTTTAAATTTTCTCTGTCTTCAATTCTTATGAGTTCGTTAAGTTTCGCAATTCTTTCTCCTCCGACTGTTCCTGTTTTTATTACAGGAATTGAGAAGCCGACAGATATATGTGAAATTGAAACATCGGTTGTCTCCCCTGACCTGTGTGAAACCATAGGAGTTATTTCTTTCTCTTTCGCTTGGTTTATAACCTTTTCTGTTTCTGTTAAAGAACCAATTTGATTCGGCTTAATTATGACTGCATTGATTGATTTTTTTTCTACTGCTGTTTCAAGTCTGTCTGAATTTGTTGTAGTTAGATCATCACCGACAACTAACGTATTTCCTTTAAGTTTATTATTTAGTTCTGCAAATGAAGTGAAATCCTCTTCATAAAAAGGGTCTTCAATTGAGAATATTTTGAATTTCTTGCAGAGCTGGTCAAATAAATCAATCTGCTCTTCTGCAGTTATTTTTTTATGTTTATAAATATATTTTTCTTCTTTCTTATCATAAAATTCTGAAGCGGCTACATCTAAAGCAGGCTTTATTTCAATTCCCAGTTCATCTGATGCTCTTTCGCATGCAGAACTTAAAATATCAAGAGCACTGACTGAATCTAATTTTGGAGCCCATGCTCCTTCGTCATTTCTCCCTCTTGTGAAATTTGAAACCTGGTCTGAGAGCATACCTCCTGCAATTTTATGGACTCTTGCATTTGCAAATGCTGCTTCTTCAAAGCTTCCTGCTCCTACCGGTATTGAAAGAAATTCTTGTATTTGGGGAGTCCCTTTTCCTGCATGTACTCCTCCTCCAATTATATTTCCCAGCGGAAACGGAAGAGTGAAATTTTCATCTGCAAAAAGTTCAAACATACTGATTTCAGAAACTTTTGCATGTAGTTTTGCAGCTGCAAGGGAAACAGCAATTGAGAGTGACGCACCATATTTTTTATGTTCCGGGTCAATCTCCTGCATTAAATTATCTATTTCATGATAGTTTGATTCTTCTCCAATAAATCGTTTTATCTTAGATTCGAATTCTTCAATTGTTTTTGAAGCATCTCCAAGTGGATAAGCAGGAACTTCGTGTTTTCCAACTGAGGCTCCGGACGGAGCTGAAGCTTTTGCAGTTATATCATTAGCTGTAAATTCTGCTTCTATTGCTCTGCTTCCTCTGGAATTAAGAATAGTTCTTAATTTAAGATTTGTAATTGCCATTCTCAACAGAAATAGTAAAAAGAGTTATAAATAGTTAATTGATAGATGTTTGACAATCGATTATGGACGATCGACAATAGACAATTGATAGAGTCTGCTGCATATGATCTACCTAAGTATTCTAACATCGAACACTTATCAACGATACAAACCTTTTTATACCCTGCTTGACATCATGTATGCTACAAATGGAAACAGAGGTGAACTAAATGAAAGGAACAGTAAAGTTTTTTAACAGAATGAAAAACTTTGGTTTTATTGAACCTGATGAAGGCGACGATGATCTTTTTGTACACAGATCAGATGTTGAAAATGAAGTAGACCTTCACGAAGGCGACAGAGTAGAATTTGACGCAGGACAGGGCGACAAAGGACCAAAAGCAGAAAATGTTAAGAAGGTATCTGAAGAAGCAGCAGAAGCAGAAACTGAAGAAGAACCAGAAGAAGCTGAAGAAGCATCAGAAGAAGACGAAGAAGCTGAAGAAAAATCTGAATAAGATTATTTCTAGAGTAAATTAACAGCGTTTCTTGACTTAATTGCTAAGGACTACGCTTATGTTACTTAACACAGCCGGGTGGCTGTTTCAAAGCAGACTCTGCCACCCAAAACCTTTATAAACCAAATCTCCTATCAATATACCGAACTTAATTGTACTGATTCTAACAATGAGGTGGATGAATTGGACGCCAAAAAAATAGACGAAAATTTAAAGAAATATTTGAAAGGAACAACTACAGTCGGAATAGTATGCGACGAAGGAGTAGTCGTGGCCAGCGACAGCAGAGCTACTATGGGCTTCATGATTTCTGACAAAGAAGCAAGAAAAATATACAAGATTAATGACAAACTTGCAATGACAACTGCAGGTATGGTCGGAGACAATCAAACATTAGTCAGGATAATGAGAGCTCAGTCAAATCTTCAGAAAATGGAAGGAGACGGACTTTCAGTAAAAATGGCTGCAACTCTTCTTGCAAACATATTAAATCAGCAGAGATACTTCCCGTTTTTGGCTCAGGTTATTATCGGAGGACATGACAAAAAGGGAGGCCATGTATTTGAATTAGATCCTGTAGGCGGAATTTCTGAGAAAAATGTCGCATCAACAGGTTCAGGATCACCGGTTGCATATGGTGTTCTTGAAAGGGAATATAAAGAAGGAATAAGCATTGAAGAAGGAAAGAAAATGGCCGCACATGCAATTAATTCAGCTCTTGAAAGGGATGCTGCAACTGGAAACAATGTCAGAATTGTAGTTATTGATAAAGACGGATACAAAGAAGTTGAAGAAAAAGAAATTAAGAAACTTCTAAGTGAATAAAAAATTTAGAATTATTTTGTGAAAAACCTGAAAATCAATTGAAAAAGACTAACGATTATGAAATTCTTAGAACAATTAAAGAAAGAACTGCCTGATAAAGCAGAGGTAGAGGATATTACCCTTGAAGGGAGCAAGATAGTTATCCTTACCAAAAATCCAGACTTTTTCAGGAAGAACTCTCATTTTATAAAGGAGACTGTAGATAAATTTAAGAAAAGAGTAGAAATCAGGACTCATTCATCTATATTGATGGATCAGGAAGAAGCTGAAGAGAAAATTAGAGAGATAGTTCCAGAAGAGGCAGATATTAAAAATATAATATTTTTAACCGAACTGAGCAGAGTTATTATTGAGGCCAGAAAACTGGGACTCGTCATAGGTAAAAACGGAAGCACCCTGCATGAAATTAAAAATAAAACTAAGTGGACCCCAAAAATTGAAAGAATGCCGGTTATTAAATCTCAGATTACGGATATAATCAGACAAGTTCTCTATAATAATGTAGAAGACAGGAAAAAATTCCTAGAAGAGCTTGGAAAAAAGATACCTCCTAAACTGAACGGAAAAGAAACGGAAGATGAAACTTGGGTTCGTTTAACATCACTAGGAGGATTCCGAGAAATAGGAAGAACTTCTTTACTTGTACAAACTCCGGACAGTAAAATATTGATTGACTGCGGAGTAAATGTAGCAACAGAAGGAAATGGAGCATACCCTTATTTAGCTGCTCCGGAATTTAATATTAAAGAGCTTGATGCAGTTTGTATTACACACGCACACCTGGATCATAGTGGATTTCTTCCCTATTTATTCAAATACGGGTATAAAGGACCAGTATATTGCACCCCTGCTACAAGGGACTTAATGACTCTCTTACAGCTTGATTATGTTGATATTGCTCAGAGAGAAGGTAAGAAGGTGCCTTACACGAAGAGGGACATAGAAGATGTAATAAAGCATACAATTACGGTTGATTGGGAGGAAGTTACAGACATTACAAAGGATACCAGATTAACATTATATAATTCAGGGCACATTCTTGGCGCTTCGCAGGTTCATTTACATGTAGGAGAAGGTCTGCACAATTTGATTTATACGGGGGACGTTAAAACAGTCAATACTAATTTATTCCAGGGAGCGACTTCTAAATTTATGAGATTGGAAACATTGATAATGGAGGCAACCTACGGAGGAAAAAAAGATGACCAGCCTTCTTTGAAGGATGCAGAAGAACATTTTATTGGAAATATTAAAAAAACACTGGAGAGAGGAGGAAAAGCACTTGTTCCTGTTCTTGCAGTAGGCAGAGCGCAGGAAGTGATGGTTGTTCTTGAAAAATATCACAGAGAGAATAAACTTCCTGAAGACCTAAATATTTACCTTGACGGAATGATATGGGATGCTACTGCAATTCATACTGCATATCCTGAAAATCTTTCCAAAAAATTGAGGCAGAGAATTTTCCATGAAGACGACAATCCATTTATGTCTGAAATTTTCAACAGAATAGGCTCACAGAAAGAGAGAAAATCATTAATTGAAGATGGAAAACCTGCAGTTATTCTTGCAACATCAGGAATGCTTACAGGAGGACCAAGTATAGAATACTTTAGAAATCTTGCAGATGATAAGAAGAACAGTCTTCTATTTGTTTCATATCAGGCAGAAGGAACTCTCGGAGGCAGAATACAGAGAGGAAAGAGAACAGTTGCCCTTGAAGGTAAAAAAGGAAAAACAGAAGCAGTTGAAGTAGAATTAGATGTTGATACTATTGAAGGATTTTCAGGGCACTCAGACCGAAGTGATTTAATGAATTTTGTAGGCAGAATGAAACCAAGACCGAACAAAGTGCTTGTATGCCACGGAGAGAACTCAAAATGTATTGATTTGGCAAGCTCATTATATAAAAAATATAATTTAGATACATACGCTCCAAAGAATCTTGAGACTATCAGACTTAAATAAATTTTACTGGCTTGGAATAAAAGACAGACTAAGAGCGCCCCTGTATAATTTCTATATTAAAAATTTACTGGCTCTGGCTTCCAGGAGAAGATGCTTCCCCGGCCTTTGAGATTTCTGAGGATGCTCCTCTGTGGATTTTAACAGATGGAGGGGTTACAACAATTATGTCCTCTTTTACTCCGGCAATATCTCCGCCAATCGCAGTAGTTGTTCTCTGGATTCTCTTCAATGCTCTTTTGAGTTCCATTTTTTCCTGAACTAATCTAGGTTTTACCTTAATTATTAAGATATTGTTTCTATCCCTTAGATAATCCAGAACATGTTCAACATCCTGAAACTCTTTAAGAGTAACTACTCGGATAAACTCTTTTGAGTCTTTGGATTTACCGGACCAGTCTACTTCTACATATTTAGGTTCTTTAGAAACTGATGTAGGCGTTTTCGAAAGTTTCTTTGGTTTTAAGATGTCATTAAGTACTCCCATATTAAGTTTCCTCCTTCCCTTCTTAAATTATAATCAGAGTTTAAATAGTTTTCTCAAAACTAATCAGCTTGTTTTGCTTTTTACTTCTTTAATGAGATATTTGAACATTTCATTTTCTTTCCCTGTTTCAGGACCATTTGCTCCGGCAGCTGTTGGGTGTCCGCTCCCTGAGCCTCCTATTATTTTAGCAATTCCCTGAATTACTTCTTTTCCTAAATCAATGTTTGTCTTTTTATAGAAATTTGAAGAAGCTCTCATACTTACTCTTGTTTCATTCTTCTTTTTTGAAGTTACAAGAGCTACATCCGCACCTGCTCTAATTAAAGCTCTTGCAGAAGAAGCCTCAAATGAGCCGATTGTTGACTGTGCAATGATGAAGTCTCCTATTCGCTTGTATTTTACTCTTTTAAGTGCCTTAATTCTCGCTATTCTTTCAGAAACATCAAGAGGAGTATTCAAAGTGTTAAGAATTTCAGGAAGCTCGATATTAAACTGCTCCATTAATTCAGACAGCATCTTAAAGTTGTTCAGTTTTGCATACCTCAAATGAGCAGTCTCCGCAACCATTCCAAATAAGAGCTCAAATGCTGTTTTTCTGTCCATTTCTATGTCAAGCTCTTTAAGGAGATCATAAACAAGTTCAACAGTTGAGCTTGCGTCCTCTAAAATGAGTTTTTTGTCTGCTTTTACTGGTTTTCCACTTTTAGGATGGTGATCTATAATTATCTTGTAAATATCTGATTCTTTAATTTCTTTGTAAAAATTGCCAAGCGGTCCTCTGCTCGAAACGTCAAGTAATATTAAAGCGTCTGAATCTAAAGAAGGGTTAATTTCAACATTAACGTCTTCTTCTAAAATGTTTTTAGAAAGGGCGCTCACTGATTCAACAGCAGCTAATCTGGTCTTTATTCCAATCTTCTTCAGTAGTTTATAGAGAACAAGAGCACTGCAGAAAGAGTCAGGGTCTGCATTTTTATGAGACAGCAGAATAACTTCTTTTCCCTTAAAACCTTTCAGGGAATCAGCAAGTTCTTTAATTTTTTTCAATCTGCTCTCTCCTTATTTGCCCATTGAGCCTTGTAGTCTGTCCTGAATTCCTTTAAGCTTGTCTGTCAGCTTCTTTTCTTTTTCACTCATAGATTTTAAACGAACATCCAGAGATTCAACTTTTTCAGAAAGTTCTTTTTCAACATCTTTCTTACTTGTTTTTATTAAAATTGAACCTACAGATTTGTGCACTTCTGCTTTGTCTCTGCCTTTGAGTTCGTCCAGTGCATTTTCAGCTTCTTTCTTTTCAACTTGAAGCTGCTGCTTCTGTGACATAAGCATTCTTGCTTTCTGCTGAGTTTCCTGATATTCAGCAAGCTTTTTCTGCATTTCAGGTGTCATTTGTTTATTCAAATTTATCAACCTCGTTTAATGTATTTATTAGTCTTAGATATGAATTTACCGCCGCTCTCATAGCTGTTAAATCATCGGCGTTAACTTTCAATATGATATGATCCTTTGAAGGAACGAGTTCAACTTCAAATCTAGGCGCTTTATCAATATCCGGCTCCAAAGCCGTAATTACCTGCTTAGGATTTTCAGCCTCTATTTTAATTTCAGCGCTTGTCTTCATCAAAGAATATTTACTCCGCCTTTACTTTTCTTGCGACGGATTGTCTTACTTTGAAAAATATTTTGTGCCTGCACTTAGGACACTGTATGCTTCCACTAGAATCTCTAGGTTCTTCAACTACATTTCCGCAGTTTCCGCATTTATATTCCGGCATCTACTCCTCCACCTCTTCGGGCACTAATTCAGTTACTTTCTTTGAAACTGCAACTTTTGAGGAAGGTTTGTAGGAAGGTCCTGCAAATTTATTTCCACATCTGCTGCATTTCCATATACCGCTGGAAAGTCTCTTCACTCTGTCAGCGCCGCATTCGGAGCATTTGTAGTTCTTTTTACTCTGCTTTTCTATTTCCCGTACGCGAAGCTTTATTTTTCTTCCATATCTTGCACCAAATCTTCCAGTGCTTTTTACTTTTTTTGTTTTAGCCATTTGATTAGTATTCAGGTAATCGGTATTCGGTTTGCGTATACCCAATACCAATACCTATTTACTCTCCTTTGCTTTATTTAAGTAGTTTTCGCAGTTCTTTTGTCGTATCTACTGCGACATCTACGCATTCCAGTACTTCATCTTTCATCCAATAACCGCTTCCGCCTTTCTGCATTGCACAGACTTTATTGTTGTCTTCGATTGCAATGGTAAGACGAGCATCAAGAACCTCTTCCTCTTCCTTTACAGGATCGAGAATTATGTGGTCATTGATTTTTGCAAATGTATTTGCAATTGGTTTTTTCTTTATTGGAAGCTTTCCGAAATCAGGAATTTCTGTATCCCAGAGTGCTGCTATTGCACCTAAAGCGGAAGTGTCCATAAAGTTTCCATCGTGGTCCAGTACATATGAATCAACAGCCACTGACATTACTTCTTCTCCTGGTGTGATGCATAGTTCGCTGAAGTCAATCGCTCCGCTTTCTCTGATTCCTCTGTCTACTACTCTAGCAAGTTCAATTGCTTCTTCTCTTGGAGGTCCTGTTTCAAACAGAGATGAAGCAAGTGGAACTAATTCTGCTCCTGACCTTAGAATTCCTTCGTCAGGAGAGTCTGGATAAGGTTCACCAGTTCCGATTTTTACTCCGCAAGCTACCTGTGTATTGCCGATTTTTGCAATTGCAGAACCTTCTGCTCTTCCAAGTTCGCCTGTTTTTATTTCAATATCTCTATATTCGTAAAAATCTCTTCCGTCGAGTCTTTCTCCTTCATCTAAAGCAGAAACGACTGTTTTTCTCTGTAGTTTTGGAACTATTTGTTTTTTCATTCTTTATACCTCTCTTTCAATGCTTTCTTTTGTAATTTGTGCAATTCCTTGCATCCGTAGACTGCATAATCTACAGCTTTTTCAAATTCTTTTTTGGTTAAAAGACCGTCCATCTGAAGCATAGTTATCCTGTCATCATTTTGAGTATATGCTATCGGGACATCAGCCTGTCCATAGTTGTCCTCTTTTCCGCATAAGTCGAGAACTACTTCTCCGCCGATTTTTCCGGCTGCACAAGACGCAACCATATCAGTCATTTCAATTCCTGCATCCGCCAAAGCAACTGAAGCTCCGGTTAAACCGGTAACTCTTGTTCCTCCGTCAGACTGAAGAATTTCCATGAAAACATCAATTACTGTTTTCGGATACTTTTCTAAAGGAATAACTGATTCCAGCGCCTGTCTTGTTACTTTTCCAATTTCTCTTGATCTTCTGTCAGGTCCTGGTCTTTTTCTGTCGTCAACTGAGAAAGGCATCATATCATACCTCATTCTCAAAACAGCTTTTGTTGGTTCAATTAAATGTCGCGGGTGCATTACTCTAGGGCCAATAACGCCTACTATTGCATGTGTACCCCCTACTTCGATATAAGCTGAACCATCTGCCTGTTCAAGAACTCCTGCTTCAATTTTAACAGGTCTCAATTCCTTAGGCTTTCTTCCATCAATTCGTTTTCCGTCTTTTAACAAATCAATATCGCTTTTTCCTCCCATTTTACTCTTCCTCCTTTACTTTCGTTGGTTTAAGCTTCTTCTTTTTCTTTGACTTCTTGCTCTTTTTTGATTTTTTAGACTTCTTTTTCTTTTTAGGTTTGGATTTCTTCTTTGATTTTTTCTCTTCTTTTTTCTCTGCGCCTTTCTTTTTTGTTTTCTTTTTCTTTCCTTTCTTTTTAAGCGCTTTTTCCATTTCTTTGTCAAGGAAGTCCTCAACCTTTTCAGTAAGTCCGGAAGTATGGGCTTCTTTTTCAATTAACCTGACAGCTCTTGTTGCTACTGTCGGATAATCTCCTTTGAGCCAGACGAATCCGTTTTGTCCGACAATGATTTTACAGCCGGTCTTCGACTTTATCATCTGAACCATCGTTCCTTTTCTTCCGATTACTCTCGGAACCCTTGCAGGATTTATTTCTATTAAACGGCCGTCTTTTAGCTTGTGAAGTCCTCTTTCTTTCATTGTCAATCCGACAACTGTCGCTTTTGAAACATCTAATACTTTCGCAAGGACAGTGTCTCCAACGCCGTAAATTTTTGAAAGGTCTTCGTCTCTTTCAACATATCTCTCTGTTGCATTTGATATATTCATATTTGCTGAGTATGCTGAATTCAAGTCTACAGACCATCTCGAAAAAGAAATATCCGTAACGACGCCTATCACAAGGTCGTTTTCTTTAGGCATATATCTCCCATTTAACGGGATTACCTTTATAAAATTCTTTTTCGCATCTACAAGACCCATTACATTTGCATAGGCCTTTTCGCTTTTCTTAAATGCTCCTTCTCCGAGCAAACAATCTCCCTCGGCCAATAATTCGCCGGGGACTACTATTTCTCTATTTTTTACTTTTAATTTCATTTTTTTCCTCCTTAATTTTCGATTCTCTTAAATTGTGCTTCTCCTTTTGCTATTTCTCCAATATCATCATATAAGTCCTTTTCCACTCCCGCGGGGATTTTTACAACTGCTTTCAAGGTTCCATCGTTGAGCCAGTCCTCTTTCTGGACATTGTACTCTCGGATTTTACCATAAGCTTTTCCCGTATATGCGGGCGGGACTATAATTTCAATTTTTAATTGTTCAATGCTTATTGGTACGTATTCTCTGATAGCAGAGATTACATCCTCAACCTGCTCTTTGGCAGATTTATTTGGATCTACAGAAACACCTGCCTCCTCCATCGCTCTTTCTATTCTTTCCGGTGGATTCGGCGCTTTTGTTTGTGGATTATAAGATTCTCGTGCAATTATATTAACAACAGCTTTTCGGGTTTTCTTAACCATTTCTTTACGCTGTTCAGTCGTGTATTGAATTTTTCCTTTCTTCAGAATTTGCTTGGCAACTTCCATAAGATCAGTTGTTCCAAAAACTTCTTCCAAAGAACCTTCACCTGCTCTGTCTCCTTTTGAAGCATCCTTGAAAATATCTTCTACGGCAAGAATTTCTCTTATACCTATGTTTTTCCCATTTCTGAAACTTAGAGCTTTATCTGGGTCAACATAAATTTCAAAATCATGCCCTTCTCTTGAATAACGGGCTAAAACTGCGTCATCTATACTTACCATCTTATTTGCAACTTATTTTTTCTCTTCTTTGCTTGGAGACTTCTTCTTTGAACTAGATGACTTTGATTTGCTTCCAGTAGCCATTTCTTTCTTAACTTTTGAAATGTGCTTTTCAAGTTCTTTATTATCTAGTTTCTCGAAGTCTTTGTCTTTTTCTATGTACGCAAGTTCCAGACTTTTTGCATTAAACCGCTCTTCTGTTCCGGAATAAAAAGCCTTTAAAGCAAGATCTGTTGCTTCTTCTCTTGACATTCCTTCCTTGTAATTCTTTTCAAGAATTTCTCTGACTTTATCGGAATTTTCTCCGATTGCTGTCGACTTATATTCCCAGAATGAGCCTGAAGGGTCTGTTTCAAACAAGTGCGGTCCGTTGTTTACGCCTGCTATTAACAGAGCAGTACCGAATGGTCGAACTCCTGCTATCTGTGTATGCATTTGTTCGTAATCGCACAAGTCTCTAGTAAGCTTTCCAACTGGAATTGAGTTATCAAATGTCATCTTATGGGACTGTGCAATTACCCGCGCTTTATCCACGAGGGATCTCCCGTCCGCAACTAAACCTGATGTTGCAGTTCCAATATGTTCATCCAGCGGGTATATTTTTTCAACTGAATCTGGAACCATAAGTTCGTCTGTGACATTCTTGTCTGCTCCCAGCAGAACTCCGTCTGAATATACTATTCCTAATGAAACAGTTCCTTTTTTAACTGCTTCTCTTGCGTATTCCACTTGGTATAATCTTCCTTGTGGTGAAAAGACCGTTATCGTACGGTCATAACCAAGCATTTTAGATGGTTGCATTCTTACCTCCTCTTAATTTTATCTTTTTATCTCTTATACACTGACAAATAGTCAATATAATCTATATAAGGGTTCTGGATGATTTAAATACTTTTGGATATTGTTTTGAATAAAAATAATTCTTTTCCATATGGATAATAATTAGAAAAAAACACTACCTATTGTCTGTTATCAATTATCTATTGTCGATTAATTAAAATGCTTCTTTTTCAGCTTCTTAATGGTTCCTGAAACGCCTAAAGTAGTTACTGACGCCTTCTTTTTGTTGATTGAAGTTATTGCCGTCAATGCCCCGAGGACTTCTGTTAGGGCTTTATTTGAACATCTGAGAATTCCCTTTTTCTTTTCTTTATTGTAATCAATGAGCCAGACATTCGTTTCAGAGGCGCCGGCTTCGCCGAAAAGCTGGAGAATTGAAGAAGTTATAGTATGTATAATGTTATTTTTTGAAGGTTTTGCTTCTGAAAATACAGAAAAGGCTATATACCTCCATGTTTCCTTCTGTGTTGCCCTGACTTTGAATTTTACCATTGTTATAGCATTGCATAGATTGGGCCGAAGGCCGCCTTTTGATCAAACTTTTGCGCGAAGCGGAAAAGTTTGCGACACGTTTCCTTCTGTGTTGCCCTGACTTTGAATTTTACCATTTAATTATATTTTTTTCACTCCTTTTCCAACTGACTTTCTGCCTTTCCTTTTTCTATTTCTTTCAACTATTTTTTTAGGCGTCTTTAAAACTGCTTTTTTAGCTTCATCCGGTTTGAACCCGATAGATTCTGCGAAAGCAACAAGCTGTTTTGGGCTCCTCATTCCATACATATCTGAAGCTCCGGAAGTAAATATTAAAGGAGTGTTGTATTTTCTTGCCATCCTCAAATCAAACTTTATTTTTGAAATTAAATTCGCTCTTTTCATTCCATATGTTGAAAGAATATCTTTTAAATTGATTTCAAGAGCTATATTATTATCAGCGCAGTCTCTCGCAGCACTTTGATCTACAAAAGCATGTGAAATTATATCTACTCCCTTCATTTCAGGAGCGGCCCGCATTGCCCGATCATCTCTTGAACTTACAAAAACAATATCAACCTGGTTTCTGACTTTGTCCAGCTGAGTTTTTATCTTTCCTTTTGTTTTCTTTGTTATTTCAACTGCTGAGATTAAGTCTATATTTGAATATTCTTTTTCAAACTTTTCTTTTGCTTTTTCATACCTGCTCTTATTAAAATTATTTTTAAAAACAATACCCAGTCCTTTAACTCCTAAATTAGCTAAACCATTTAATTCTCCATTTAAGACTGCTGTATTATGTAAATCGTACATTTTTTATCTCCTATGAAGAAAAGTTCCGACGACTGCAAACATTAAAACTGCTCCAATTATTAAAGAAGGCAGTGAATATAAACATGCTCCGGTTCCGAAACCTTCCGGCTGAAGAAATGCAGGGCACTGAACTCCGCCGAATCCAGACGACTGCATTGGAATATAGATATAACCATAAATTCCATATGCAAGAAAACCTAAAGCAATCAAAATTAAAACTGCTTTAAATCCAGCTCCTCCTTTATTTTCTTCCATGAGAAAGAATTAGTATTGACTATTTAATTACTTTCCTTTCGTTCCTTTTCTGCCTTTTCTGAAGCCTCTAGTTTTCTTTGCAGAACTTGTTTTTCCTCTATGGACTCTTCTCTTGTGCTGTTTCTCCGTAATCCAGTTTATATTAGAATCAGCTTTTATCTGAGGATGGTTTGGATCTACCAGAATTATTTCGTAGAACTTATATCTTCCATCTTTTCCTACTGGATAAGAATTCAAAATCTCCAGATTTGGATATTTTCTCTGAACTCTTTCCTCTGCAATTGTCTGCAGGTTTTTTCCAGGAGTGAAATAAATTCCTGCTTTTGAAGGTTTTCTTCCTTTACTTGGTCTAGGTCGTTTCCTTCCTCCTCTTTTTATTCTTGCTCTTACAAGAACAAAACCATCTTTTGCTTTATATCCCAAAGCTCTGGCTCTATCAAGCCTTGTAGGCCTCTCAATTCTGTTAAAACGAGGTTCTGCACGCCATTTAATATAGCGTTCTCTTTGTCTTTCTGTATTTGGCTTTTTCCAAGCCTCTCTTAGATATTTATAAAATCCCATTTTTCATCTCTCCTTTTTAGTTTTAGCTCAGGCTTTCGCCATCATCACGCGGACGTATCCGCCAGTGGCATTTAGTATGGAGAAGAGAGTTTAAAAAGGTTTTGAATTACATCCAGCTATCTTCCCAGTCTTGAAATTCTTCATCGAACTCTTCATTTTCATCTCTGGAATGGTTATCTTTGAAAAGTAAGCCGTATTCATGTCTCAAGTAAACACCAACTGAAATTCCAAGAGCCATTCCAAACAAGTGAGCTGCCGATGCGATATTGCTTGGAACAAACAATCTCAATAAATCTCCTGCAGCCCAGACAACTGCCGCCATTATCATGGGCATCGGAACCATTCCAACGAAAACTTTCATTTTAGGCTTTAAAACTGCGAGAGCTCCGAGAACACCCATAATTGCCCCGCTGGCTCCGAGAGCTGCATCGTAGAAAAATGCCGCTCCTACTGATGCAAAAAGCCCGGCTGTAAAAAATAAAATTAAAAATCTCTTTGTTCCGATTAATTTTTCAAGTATGTAGCCGAAAAGGGCCAGAGCAAACATGTTGTAAAGCAGATGTTCAACCCCGCCATGCAGAAAAATGCTCGTCAGTAAAGTCCAGGGTCTTGAAGAAATTAAAGATGAATTTAAAAGAAACATATCAGTAAAACCAGGAACAAAAGATTGAATTCCAAAAACAACAAAACAGATTCCAACGAGCCATAAGCTTGCATGCTGAATGTTTTTTGGTTTTATAGAAGCCAAAGCAGAACACCTACCAGAATCGGTATTGTGAGATTGTCATCTATTTTCAAGGGGAGAGATTCAACAAAAGCTCCAAATAATGCAGTTATAATTGCCATGAAATAAGGAAGTTGAGTGAATGCCCCGATAAATGCAAAAATGAAGAATGCAAATGTTCCTTCTGCTGTCTTGTTCCCATTATAAGGCAGTTTTTTGGTTCCGAACACTTTTCCAACAATGGTTGAGCTTGCATCTCCGAGGACAAGAACAAGCACTGCAACTCGAAATATTTCAAAAGATCTCGTAAATATTAAAACAGACGTTATGCCAATTAAAAAGAAAACGATACCTTTCAAAAAAAGATTGTCCCTTTCTTCTTTTCTGAGCCAGTCATCCAGAACCTTAATTCCAAGAAATCTTTTCAGAGGCAGAAAAATAAATGAAATGAATATCCCTGCAATCAGAATGTACAGGAATAGATAATAGGGAATAAAATAAGACATGACTACAAAGACAAGTCCTCCGAAATGAAATAACTGCCTCCTTAACTCATTTATTAATTCGCTCATAAACAAGACATAAACAGACATATTAAAATAACTTTCCGATAAATATAAAACCACGAGTATTCTATCAAATAATATGACAAGGCTTGACGAGAAAATAATTGAATTTGTTAAAAACAAGGGACCTTCAACCCCAATAGAAGTTGCATCCAAATTTGGAACTAATTCTATTATTGTAACTGCAGTAATGATTGACGCCTGCTCCAACCAGAAGCTTAAAAGAACTAAAAGAAAAGTAGCAGGAAGTATGAAGCTTTATTACATACCTGGACAGGAAGAAAAGATGAGAAAACGGATAAGCTCCACGCTTACACCGGAAGATAAAGAGCTTTTAGATAAGTTAATGGAAGAAAAAGTAATTGGAGAATTCGAGCTTGAACCGGCTGAAAAAGCTATTTTTTCAAATTTAGAGGACCTCATAAATGTTTCTATGCTAAATCACAATGGAGAAAGTCTGAGAACCTGGCATACTCCTGAAATAGATGAAGAAAAGGCAAAAAACATTGCAGAAGAAAAATTGAAAAGTACAGAAACAGGCGCAGAAAAAACAGAAAAAGATATTGAAAAGACTGAAGAGAAAAACGAAGAAAAAGTTGAAGAAACTAAAAATAAATCAGAGGAAGCTGCAGAGGATGAGGAAACAAAATCCAAAAAGGACGAAGAAGAGGAAAAACAGGAAAAGAAACCTGAAAATAAAGAAGAAAAAACTTCTGAAGAAAGTAAAAAGGAAAAGAAAGGAGAGCAGAAGCATCTTGGAGAACTAAAAAGCGAATTCAGGGAAAAGGTTCTCAGATGGTTTGAAAAACGAGAGATTACAGTTGAAAAGGAGAAAACAATTGAAGAAGGAAAAGAATATGAACTTCAGGCAAAAGTTCCTACGCCATTAGGAAGGCAGAATTACTTTGTGAAGGTTATGGATCTTGGAAAGAGAAAACTTGGAAGAAGCGTCCTGGAGCCGATTGCAATGGATGCAGTAGGAAAACGAACACCAGTAATAGTTATAAGCAAATCAGGTTTTGCAAAAAATGCAAGAAAATACAGAGATAAACAGGTTGACGATCTTGTTAAACTTGTAAGTCAGGACGATTTAGAGTAAAAAAACAGAAAATTCTCGATAGATAAAGTTAATAAACTAAAATTATAATAAAGGATTGAGGTTAAATGGGAGAAGAAACTTACGAAGTCGATGAAATAGTAGAAGAACTGGTTGAAAAAGGCAAAGGCGTTAAAGAACTTTTGAGAGAAATGAAAAACGTCTCAGAGCTTATGGTAGACCTGGCTTATTCCGCAGTATTGTTCAACAATGACGAACTTGCTGAAGAAGTTAAAGAGCTTGAAGAAGAGATGAACAAACTCAGATACCAGATTGAAATCAGAACAATGGTTGCAGCCAGAGATCCGGAAGATGCCGGAAAACTTGAAGGAATTCTGAGAATAAGCGCAGCTGCCGAAAATATATCAAATGCCGCTGAAAATATGGCTGACATTGTTTTAAGGGATATCGGTCTTCATCCAGTTGTAAGAGATGCTTTGAAAGAAGCTGACGAAATCGTTGACAGAGTAATTGTAAAGAAGAGCTCAAAACTTGCAGAAAAAACAGTTGAAGATTTAAGAAAAAATGCAAAATACGGCATGGATGTAATCAGTATTAAGAGAGGCAAAAACTGGATTTTCAAAGTTAAGGACTCGGAAGAGATTAAAGGCGGAGACACTTTGATAGTGTCCGGCTTTAAAGAAAATGTAAGAGCGCTTCAAAAAACAAAAGAATGAAGGCATTTTATGAAGATTTAGAGCTTGAAGTAGATTCCGGAGTATATCCTCCAAGAGAAGATACATTTTTGCTTGCCGAAAATATTGAAGCTGAAAAAGGTGAAAAGGTTCTTGAAATAGGAGCAGGATGCGGGATGCTTTCCATTTTATGCTCAAAAAAAGGAGCAGACGTGGTTTCAGTTGACATAAATCCAAAAGCAGTTGAATGTTCAAGAAAAAATGCTGAAAGATATGATTTGGATATTGAATTTAAGAAAAGCAACTTGTTTGAAAAAATTGATGAAAAATTTGATTTGATAATTTTTAATCCCCCCTATCTACCAGGAAAAAGAGAATTCAAAGAAGATGAGTCGCTGGTTGATTCCGGCGAAATTAAGAAGTTTTTGAAAGAGTATAAAAATTATTTGAAACCGGAAGGAAGGGCTCTTTTAATTACAAGCAGTTTAACTGAAGAAAAAGTTGAAGGAGAAATTATAGCTGAAAAGAAGCTGGATTTTGAGAAACTATTTTTGTATAAATTAGAAGAATAAGTCTGCTAAAATTTTTGAATACAGTATAATTACTGCAGATATTAAAATGAACAGACTGAAAATTGATAAATAATTTAGTAGATTTTCTATTTCAGGTTTGTTTTTATTCTTATACTTCTCAATTAAAAAATAGACAGGAATAAAGAGGAGCAGGATTAAGGCAGATTTCAACGTAGGCATTTTAAATAGGATATTTTCAGAGAACAAAATCAGACTGAAAGCGGAATAAGTCAGATAAGCAGTTCCCGCTCCTGCAAGCAATCCAGTAATAAATCTAAGATAGTTCCTGCTTTTCCTTAAATTGAAAAACTGGGTTAAGCCGTCTAAAGCCATTGGAATGAATAAAAGGAGAACCCAAAAAATCCGAATTCCAGCGGAAAAACCGGAATACAGGAAACTAAACCAGAAAAAGCTGATTAAGAATCCGAGATAAATTCCAAGGCACCTGGAGCAGATAAATAATGGGTCTTTAGAAAAATAATAGCACCTTTCTGGGATCTGATGGCAGAAGGGTTTGAATATTTTCTTTAAATTCATAGATAAACTTAAATGCTTTTAAGAATAAATAAATTTGGCATGGTTGAAAGAGAAAAAGTTGAGAAATATCTTGAAAAAAAGTTTGGAAAGATTAAATTAAATAATTTTAAGGAGCTTGGAAAAGGCGTATACGGGACTGCATATCTCCTGGACTTTGATTTAGAAAACGGAAAAAACAAAAAACTTGTCCTGAAAAACATGAACAGAGGTGGTTTTGGACATGATTACAAGGCAGATATTGCCCATAACCTGATTTTAGCTCATAATACATTCAACAATTTGAAAAAACACATCAAAAGTTATGATGTCATTGCTTCAAATGAAGAACTAAAATCAATTGGAGATGCGGAAGACTACTACATTCTTTTAGAAGAGGCTGAAGGAGAGGAATACAGCAAGGATTTGGACAGGATTTCTGAAACCGGAAAATTAGAAGAAAAAGACAGGAAAAGAGTAGTTAAACTTGCAGAATACCTCGCAGAAATACATGAAAGGATTGACAAGCCGGAATTATATGTAAGGAGAGCCAGAGATTTAGTCGGGCATGGAGAGTATATCATGGGAGTCCTTGACGGCTATCCGGAAAATTCAATTAAATCTGAAAGAAGAGTTGAAATAGTCTGCAAATGCGTTCATTGGTGGGAAAAATTAAGAAATTATAAAGAAAGACTTTCAGTTATTCACGGAGATTATCACCCATTCAATATAATGTTTAAAGGAGAGGATTTTGTTCTTTTGGACAGAAGCAGAGGAGAATATGGAGAGCCTGCAGATGATTTAACAGGTATGCTTGTAAATTATTTATTTTGGTCTTTAGTGAAATATGGAAAGTTGGATAATGAATTTAAAGAACTTTTTAAATTGTTTCTCAACACTTATCTTGAAAAAACAGAAGATAAAGAAGTTTTGAAAGTCATACAGCCGTTCTTTACTTTCAGAGCAGTGGTTGTTGCAAATCCGATCTTCTATTCAAATGACTGGTTTAGAAAGAGGGGCGCCGATCCGGATGAAATCAGAGATAAATTACTGAACCTTGCTGAAAATGTTCTTGATATTGAAAAATTTGAAATTGAAAAGGTGAATGAGTACTTAAAATGACCTTTTGCATTTGGATAACCGGACTGCCGGGGAGCGGAAAAAGTACAATAGCAAAAAAAGTTAAAGAACTCTATTCAAAAGAAGTTGAAATTTTAAGACTGGACGAAATTAGAGATGAAATTAGAAAAGAAATTAAGAATCTTCCTGAAAAATATACTAAAAAAGAAAGGGAGTTGGTTTATTCTAAACTTGCAGAAAAGGCGGAAAAAGAGTATGAAAAAGGAAAGAACATAATCATAGATGCAACCGCTCATAAAAGGAAATGGAGAGAGTCTGCAAGAAAGAAAATTGGTAATTTTAAGGTAGTTTACATCAAATGCCCTTTAGAAACAGCCATGAAAAGAGAATCTAAAAGAAAAGACAATTTAGTGGTCCAGGACCTCTATGAAAAAGCATTATCTGAAGATAAAACAGTAAAAGGTCTGCCGGGAGTTGATGTTGAGTACGAAGAACCTATAAATCCTGAACTCATAATAAAATCTGATAAAATCAGCCCTGAAAAGGCTGCAAAAAGAATAATTGAGATGATAAAATGAACTGGGAAAAATTTTGTACAGAAACCGGAAGAGACATGGCTGGAAAGATTACTGAAGTATACGGCACTGATAAAGCTCATGTTGAACACGGAAGAGGAAAAGGCGGAGACATAACAATTGAAGGCGACAAAGTTTCAGAAGAAATACTTCTTGAACATTTAAAAAAATTAGATCAGAAAATATACCTCATTTCAGAGGAAGTGGGGCATTTAAAACTAGGTGATTTTGACAAACCGAATGATGCTGATTATACTATTTTAGTAGATCCTTTAGACGGCTCATTTAATTTCAGGAAAAGGATGGACCACTTTGCTGTTTCAATTGGGGTCCTAGATAAAAATTATGAACCGGTTGCAGGATATGTAAGAGATGTTCCAAAAGAAATTGAATACTATGCAGAAAAAGGAAAAGGAGCTTTTTCAGACGGCGAGAAAATTGAAACCAGAAAGGATTCAGAGAAGGCGAATATTCTTCTTGAGGCCTCTCCGAGAGCAAGCAGAGGAGATATTGAATTTTTATCAAAAGCCTTTCTTAATACAAGAAGAGCAAGAGCTTACGGTTCAGTTGCTCTGGACTTATGCAGGGTTGCAGACGGCACTTTCCATTCCTTCCTGTATGCGGGCTGTTCAAGGTATTTAGATATAACTGCCGGACTGTTTATTGTAAAGGAAGCCGGAGGAATTGTTACTGACTTTAATGGAAATGAACAGCTTACAAAAGGATATAATTTAATAGCTAAAAATATTTTAGCCAGCGGGAATAAAAAAGTGCATAACAAGCTTTTGAAAAACAGACCTCTTTCAAAGAAAAAATAAATTAATCGTGATTATTCATTTCTTTCTGTCTTTTCTTTCTTAGGTTTTCTTCTTTTTTCTTCTTACGGGCTCTTTTCTTTTTAGCTTTCTTTTCGGCTCTTTTCTTTTTGAATTTCTTGAACCATGATTCTTTATTTTTAGTTTTCTTTGCTTTCTTCTTTGCTTTTTTATCTGATTTCTTTTGCTGTTTCTTTTCTTTCTTTTTCTCTACTTTTTGTTTCTTCCGCTGTTTCTTTCTCGCTTCTTTTTCTGATTTCTTTTCTGCCTTTTCTTTTTTCCAGTCTTTAAGTTTGCTGGATAAATTTTTAAATGGATTTTGTTTCTTTTCCTTGGATTTTCTCTGGATTTGGAGTCTTGATTTTCCTATTTTGGGTTTTTTCTTTCTGAACTTGAGTTTGTTTCTTAACCAGCCTCTTTCTTTGATTGCTTTGCCTGCTTCCTGGACTGCGAGTTCTTCTTCAACTTCTGATAATCTCTTTCTTAAAGTGTTGATTCTATGCTTGTAGGCTCTTGTTTCGATTTTGTTTTCTTTCAGATATGCATTCTGGGTTTCTTTGATTAACTGCATCAGTCTCTTTCTTTCAATTTCTGCTCTGTTTTCTGCCTTGAACAGGCTCTTATGAGCAATTCTTTCTGATTCGTAGGCAATTGATTTTTGTACTGCTCCGGCCAGCTGTTCTTCATACTGGTTCATTGATGTTTTATAGTCGTTCATGCTCATTGTTTTTCTTTTGAACGTTTCTTTTTGGACTTCCTGCATTAAGCCTACTATTGTTTTTTGGTCTTCTCTTAAAGTGTCCAGTTTATGGTCTATGTACATCAGTTTTCCTTTCCAGTAGATTCCGAAGGCGGTAATTGATGCCAGAATTGAACCTAGAAGGACCTGTTTCCAGTTGATTAGAATGAATCTGAATAAATTGAATTCGCCTTTTGTTTCAACTACAAACAAATATTCTGCTTCTTCAATTCTTTCTAAAGCTGAATTGTAGTCTCCTCGTAGGAATGCTGCTTTTGCCAGGTTTAGTGTTTTTTCCGTTCTTGGAGTATTTACTCCTTCGTAGCTTGCTTGTTCTATTTTGTCTTCAAGTTCAGCTATTTTATCTTCTGAAGTGAAGGCTGCATCTCGGAATGCTTTTGCCTGTTCGTATTTTGCTTGGACTGCATCGTAATCGTGTTCTTCCATTAATGCTTTTGCTTCTTCTAATAATTCGGGCATGTCCTTGATTTTGAAGCCGCCTTCCTGCATTTCAGATATACTTTCGTTTAATCTTTCAATTGATATTTCAGCTTCATCTTCGCTTACGGTATGTATGAAAAGAGTGATATTTCTGTCTTCATCCATGTTGGTTGCAAGTCCGGGGACATACGCCGTTCCTTTTATATTTAGGACTAAATCATGCTTTCCTGCTGTAAAGTATTCAGGAGCAGTAATGTAAATGAAGAAGCTTTCGCTTTCATTTACTCCTATATGTTTGACTTCAGCAGGTTCAACTCGTAAGTATTGAGCTAAGAAGCCGGATACGTTTAGGGTTGTGTTTTTTAGTGGAGCGTAAGTGAATGGATTTTCTACTTTCATTCTGAAGAAATTATCTTCTCCTCTTACAATGTCATACATTTCCTCCGTCTGGAAGACTTTCTGCCTTTCAGATTCTCCGAGACCTCCGCCTCCTCCTCCGCCGGATCCGGTTCCTCCCGTTGTCTCTTCAATTACAGTTTCTCCGGTTACAATATCAGTAGTTAAAGTTACATTTTTTGTTGAACAGTTTTCACATCCTGCCACTAAATAATAAGTTACAGTATCTTCAGTTGCAGTGCTTGATACTGAAATAGTTATATTATTCCAGCTTATCTGGTCTACAGACATAGAACCAATTGAAGTATCATTTAAATTTCCGCTTGTTAAACTGAATTCGCTGGGTAAATCCCAGTACAGCCAGGAACCGGTTGATGATTCGTTTCCGCTGTTTTTAACTGAGCCGTTTAGCAGTATACCGGTGTCTCCGGGGCTTACTGATAGAGGTGTTTCATAGTCTTGTATATACATGTAAGGTCCGCCTGCAGATAAAATTGCTAATGCGCTTGATGATAAACTCGGCGTTGTTGTTGAATTTGCAGTTACTGTAAAGGATATATTAAACTGTATATCCGCATTAATTGGTTTGCCCCAGATTTCAATTACCCTTGAATTTCCGGCAGATAAATTGAATGAAGAATTATAACTCATTGTAATCTGCTGGGTCGGGGCGTCGTCTGAAATTGAAAACGCAAGCGTCCTGTCTCCGGTATTATTAATTGTTAAATTTCCAATTGAAGTGTTTTCGTCCTGTATTATAGTTACATCGCCGAAACTATTCGGGCTTAAAGTCCAGTTGTATTCCCAGGCAACTTCAATTGTCGTATTGCTTGAAGTATTTGAATTGCTTTCATTGTCTTCGGCATAAACTTTGTAGGTCCAGTTGTTTGCCTGATAAGGGTCAAGGGCGTAGTAATAGGAAGCCCAGTTGCTTCCGTTGTCATATTTAGTCATCGAGAAGTTGGACCAGGTGTCTCCTTCCTGTTTATACACCAAATTAACAGTAGATAAAGTGCTGTACTCTGTTAAATTTGCAGTTACATTTACTTCAGTTCCGGGGTCTAAATTATCCGCGCCGGTTGGCGTATGAGAAATTGAAGTGAATACAGGAGGAGTTGCGTCGGCAATATTCGTGCTGTTCTGGCTTGAAACTGAATTTGCGGCCAGGTCGTAGGCAGTCATATTGCAGGTCAAGTTTCCTGCTCCTGCGTCTCCGGCGTAAATACTTAAGTTCGCCCATGTACTTGATGCACCTACCTGTCTGGTTGTCTCATTATTTAAACCGCTGCTGTTTATTGTTATTAAAACATAATCCAGCTCTACATCATCTGAAAAGTTGGCTGAACAGGTTACATACTCAGTGTCAGTTACACTGCTGTCGTTGAAAGTTACATTATTTACTATGGTTGGATCCACTTCATCTAAAGTTTCCTCTGAACCTAAGCTGGAAGTTAAAGGATTGTCAAGTTTTACATACGTGTCGTTTATTTCATTATAACTGTCTGTTGCTAAACCAGTTGTTCTTGCTAACTTAGTGTAGAAATAATCTCCTACAGAAGGCGTAAATGAGCCGGATTTCATTGCCCTGGTGTAATATTCGTATGATGCTGAATCATACACATTTGTCTGGACAGAGTAAGATAAACTCTGTTTTTGGTCCAGAAAGATGTCTCCCACAAAATTCTGTGTTGCAGGGTTATGGAACAACACCCAGGTTATATTTCCTACGTCCCCTGTATCTGCTCCGTCTCCTGAGCCGGCGGGCTGGGTTGCTGTCTGATTACTCTCATTCATATATGAAATGTTTTCAAACGTTCCGTCCTGCAGGAATACTTTCCTATCATAATAAGTGGTCCAGTCAATTCCCTCTAAAGAAGTTGTATTTGTTTCAACAATTAGATAATCTCTAAACATTCTGTAAGTTATTGAATAGTTTATTGAACAGGGACTCATCAAACCGCTTGCTGTGTATTCTATTAAAATCGGACCGGAATCAACTGAGATGTCTGGAGATGACTGAGAAGTAATTGAACAGGTCCTGTCCGGCCTCTGAACCTGAGGCGCCAGATTCATCGGGTCGTTTCCGCTTATGTTTGAATTTGTTCCTCTCTTTGCTTTGAACTGGTCTAGTATTCCTCCTGCGGAGTGGTTCGTCCTGAGCCATAGGTTGTCGTTCTCAAGTTCGGAATAATTTGAATCTAATGCACTATTCAATAAAGTTGGATAATTCCTTTCAGTTAAATTTGAACTGCTGTAGTAAACATAATAATTTCTGGTTTCTGATTTGTTTAAACTTGCATAGAAAACTACATTTGCATTTGAAATAGTTGAACCGCTCCAGGTTCTGTTGTATATTTGGCTTGGTATTTCAATTAAATCAGTTGAGTTGTTTACAACTACCCTGACGCTTGAGTCGGAGGAGCCACTGCTGAAAGTTATTGGTATATTTGCAATATCTCTGTGCCTCTCGACCACTCCCGGTTCAGTTATATTTAATTCCGCTCTGAACGGATAGCTCTGCCCGTCTGCATCCAGCGTCCTGTTCTGCCAGACCGCCCCCATATAAATTAAATGATTGAAGTTGACTTCGTGTATTGTTATGTTTGACCAGTTTGCTGAATTGTTTACAGTATAATTATATGAAAATATTCCGGATTCATTTGTCATTGCTGAATCGCTTACCCTCTCTCCGCCTGCATCAGTTATAGTTATATTCGGAATTACAGTGAAAACGCCTTCAATTTTTATAGTTGCGTTTGTTCCGTTTGCAAAGAACAGTCTTGGAAGAGAATTGCTGTAGCTTGTTTCGTTTGTTTTGAATGTCTTTATTTTCTGGACAACTGCTTTATCATTTGTTAACGGATGGTAGTCGCCTCCGGATGCAATGTTTGAGCTTGAATTGTATGGAGTTATTGAATCTCCTAATCCGTCGTTTGTTGTATCTACTCCGGAATAGTCGCCCCAATAGTTTCCTCCTAAATAAGCTCCTCCGATTATGTTTGTTCCTTTTGTTGCTGAGATATTCCAGTCATTCGTGCTTGAAGCATCTGAGTCGTAGGCATTTACTCCGTTGCCTGAAATCCAGTTGTTGTAGATTAGGTTGTTTTCTGAGGTTGAACTTATATTTATTCCTGCATTTGTATTGTTGAAGACTCTGTTGTTTGTAAAATTGGAATTGTCAAAATCATATAGATAAACACCCATAGAGTTGTTATAGACAGTATTATTCGTTATATTACCATAACCAACGGGTTCTTCAATCGAGCCCCCCTGTATTCCTGCTTCAGTATTATTGAATATAGTATTATTGTAAATTAAATTATAATTAGAACTATCATCTAAAAGAATCCCATCCTGTAAGTTAATGTGAATAGTATTATTAGATAATGTAGTATTGACGCTTCCAGCGGTTATGTGGATGCCATTATAAGTATTGTTGAAAACACTGTTGCCGATTATATTATTATTGTAAGTATGACGCAATTCAATGCCATTCTGAGAGTTGTTGTAGACAGTGTTATTAATTAAATTATTTCGCTCAATAGCTATTTCTCCTCCTCTCACATAAATTCCGTTTTGAGCGTTGTTATAAACCGAGTTGTTGGTTAGATTATTGTCATTGGCGTCGTCATGTCCGTAAAGATAAATTCCATATTGAGTATTATTGTAAATAGTATTATTAATCAGGCTGTTGTTTGAAGATCGATATACATATATTCCGTGGTTTGAATTGTTGTAAATTGTATTGTTTATTAAAATATGATTTGTTGCTTCATCTAAATATATACCATCAGCAGAAATATTTTTGATGACGTTGTTTTTCACGGTATTGTTAGAATTGCCGGTATCCGAATCATAAAAAGCCAGCCCGTCGTCATTGCTATTACTTATAATATTACTTGAAAAGGTACTAGTATTAGTAGTTTCAATTCTAAGTGCGCGAGTTTTGAAAGTATACTTGAAGGTATTATTAGTGATATTAAGCCAGCTGCAATGTTCAGTATATAACCCAGTTGTTGCATTACCGACAGTATTGTTTTTTACAGATAGATTTGTTGAATATTTTGGATAGATAAGTGTTGAATAATTACCAATAGTGCAGTCCTTTACAGTTACATTTTCCTGACTAGTTACATTAATTCCATATCCTGAATTATCTCCTCTTATGGTGGCTCCGCTGCAGTTCAGAGTGACATTGCTGGAATTGATTATTATAACTCCATCAAAGGTTTCAGAGTCGTTCATTAAGTAAGTGCCTGTACAAAGAGTAGTCGTTTCATTCATTATGTACTGATTTCCATAATCATAAGGATTAATACAAGTCGTATTTACTCTGATAGTGTAGTTTTCAGATTCATTTGAATTTGAGCCGTCGGTTGCATTTATCCAGAACCAGTAGAGGCCGTCTGACAGAGAGCTTGTAGTTAAGGTTGTTGCAGTATCATTTGAAACAGAAGAATTGAAACTTTCATTGTAAGTTGTTGCATCAGATGTATTGTACAAATATAAGGTTGCTGAAGTAGTGCTTACTGCATTATCTGTTACATTAAACTGGATATTTGCTCTAGGATTTGTTGTATTTGTCGCATTTGCTGTCATTACATAGATGGTCGGCGAGGTTGCATCTATATGAATAGTATAATTCCCACTGGTTGCAGTATTATTTCCGTCCGATACATTTATCCAAAACCAGAAAGTTCCTGACCCGCCGAAATCAATGTTGCTGAAGTTGCTTACCGTGTTGTTCTGTACTGAACCATTATAACTTGTATTTCCTGAGCCGGCAATGTAAAATGTCGCCTGCAGTCCGGTTGCATTATCCGGGTCAGTAACATTGTAGTAGAATATATGCCCGGATGCAGATGAATTTGCTGAACCATTTGTGTAGTTAATTATCTGTACAGACGGAGCATTAGATGGAGCAGGAGCTCCTCCGCCTTCTTCGTTTCCTGAAACTTCTAATAAGGTTGGGCTTGTTGTTGCATCTCCTACAAAATAAGTTCTTACCTTGAAGTCGGAAGAAATGTTTGAAATGTTGCCGTGAATTGAAGTATTTGAAGAATCCAAAGTAATTGTTGTTCCACTTGTTGTTGTATTGTTGTATTTTGCATAAGTTCCTAAATAGATGTCTTCTACCTCATCTGCGGATAATGCTCTGTCGAATATTGCGATGTCGTCGAGTACACCGTTGAAATATTTATCCGCATCCAGTCTTGCACCTATAAACATACCTGTTTCTCCTGCAATGGTTGAGGGAGTATTTGTACCAGATTGAGCCACGCCATCTATATATAATTGACCGGACGAAGAACCGTCAAAGGTGTAAGCAAAAAAATACCAAGTGTCAGTATTTATGCTTCCAGAAGACGCGCCCTGCCAACTGCCGTCATAGAAAGCAGCTCTTAAATCTCCTGATATAGACGCAATACCAAATCTATTAGAATTTGACTTTTGGTGGTTCACTACTACTACAGAGCTGGTATCATCATCAAGATTTATCCATCCAGTAAAAGTTAAAGGAGAACTCTCATCAATTTCGGCAATGGTTCCTCCGATGTCTATATAATCTCCCGTTCCATCAAAGTCGTATGCCTGTCCGAATCTACCGCTTACTGCTGTTGCTCCATACACTGTTCCATCATTTAAGCCCAGTTCATCATCTGCGTTTCCTTCCAACCGCCAATAGGATGTGAGGTTTGAATCATCTCTCAGATAGGTATTGTCCAAAGGCACCGTTGAACTCGTATTATTCAAAAATTTTATCTTTTCAATGTAATTGGTTGCATTCAAATCGGAAAAGTCCAGAGTTAAATTAGCCAAACTGGCCGAAATGCTTAAATTCCCTGATGTCCAGTAGCCGGTTGATTTATAGGCGTTTCCTGAGTTGTATAAGTCGGAAATTTCTGAAGCAGATAAAACTCTGTCATATACTTTTATGTCGTCAATGATTCCGTCGAAATTTCTGCCGGTTGCTCCGCCGTCTGCAACGGTAACTCTACCGACTGCACCTAAATCTGTAGCCGCATTTACATCACTGTCTTCATAAGTCCCATTTAAATAAAGAGTTACATTATGAGCTGAAGCATCCCATGAAGCACAAAGATGATAAGTTGTTCCAGTTGTAATTATTGCGTTTGCCTCTGTACTATCTGCATCTCTGTGTATAATTCTAAGCTCGCTTACTTCTGTATCTATAGCAATGAGAACTCCATACCAGGTATTAGTAGTTTGTTCATGATAAATTGCACTGTCTATCCCAACGCTCCCTCTGTCTATAAAACTTTCTGCATTAAACCAAAAGCATGTTGTTCTATTGCCGGTAGGAAGACCGGACGGACTTGAATCGTAAAGATAATCTCCTGTTCCGTCAAAATCAAGTGCATCTCCTACCATTCCGGAAACATTCTGCGGGTCTCCGCCCACGGTCAGATTATTAACTCCAAGCTCATCCGTCTGATTTCTTTCAAGCATCCAGTATGCAATTAAATTATCGTCTTTTTCTCTGTGTGGAGCATCAAGAGCCAGAGTTCCGGATGGAATGCCGTACATATCGGTGTCTGAAGAAGTATTAACTTTTGTTCCAGTATCAAACTGCAGTCCGGTTGTTATATTAAAATCGGCTGCAAAAGCGGGCAGAGTAAATAGAATAAGCGTAATTAAAAAAACTGTAGATAGTATTGTTAGTTTACTGCTGTAATCCATGTTATTCTGTTATAATATATAATAGTATATAAAGATTAAAGTTGAGCAGGACAAAAAGAACTGCAGAACTAATTTATAACCTTTCGTTACAAATGAAGGTTTAGGGGCAAAACCTTTCATTACGATTAAAGGTTATTTAAACAAATTAAGTATCTGCATTAACAGTGCATAAAAATAAGATAATTTTCGCAGTAATAATGCATAAAACCCAGTATTTCTCACATTACCAATAAAATTAAAATAAGTTTAAATAAAAATAAAAAGATCAAACTTCTTTACAAAGTAAAAGGTACTATTCCAGCCAAAAATGCAAGCAGTCCGATTAGTGCAGCAATTTTCACTCTTTTCTGATTTCTTTTAATCGTTTTCAGGGTTGAACGATGAGAAACAGAATACACTACTAAGCCCATTACAAGGTCTGCAACTACTGCAAAAACCATGTAATACAGAGACAAAAGACCAATTAAATAAGGGAGAGGACTGATTAAAACTGCAACAATTAAAAACGAATCAATGACTACAATTGTCTTCTTTTTGCTTCCAATAATCATTGGGAAAGTTTCTGCGCCGAACTCTTTGTCTCCTTTAATGTCTTCCAAATCTTTCAACAGTTCTCTGGATGCATTTGTGAAGAAAGCAACCACTGCCAGAAAGACGCCGATTAAAAGATTTCCAATAGCTGCCGCTCCGAAAATGAAAACTGATGCAACTAAGTAGCTGATTATAATATTTCCAAGGAACCCGCTTCTTTTTAATTCAGAAGCATACAGCCAGAGCAAAACTGAATTAATTACAGCCAGAAATATGCATAAATAAGGGAGTAAAAAGGAAACTCCTATTCCTAAAGCAAATAGAATTATTGAAAAGTAAAGCATTTCGTTTTTCTTCAGCTTTCCGGAAGGCAGGGGCTTCTCCGGCTTGTTTACTTTGTCAATATCAATATCATAATAGTCATTAATTGAATTTCCAGCCGAAGAGATTGCAACTGCTGCAATTAAAGCCGGAACAGTTATTCGTAATGAGCCAAGACTTTCCGTTCCAATTAAAATTGTAATTAAAATTCCTGCAGTGACCATGACAATATTCAACGGTCTTGTACTTTTGAAAAGATAAATCAGCTTCTCGAAAATGCCTGCTTCAGCCATTTAAAACGCCTTCCTCTTTAAATTTCGGGAATTTTTCCAGTCCAAAAGCTTTCCATATAAAACTGTTTCAGATTTCTTAAGTTCTTCAATATTTTTTGCTCCTGTTAAAAACAGGGTATTTCTAAGAGTTTCGGCAAGTTTTTCAATTTCCTTTACTACTGCATCCGAGCTTTTTTCAGCTGCCTTGAAAAATGGGTAAGCAAGCCCTCCTAAATCTGCCCCAAGAGCTATTGATTTTGCTATATCCATTCCGGTTCTTAATCCGCCGGAGGCAATTAAAGGTATTTTTCCTGAAACCGACCTAACTTCAAGTATGCTTGCTGCAGTTGGAATTCCCCAGTCCCAGAATTCTTTTAAGTTTTCCTGCTCATCTCTAATAATTTCAACGGCGCTCCAGCTGGTTCCGCCGGCTCCGCCGATATCTATCCCAGTTATTTCCAAATCAATTAATTTTTTAGCCGCTTCTTTTGAAATTCCGGCTCCTGTCTCTTTAATTATAATTGGGAATTTAGTTCCTTTGACTATTTTTTCAATTTCTTCTAAATAGGAAGAAGCATCGGTGTCTCCTTCAACCTGAATTATTTCCTGCAAATTATTCAAATGAATTGCAAATGCATCCGCCTCAATTGATTCAAATGCTTTCTTAACTCCGTTTACTCCGAACTCTTTCAGTTGAGGAACACCTAAATTTCCAATCAAAAGTATATCCGGAGCAGCATCTCTGACCTGATAAGTTTTAGTCAGTTTTTCATTTTCAAGCATTGCTCTCTGAGAGCCGAGGCCCATCGCAACTCCTGTTTTCTGGGCTGCTTTTGCAAGATTTTTATTAATTTTAGTGGCACTTTTATGCCCTCCAGTCATTCCGCTTATTAAAATAGGATAGTTGAGTTTTTTTCCAAATATTTCAACTGACAAATCAATATCTTCTGCATTTATTTCAGAAACCGGCTGATGAACAAGTTCTACATTTTCAAAAAGAGTGGTTTTTGCTTTAGCCTGTACTTCTTCTTCAGACATTATTTCCAAATGCTTCCGTTTTCTGCTTTCAGTTTTCCGGCTCATTTTTTAATTAAAGTCCCGATTTCTTCCCCTTGAACTGCTTTCTTTAGGTTGTTCTTTTTTAAAATGTTTATTATCCTTATTTCAGCGCCTTTTTCTGCAATTGAATAGAGTTCTTCAACCTTGTGAGTCATTCCTCCGGTTACATCAGTTGTTGAAGCTCCGGAAACTTTTTCAAGGATTTCATCTTTGTTGCTTTCATTTATTTCTTTTATCAGTTCTGAACCTTCTTGTTTAGGGTCTTTTGTATAAACGCCGTCAACATCTGTTCCGATAATTATTCTTTTTGGACTGAGTTTTTCAGCTAAATATCTTAAAATCATTTCAGTTGATGCAATGGAGCATCCTTTTTCTAAATCAAAAACAACATCTCCGTAAATTACCGGCACTAAATCAGATTCAGCCTGCATTTGCAGAGGTTTGTAACACATTTCTTTTATTTTGCCTGCTTCAAGGAGAGTGCATGCAGAAGTCTGAACAGGAACTGCCGGAACTCCGGCTGAAATTAAATGCTCAACAACTATGTTGTTTAGTGCATTTGCAGATTTTCTGGTTTCAACATAACCTTCTGAACCGCAGAAATCAAGACCTTTCTGGACTCCGTATTTCTTTGCCGTCGGATGCCCGAAGCTTCCCGAACCATGGCCGATTATAATTCGGTAATCCTTTGACAGTTCTGCAATTTCCTTTGAAGCCTGCTCTAAAATTTTAAAATTAACTTCATTCTTCTTGTCCTTGAAGGTTATTGCAGCCCCCCCAAGTTTAATGAAAACTAGCTCCTTACTGGAAGGATTCCGGCGTTTTTTCATCTCTAACGCCCCCCTGATGGGTTTTTACCATAAATGCTTCCGCGCCTTTTTCCTTCAGTGCATCAATAACTGGATCGGGGTCTTCGGCGAGTGCAATTATACACCCTCCGCCTCCGGAACCGGTTATTTTTGCACCGTATGCTCCTGCTTCTCTTGCCGCTTCTACTAGATTTTCGAGTCTTCTTGAACTTACTCCAAGCTCTCTCAAATAATAGTGGTTCTTGTCCATTAATCTTCCAAGCTCAGGCAGGTTGTTTTCATGAATTGCCTTCTTTGCCTTTCTGACAATTGAACCGATAGTGAAAATATTGTATGCAACTCTCGGGTCTTCAACTTTCGACCTGATTTCGTCAACAATTTTTTTAGTATCTTTCTTAATTCCTGAATTTCCTACAATTACATTTAATGGTTCAGTTCTGACCTGCTCAACTTTTCCCTTCTGGAAGAGAATTGTTCCGCCGAGAGTTGTTACAGCAGTATTTATTCCGCTGTACTTGCCGTGTGTTGCCTTTTCGGCTTCGTATGCAATTTTTGCAACAGCTCCTCTTTCATTTTTTGAGCTGTCAAATAAACTTAAAATTGAGGATGAAGCTGCAGTTACTGTAGAGGCAGATGAGCCCATTCCGACTGAAATTGGAATTCTTGAACTAATGTTTAGTTTAACTCCTGAATTTTTATTCAAGAATTTGAGAGTTTCCTGAGCTGATTTAACTACGGGATTGTCAGTTTCTTCCTTTAAATCTGAATGGATTGGTTCATCAAATTTTGAGCTTTCAACAATTATTCTCGGCTCGCCGAACTTTTCCGCTGTTACGAAAGCCCTCTTATTTACAGCTGTGGCTATTGCCGCTTCTCCGTAGACAACGGCATGTTCTCCAAATAAAATTAACTTGCCTGGTGCTGAAACTTTTACCATTTTTAACTGTATTATTACTCCTTTGATATATATGTTCTCTTGCTTAGTCTTTCAAAACTTCTACTGTTCCTTCGTCGGCGTTTACTTTTACTTTGTCGCCCGTTTTAATCTTTGAAATATCAACTTTGTCAACCATTGGGATTTCTGAAATTATTGCACCTACTGCAACTATTGTTTCGGTTTCCTTGTTTATGATAGCTGCCGGAGCTTTTCCATTTTTCTTTAAGCTGTAAATAATATATGAACCAACTGTACTTCCCTTGCCTTGAGGAAAAACAAGAACTTTATCTGTAATTGATTTGTTTTCCAAAGGATGGCCTTTTTCAACAACCTTTCCTGTTTCAGGATCCACTCCGCCGTAGAAAGAAATTGGTTCGGGACTTACAATAGCTTCTGCTTCTGCTTTTCCTTTGAAAATTTTTCTGCCCTTCATTTTTTCCACTCTCCTGTAATTGCCGCATTAATGCATTCTTCTAATGAGCCGATTCTTGGAAGCATGCCATGCTTTCCTCTGACGTAATAGCTTGCTTTTGCAGATGTTGTTGCACAGGTTTTGAATCTTCCTTTTAGGGGGGCAACAACCATGCAGGTGTCGCATGCCATTTTTGCTCCGGAATTTTCAATTTTTTCAATGTAACCGAGCTTCTCTGCTTTTTCTTTTGTCGGTCTGGCGGTTGCTATCCATGTTTCAGCCTTTACTTTTTTGCCTTCCAAAAGTTTTGCAACTTTTTTCAGTTCATCTAAACTGGCATGAGGACAGCCGATGCTGACAAAATCAACTTCAGTTCCTTTTCCAGATAAATCAGAATAAGCTTTATCAAATTCTTTCTGCGTAATTTTAACTGTCTTGGAAGGAGCTTCAAATTTACCTGCTTCCGGCGTGATTCCTTCCATATGGAAAAGAGGCTCGGAACCGTAAGTTACAACTGATGCTGAAAAAGTTTTCAGCTGGTCATTTGTTGCTTTTGAAATTCCAGATACGTACGGGATTTTTGCCTCGCAGTTCTTCCCAATAAATTCTCCGAGAGCTCCAAAGTCTGCAAGCGTTTTCAAATCAACATCAACTTTGAAATGGATATCAGGTTTTCTGTTTTCATCTAAGTGGAGACCGTACTCCGGAGTTACTCCTGTCAATGCAGATGCAAGAGCGCTTGGTCCTCCTTCTCTGTTAGTATAAGCTCCGAGAACTGAGTTTGCATAAGTTACTGCTGAAGATTCTGCCCAGGCAATGTGGTCTCCTTTATTTGGTTTGTTTCCAATTAAGTAAGGAGTGCATGTACATGTAGTTTGAATTCCCATTTTTGCAAAGGAATCAATTACTCTGTTTTGTTTTTCAGCAAAGTCAGGAGAAATGCCTAGTGACTGCCAGTTTTCCCTGTCCATTCCGGCAGGGTTTAAAGTAGTCGGGACTTCTACTTTTCCGTCTTTTGCAAGTTCAGATAAATATTCAAGACCTGCTTCTCCTAAATTAGAATAAGAAACACCGGCAATCTGGACTGTTTTAACAGGAATCATTCTTTCTGCTCCGAAAATCTTTCCGAGGGCATTCAGAATGTACATTGACTTTTTCTTGGCATTTCCATGTTTTCCTGAAAGCATTTCCTGTTCTTTTTCTGTAAGTTTCATTGTATTAGAGATAAATAAGGAGATTTAAATAAATAAGGGTTTTGGGAAGCGCATATTAGTTTAAATTCCATCAATACTTTTATAAATATTCAGTAAATAAATCAGATTATGTTTGAATACACAATAATCTTGCTTGCGTTGTTATTAGTGGCATTAGTCCTGGAAAAGACACATCACATACATCTTTATCACAACAGAAAAGAGAGACTTGAAATAATTGGATTATTTTTTGTTATTGGAGTTATATGGGATACATTTGCTATCTGGAGAGGTCACTGGGCGTTTCCCCCTGGAAAAAATCTTGGGATTGTTATTGGAGTAATGCCACTTGAAGAATATTTGTTCATATTAATAATCCCTTATTTTATTTTAACAATCTACAAAATTATTGATTCTAAATTTAGAAAAAGTGCCAAGTAAAATTCTTCTGAATCACCCCAGATAATCGTTAAATCTAGTTTATTAAACTCCTATCTTAGTTTTCAAAGCTTCATAACCTGCTTCTTCCATTGCCTCTGCAACTTTGTCCTGCAGTTCTTTTCCAGGAGTTAAAGCAAGCATGTATCCGCCGAGTCCGCCTCCGGTCATTTTTGCTCCATAAGCTCCATTTTCTCTGGCAATATCCACAAGTTCATCGAGTTTTGGATGAGAAACTTCAATTGCCTTAAGTAAAGTATGATTTTTGTTCATCAGCTTTCCAACTTCTTTAAAGTTTGAATTCAGGAGTTCTTCCTTTGCCTTTCCTACCAAATTTCTTGCCTGCTCGAAAAGTTTATTATATTTTTCAGGATTTTTCTCTTTTCTTTCCTTTACTCCTGCGACTGCTTTTGCTGTATCAGTCGTTAAACCGGTATTTCCGAGAACAATTTCAACCGGATTTTCTAAAGAAAGTCTGTCAATTTTTGATCCTTCATCTGTTTTTTCAAACCAAATTAATCCGCCGAAAGTTGAAGCAGTGTTGTCAATTCCTGAAGGAGTTCCTGCATACGCTTTTTCCCCTTCATATGCAATTTCATTTATCTTTTCATCGTCAAAATCTAAATCAAATTTTCTGTTTAGGGCTCTTGCAACTGCAACGCAGATTGCTGCGCTTGCTCCTACCCCTCCGACTGCTTTCAGATTTCCGTTAACTGTAATTTTAATGTTTTTATCTGTTGTATCAAAATCAACTGCTTTCAGAACTCTTTTAATTGAGTCCTTCTGCTGTTCAAGTTTCTTTTCTTTATAGCCCGGATTCGCCTCCCTATTATCTTCTAAAACCCAGCCCTCTCCTGCCATTGAACCTTCGTTTCCTGAAGGAGTTAAATCATCAGTAAGTTCAACTTCAGCTGTTGTCTGGTCATTTATTGCAGATGCAATTGCAGGTATTCCGTAGACTACAAAATGCTCGTTGAATAAGATTGTTTTGCCGTATCCGCCTTCTGCCATTTTTATTCCCCCTTAATGAAATCTTTTTTATCCTTGTCTTTTGGAATAGTACAGTCAAAAATAACTTTAGTTGTTTCCTGTCTGTCTTCAGTAGGTTTTGAGCTCGGATCAATACTTGAACCTCTTGATTTTGGATATGTATGCATGTCCTTATGAGCCTGAAATCTTGTTGCCATGGCCCATTCTCTTTCATCCGGATTGTAGATGTCAATGTCTGAATCATAAATGAATACATGCTTTACACTTTTGTGAGCTTTCATAACTTCTTCTCCTATTTCTTTCGGGTCTCCTTTCTCAAGTGAGACTGCGCAGTGAAGCCAGTAAGTTCCTCCCTTTGTTAAAGCAACATCTTTAACATCCGCGGTTTTTGAAACTGCATTCAAAATGACGGGCTCTTTCGGGAAGCCCATTAAATAGCCGTGCTCGTCTTTTGATGAAACTAAAGCGTGATAAATCGGGTCTTTTTGAGTGTAAATTTTTTCTACATTTACTACCGGCTGCTGTCTTACCATATCAACTGTTCCTGTTAAATCAATGAAAGGTCCCTCGTCGTCTTCTTCCGGGAGTATTTTTGCAAGTATTACTATTTCTGCATCTTTTGGTACATGAACTCCGTTTTCCATTTTTACAAGTTCTACCGGCTTTCCATCCAGCGCTCCTGCAATGCTTATTTCATCTATATCAGAGTCAACGCTTGTTCCTGCTGCAATTAAAAGAGAAGGGCTTAAGCCGATGCAGATTGCAACATCCAGAGTTTTTCCGGCTTCAGTATAGTATTTCCACAAATCTCTATGAGTTATCCTTGCAACCATCCTGTCCTTTCCGTCAATTCTTGTTCTATGATAAGAAATGTTTCTTCCGTGCTTTTCTGATTCTGCTATGTAAACTGAAGAAGTAAAATAAGGCCCTGCATCCGCCTTGAAATGAGTTAGTATAGGCAGTTTTGTCAAATCGGCGTCAATTTCAACAAAATTGTTTTCTTCGACAATTTTAGGTTCAATTCGGTTTTCTAGAGCATCAACCATTTTCTTTTTAACATCAAAACCAAGAAGCTGATTTACATTTTCTCTCAAACAAAGATTTGCTCCGACTTTCCAGCCGTTTACATTTTCAAAAATTAAAGGTTCTGGATGAGTAGAGATGTACTCTGCCAGTTCAGTATCAGGTTTGAATTCTTTTTCAACTCTTTTTGGGTTTACTTTTTCTAATGCTTCTTTAAATCTCATTTTTCCCACCTTTTGTAAAGTTCGTGTTCTATTTCAAAACTATCTAATATTTTACCAATTATAAAGTTAATCATGTCATCAAGAGTTTCAGGTTTGAAATAGAAAGCCATGTTTGCAGGAAGGATGGTTGCTCCTGCTTTCTTTAGAGTGAGCATATTCTTTAAATGAATGTAATTTAGTGGTGTTTCTCTTGGAACCAGAACCAACTTATTTTCCTGCTTTAAGCAGACATCTCCTGCCCTTAAAATTAGATTTTTGGAATAGCCGCTTGCTAAGCCCCCAAGAGTCTTCATTGAGCAGGGAACCACTACCATTCCGTCCATTTTAAATGAACCGGACGCTATTGATGCATCAATTTCATTTATTTCGTGAACTTCAGAAGCCAGACTCTTTAAATCAGAATACGAGATTCCCTCGTATTCCATTACTTTCTTTGATGCGTCCGAAGCAACTAAATGCGTTTCAACTCCCTTTTCTTTGAGAACTTCAAGAAGTCTTTTCGCCAGAACAATAGAAGAAGCTCCGGTAACCGCTATTGTCAATTTCATTAAAAATCACTTGTTTTTTGCTTATATAAGGTTAATGGTTGCCATTTATCCTTTAAAAATAGAAACTAAAAATATATTAATACCTATCATAAAAACTTCAGCCGTGGACATAATAATTGGCATCATCGTAATGTTTTATGTAGCGCAGACCATAGATTTGCTTATCCGAAAGCTTCTGGGTAAAGGTAAAAAATCAACTATGTTCCTGCTTATTCCAACCATACTTATCCCAGCAGCTCTCTTTGGACCAAAGGTTTTCTGGTTTACTTTTCTCTTTCTGGCAGTATACTGGAGCAACGTGTGCAGGTCTTCTGGATATGGTCTGAGCTATCATCTTCCTCTGATAATAATTGCCGGAGTTGTATATGGTTCAGTTGGAGGATTTATTGTAGGCTTCCTTCCTTTCATGATAATTCCTTATCTAATGCCGGATAAAAAAGTTATAGACTATATTGTTTCCTCTGCACTTCTTGGAGGGATGGGCGCAGTCTCAGGTTTTTTCTCTGCGGGAAATCCATTGTTAATTCAATTTGCAATTTCTGCACTAATAGTATATAATCTTCTGAGAGCGGCCCTTTTGTATGGGAAAACTCCGATTCACAAGATAACTTTTTACATTGTTGTTAATATTGCAGTTAATTATTTCCTAATCCAAAACTATCTGATACAATGGATCGGTACAATAACATAAATACAATGAAAGAAAAAGTAAAGGTGGTGAAAATATGGGAGAAATAAAAAAGAAAGCAAAAGAGTACTATGACATGTACAGAATCTGGAGAAAGAGACCAGGCAGTACATTCAAAGAAATATCAGACATATACAGAAAAAGACCTATTCTGAATAAAGCTTACAAAAGTGCTCTTGAAATGCTTAAGAAAGATCAGGAAATGTTTGAGCACGTCTGTGATGCTCTTCTTTCTACAATATCAAAAGAAAAGGTTTCAAAAGACGAAGATATTATCAAAAATCTTTCAAAAGAAGATGACGAAATAAATGAGTACGCAAGCGATGTAAGGAGACATATTTTGGAATATCTGGCGGAAAATTCTGCACCGGATGTAAAATCTTCTCTTGTTCTTACAAGCCTTATAATAGACCTTGAAAGACTTGGGGACTACACGAAGGACTTGGCAAAGATAACTCTTTTTGACCCTGTCAATTTGTTTGACGGCGGTTATCTGGACATAATCAGAGAGTACAAAGAGCATCTGGTAAAAATGTTCGAAAACACGGTAGTGGCTTTCGGTCAGCATGACAAAGATACAGCCGAAAATGTCATGAAGATGAACAAGGAATTCCGAGAAAGAACAGACAAAATACTCCTTGAAGTAAATGAAGATTCAAGACTGAGAAAGAGAGATGCAATTACATACACATTGATGACTCGATATTTCAGAAGAGTGGCAGGACATTTAGAGAATATCGCATCCAGTGTAATCTCTCCGTTCCCTTACATAGGATTTAAGAAAAGGGAGCTTGAAAAACAGAAAGGAAAAAGAGAAAAAGGTAAAAAGTAATGCAGGAATTCTTAATTCTGGGAATTATACAAGGTGTCCTCGAATGGATACCTGTAAGCAGCGAGGGTTTTTTAGTTATGGCTGGGACCTATTTTACTTTAGAAAACTTAATTCCTCTGGCTTTGTACCTGCATTTAGGAACTCTCTTTTCAGCTTCTTTCTACTTTAGAAATGATTTGAAAAAGATAACCTATGGAAAGGAGCCGGAGCTTCTGAAATTTTTAATCATTTCAACTGTGTGCACTTTTATTGTCGGGGGACCGATTTATCTGTTCATTCAGGAAAGTCAGTTCAGCGGAAGTTCAATTTTAGGAATTGTTGGAGCAGGTCTGCTCTTGACGGGCTGGCTTCTTGGAAAGAAAAAGAAACATTTTGGAGCTTCAAAAGTCAATGAAAAGGACGCAGTTCTTATCGGTCTTCTGCAGGGAATTGCTGTTCTGCCGGGAGTTTCAAGGTCTGGAATTACTACATTTGGGCTTCTTTCAAGAAATTATAGTCAGGAATCTGCCCTGAAAATTTCGTTCATAATGAGTATTCCGGTTGTTTTAATTGGAAATATTCTCCTTCATCTAACTGGTTTTGAATTTCAGCCCGGCTACTTGATTGCTCTGACAGCCTCATTTGTTATTGGATTTTTAACAATTAAGAGTTTAATTAAAATTTCAAAGAAAATTAATTTCAGATACTTCTGCTGGTTTTTTGGAGTTCTGGCTCTGATTGGATTTGGGATTTCTTTAATCTAATTATGCAAAGGTTTATGAAGAAAAGATGATAAATTAAAATAAAATGGCAAATAAAAAATTAAAAAAGAAAAAAGACACTGCAGCCGATATTGGAAAAGATGCCCCGACTAACTTAAAATTTGGAATAATTATAGCAGTAGCAATATTCTGGGCAGAATTCTTAAGATCTATAATGAACAGTTTATTTAGATTCGCTCTAAAAGGAGCATCTCCGATCGTGTCAAATTTTATAGTGGCAGCAAGTGCAACTTTCATAGGGTATATAGTTTTAATAAGTTACAAAAGAGTTAGATACAAATTAAAGAAAATAAGATTAAGGAGAAAGAGATAATATGAATAAACAAAATCCAGAAAACAAAGTATATAACTTAAGAAAGCAGCTTAGTGAGGCAGTTGGAAGTGAAGACTGGAAGGATATAAAAGACATCTGCAACAGTCTCAACAATGCAATAGGAGATCTTGGAATAGAAGGGAAAGCCAAAAATCTTCTTGTTAAGTATCTTAAAGATCTCAAAGATGGCGCAAAAAGTCAGGATAAACGAAAGTGCGTTACAAACTTCTATCTCTTTAATGCCAACTTGGTTGAATACAATATTGTAGAAGGATTAGTTCACTGAATTTGACTTAGATGGGGGTCTCAAAAACCTTTTATAGAGTCAACACCATATATTATCTGTCGAATGAAGTACCGACATCGATCTGATTTGATGATGAGTGATGGGCGGACTGACGACAACTTTTTAAATCATTTATTTTTAATGTAGTAAAAAGTTTTCAAAATAAGTACAAAGGGATATAATATTAAAGAATACAAAATCAGATGCAATCCTTGGTTTACAACCAGTTCTGTAGTTTCACTTAAGAAATAAGAAACCATCGTAGCTCCTGTTGACTGTACTATTCCAAAAGCCACATATATACCGACAACAAATAAAATTAAAAGAGCAACTCCTTCTATATTTTTCTTAATAAAAAAATAGCTTCCAACAAGACCTTCCCACGGCCCCACATTATCAAGCACTATGCTCTGGTTGGCGAAGAATGAAACTGCAATTAAAATTGCCATATAAACAAATAAAATAACTGTTGCAAGCAGAAATCCAAGTGCTCCAAATAGGATGACTGTCGGAATTATTACAACTATACTTCCCGCAAAGAATAGAAGCCAGATAATTAAATTCTTTCCAATGATTGCAGGCCCATGAATCATTGCTGAAAGACCGTCGGAAAGTTTTGCTTTATTGGTTGTAAGTTTTTTTGAAAGTCCGATGGCATACGCCTCCAGGAAGGAACTTAGAATTAATATAAAAATCCCGATTAAAATAAAAAATATCGAATACTGCAGAAAATTTTGAAAGAAGCTCTCGCTTATATTTTCAAGGAAAAGAAGTGACTGCATTCCAGTAAATTTAAAATTAGCAAAGCTTTCTCTCAAAAAAGTTTTCAAAATAAAGTTTATTGTATTAGTAACTGCCCCTAAAATTAAAAAAGGAACTATGATTACAGGATTGGTCAGATAAAGATCGAACGCTTTTTTAATTACATTTCCTGTTTTCATTGCCAAATAATAGAGAGCAAGTATTAAAAAGGTTTGCTGTCTATTCAAAAGTATGACTCAAATAAAAGAAATAATGAATTCAGATGTGAAAGTTGCCGAAAAAGGAACAACTATTCTGAAAGCTCTGAAAAAAATGGATAAACATGAGATAGGGAGTCTGGTTATAGTTGATAAGAATGAAGCTGTTGGGATAATTACCAGCTCCGATGTATTATACAAAGCAGTAGTTAAAGAAAAAGATATTAAAAAAATGAAAGTTGAAGAAATAATGAGCAAAGATCTTGTAACTATAGACCCTGATGCAAAACTGGAAGAAGCGGCTGCAATTATGGCTGATTACAGTATTAAAAAACTTCCAGTCACTAATGAAAAAGATGAACTTTTAGGAATAATAACTGCGATGGATTTGCTTGCTCACAGCCCAGACTTCAGCAACATGCTTGTGAATATAGACCTCCCTCAACAAAATAAATTAATGGGAAGTTAATCAAAACCGTAGTGTCTTAAAGTATCTCTAAGCTTTCTGGAAAATTTGTTCTGGCCTTCATAGTGTTTTTCAATACCTCTTATTACGGTGTCTAATCCCAATAAAGCAATTTTCCCACTTGAATAACCATAGGCTTCAAAAGTCCATTTTTGGTTCGTTATGGCCCAGAATTCGTCTCTCTTCGGCTTGAACTCGCCGAGTTTTTCAAGTTTTTCAGTAATTTTTATTATTTCATCGATGTCAAATTTTGAAATAATATCATTGGATTCTTCAAGGAAAACAAAAATTCGTTTTACAATTTCATCTTCTTCTTCAAAAGTTAAAAGAGTTGCAATTCTTATTTCATCTCCCTTTTTTGTTTTAAACTTAACTCCACTTTCTGCTTTTGCCCCTTTGAATTTTGCACTAAAAAGAGCTGTTAAAATGTGTTCTTTTTGAGAATCTTTTAGTTTTGAAAGTCCTTTCTTTGTTATCATGAATAGCAATAGTTAAAAGAGAGTATTAAAAGTTTTCTTTTGGAATTATGACAGTTTCTTCAAGAGTTTTTCCTCTGAAATCATTTCCTGCTCTCCGCTTTTCATATCTTTCAGAGTTACTTTACTTTCTTCAAGTTCATTATCTCCAATTAATATACAGTACGGAATTGAAAGAGAGTTTGCATAATTCAAAAGTTTGCTCGGACCTCTGTTCAATAAATCAACATCGGAAGAGATTCCTTTTTCTCTGAGTTTTTCAGTTAATTCAAAAGAATATGATTTTGCTTTTTCTCCTACTGGAATTACTAAAGCTTTTATCTTATTTAGTTCAGGGAACATCCTTTTATCTTTCATTATTTCAAGAATTCTTTCTACTCCTATTGATAAACCGACTGCCGGCTGTTTTTCATTTCCATACATTCCAATAAGATTGTCATACCTGCCTCCGCCTGCAACTGAGCCGTACTTTTCCATTCCCTTTATTTTAATTTCATAGACAACGCCGGTATAGTAGTCTAAACCTCTTGCCAGGCTTAAGTCCAGGGTTAAATAGTTGTAAATACCGAATGACTTGGCTGTTTTGAAAAAGTTAAGAAGGTCTGAAATGGCTTCTTCCTTTTTAACTCTGTCTGAAACTTCAGATAAAATTTCTTCCGGTTTTCCTTCTTTCTTTAAAATGTCTAAAAAGTCTTCTGCTTTTGAAAAACCTTTTTCTTTTAGTTCTTCGATTACTGCTTTTTCTCCCTGTTTTTCGAGCTTATCAACTATTCTGAAAAGTTCAACCGATCTCTTTCTTTTAATTCCAATTGAATTTGCAAGCTCCTCCATTAAAGGTCTGCTGTTTACTTTTACTTCGAAATCTCTGAACCCTAATTCCTTTAAAGCAGAGATTACTGCTGAAAGAGGGTCAACTTCAGACTCCGGTTCACTTGAACCGATAACATCGACATCTGCCTGCCAAAATTCTCTGAACCTGCCCGCCTGTGGTTCTTCATATCTCCATACTCTTCCTATTTGAGATCTTTTGAAAGGTTTTGGAAGGTCAGGATTTTTTGCTATAAATCTCGCCATTGGAACTGTTAAATCAAATCTAAGGCCCATTAACCTGTCGCCTTTGTCCTTGAATTTGAAAATTTCCTTGATGACTTCTTCTCCTCCGCTTGATTTAGCTGAGAGGACATTCATTCTTTCAAAGGCAGGAGTTTCTAATGGACTATATCCGTATTTTTCATAGACAGACTGAATTTTGGATAATACCCAATTTCTCCTGGCCATTTCTTCAGGACCAAAATCTCTTGTCCCCCTTGGTGTTTCAAATTTCATTTTTAGTATAAGGGCCCGGGGCGGGAATTGAACTCGCCTCAAAAGCTCCACAGGCTTCCATCATAACCACTAGACCACCCGGGCCAAACTTTTTCTTTTCTGTACTTGCAACATAAGTATTGCTAGCTTTTAAATTTATAGAAAGAGGGCTAAAACAAATCTTTTCCTTACCTGTGAAGACACTCACTTGCTTTCATTTTAGCAGAATAAATGTATCTGTCCCACTATTTAAAAGTTTAGATAGGTATTTAATTCATAAAATTATACATAAAAATATGACAGAAAAATATGATGTAATAATTATTGGCGCGGGATGCGCAGGGGCAGCTGCAGCCATATATACAGGAAGGCAGAACCTCAAAACTCTTTTATTGGATGCTCAGGGTTTCGGCGGACAGCTTTTATGGACAGACGAAATTGAAAACTATCCGGGATTCAAGCATGTTTCAGGACCGGAACTTGCTGAAAAAATGAAGGAGCATGTTGAAAAATTTGGAACTGACATTAAAATTGAAAAAGTAGAAAAAATTGAAGACGGAAAAATAAAGAAAGTTAAAACAGGAAGCAACGAGTATGAAGCAAAGGTCGTTATACTTTCAATGGGCGCCGACCACAGAAAGTTAAATGTTCCCGGAGAAAAAGAGCTTAGAGGAAAAGGCGTCAGCTACTGTGCAGTATGCGATGGAAATTTCTTTAAGGACCAGGATGTTGCAGTTATAGGCGGAGGGGCAACTGCTTTAGAGTATACAAAATACATGCAGAATTTGGCGAGCAAAGTTTATTTGGTTCATAGAAGAGATGAATTCAGAGGAGAAAAAGTTCTGATTAATGAAATCAAAAAAAGTGATGTTGAACTTGTTTTAGATTCGGAATGCACTGAAATTCTAGGAGATAATAAAGTTACAGGAATTAAGATAAAAAACAAAAAAACAGATAAAAAGAAAGAACTTAATGTAACTGGAGTTTTCATTGCAATTGGTTTAATTCCAAATAATGAGCTTGCAAAGGATCTTGATTTAGAAACAAATGAAAAAGGATACATAAAAGTTGATGACAGAATGAAAACAAACAAGGACGGAATTTTGGCTGCAGGAGATATCACTGGCTGGCTGGCGCAGATTGCAACAGCTGTAGGACAGGGAGCAGTAGCCGGCTTAGAGGCATATAATTACATAAAAAGTCAAAACCAGTAAAAGGAAAGGTATTTAAATTAGTTAAATCAAGCCTGATTGATTAAAATGGTAGAAGCATATTGTGTAAAATGCAAAAAGAAAGTAGAAATGAAGGACCCTAAAGAAGTTACCATGAAGAACGGAAGACCGGCAACTAAGGGAAAATGCCCAAACTGCGGTACCAAAGTCTTCAGAATTGGAAAAGCTAAAAAAGATTAAACTTTTTTGAAAAATAAGGGTGTAAATTCGTTTTATCTAGCTAATAGCCTCTTTCATTTATTGCATCTGCTACTCTTTTAATTGCAATAGCATAAGCGGCGGTTCTCATTGAAATACCTTCATCTTCTTTCTTTGCATAAATGTCTTTGAATGCATTTGTCATCAATTTATCTAGTTTTTCATTAACTTCTTCTTCAGACCAGTTTTCTCCTTTTTTATTTTGAAGCCATTCAAAGTATGAAACAGTTACTCCTCCGGCATTTGCTAAAATGTCAGGGACAACCAAAACCTCTTTTTCATGAAGTATTTTATCTGCCCCAGGAGTCGTAGGTCCGTTTGCTATTTCTACAACAATTTTTGCACTAACATCTGGTGCATTTTCTTCAACCAGCTGGTTTTCAAGAGCAGCAGGCACAAGAATATCTACATCAAGCTCGAGAAGTTCTTCGTTGCTCACATGTTCACATGTCTTTTCATATTCTGTAACTGTACCCTTCTCTTTCTTAACTTCTGAAATAAGTTTAATATCAAGGCCTTCGTCAAGATTACATACAGCTCCTCTTGAGTCACTTACTGCAACTACTTTGTAATCGTTTTCATAAAGTAAGTTTGCAATAGTTGCTCCTGCATTTCCAAAGCCCTGAACTGCTACAGTTGTTTCTTCCGGCTTCATGCCGAGGGCCTTTACAGATTCTCTTACAATGAAAGATCCTCCCATTCCAGTTGCAGTTCCTCTTCCTTCTGAACCGCCTTCCTCAACTGGCTTTCCAGTTATAATTCCGGGAGCCTCGTGTCCGACAAGTTTTTCATATTCGTCCCTCATCCAGCCCATTATTGTAGGATTAGTGTAAACATCAGGAGCAGGAACGTCAACATCTACTCCAATAAAATTGTAAATCTGTCTCATGAACCCTCTGCTCATTCTTTCAAGCTCTCCCTGAGACATTTCTTTTGGATTGCAGATAATTCCGCCTTTTCCTCCGCCGTAAGGAATATTGACAGTTGCGCATTTAATTGTCATCCAGGTTGCAAGAGCTTTGACTTCGTCTAAAGTTACGTCAGGATGATATCGAATTCCTCCCTTGCAGGGTCCTCTTGCATCATTATGCTGAACTCTGTATCCAGTAAACATCTTTTGTTCTCCATTGTCCATTTTTACTGGAATTGAAACCTGTAAAATTCTCTGAGGGTTTCTTAAAATTTCATATGCGCCTTTGTCTATAGACGCTACTTTTTGTGCCTCTTCTAATTGTTCTAAAGCATTTTCAAATGGATTTTCTGTCATTCTGCCACCTAGAGATACGAATAAAGAAAAAGAATATTTAAACTTTATGGAAAATTTAGAGATTCACAAAGTTTAAAAACAGATTATGACATATAGAAGTTGCAATGAGTAAAAAAGAAAAGATTTCACTGCCTGGAAGCGGCGGAGGGATTTTCAGACCAACAAGCGGAGAAGGAAAAGGACTTAAGCTAACCCCGATACATATTGTAGGACTCTGTATAGTTGCAATTATCTTTGAGATTATGCTTCACCTATACGGAACTGCTTTGTTTTAGAAAACAGAAAACATTTTCAAAGTTTTAAATAATTGTTAGACTCTCCTTCAAATACGATTATCTCTGTTCTAGTTCTCTCTATACCTGGCAATTTCCAGAGGTCGTTAATTACAAATGAACCAACTTCTCTGTCATCTTTTCCGACAACCCTAATTACAATATCATCGTGTCCGGTCGTTGCATATGCATCTAAAACCTGCGGCATTTTTATCAGATTCTCCAGAGGTTTTGGCGCCTTTTGGGAATTTCCTTCTTCCTGGGCAACAAAATCCTGCTTTGCTCTAATGAAAACAAGTGCAGAAGAATTATATCCTATTTTTGTAGGATCTATTTTTGCATTATAACTTTTAATTACTTCATTTTCCTCAAGTTTTTTTATTCTATTGTGAATTGTTGTAGCCGGTATGCCAAGTTTGTCACTTAGTTGTCTGGATGAAAGCTTACAGTTTTTCTGAAGTTCGTTTAATATTGCTTTGTCTTTTTTATCGATTTTCATTTTTATATCTAATTAAACAATTGTTTCAGTATTTATATATTTTTGGTACATATGTTTAATAAAATTACCAAAGATAATATAAACTTATAAGAATTATAGGCAGAGGGTGGTCCGAATGGTTACTGCATTTATACTAGCCACAACTAAAAGTGGCAAAGGAAGAGAAGTACTGGAACAGCTTACTGGAATAGATGAAATTAAAGAAGCCTACAATGTATACGGGGACTACGACGTTTTCATAAAAGCCGAAACTTCGAATTTAGACAACCTAAATGAGGTTATCAGCAAGAGGATCAGAAATGTGGAAAATGTCGCTATGACCACGACAATGATAGGGCTATGAAAATTCCAAAGTAATCCGGTACAAAAATAGAGATGAGTCAGCTGCAGCTATTTTTAAAAATTGAATAAGTGGGGCTGCCCAGATTTGAACTGGGGACCTCCAGCTCCCAAAGCTGGCATCATTCCAAGCTAGACCACAGCCCCGACAGGTTTTTTAAATCAGTTTGTTTTCTTATATAGTTTTTTAATCGTTTAAATCAAGATACTCAGAAACAGCTCTCCTTATTTCTTTTTGAACTACTGTTTTTCCTTTGCTTGCGTCAACCATTTTAAAATTATGTTCTTCAGCTAATTTTTTGTAATTCTTATTTACTTTTTTAAGAACTTCAAGCTCCTCAAATTTTTCTTCAGTCGTAGTTCTTTTCACTGCGATATCCGGTCTTAAACTCAGTAAAATGGTCAAATCCGGTTCAGGCGCAAAAGAATTTAAGTCGACGAGCCAGTCCCAGTCAAGGCCCTGTGCCGCCTGGTATGCAATCGTTGAATAGATATACCTTTCGCAGAGGACAATTTTTCCTTCATTAAGGGCAGGGTTTATCTCATTTTGTATATGTTCGGACCGGTCTGCTGTAAAAAGCAAAGCATCAACCCGTGGAGGAGCATCCATTTTTAAGTACTGCCTCAGAAGGACGCCGATTGGGCCTTTACTGGGCTCCTTTGTATGCAGTACATCCCGTTCTTTTCCCTTGAGCCATTTGGCTAATTTCTCTGCATGTGTGCTTTTTCCGCATCCGTCGACTCCTTCAAGTGCGACTAGAATACCCTTTTCATTTCCCGTCATATTCTTCTCCTTCTCCAACATCTTCATAAACGACAACACCTGGATGAATAAATGCTCCTTTTCCGATTTTTCTTCCCGGATTTACAACTACATTTGAGCCGAATTTTACATCATCTCCTATAACTGCACCGAACTTTCTTCTGCCGGTATTGACTAAATTGCCATTTACTCTTACCTTTATGTTTTTGTCGTCAAATCTTAAATTTGTTAAAACTGCTCCTGCGCCGAAGTTTATGCCTGAAGCAATAACTGAATCTCCTAAATAAGATAGATGAGGAACATAAGTATTGTCAAAAATTACAGTATTTTTCAGTTCAACTGAATTGCCTACTCTTACGCCGTTTCCAAGAGTTACATGATTTCTAATGAAACAGTTTGGACCGATAGTACAGTCTTTTCCGATCATTGCAGGGCCCTCAATGTATGCTCCGGATTTTATTCTGGTTCCTTTTCCTACACTTACTTTTCCTTTTATAGTTACATTATCTTCAATTATTCCTTCTTTTTCTTTATCATCTCTTACTATTTTGATCTTGAGGTTTGGATTTTTCATAGTTCCATTCTTTCGG
>JAWOEA010000003.1:0-2617 GCA_046483005.1 Candidatus Undinarchaeales archaeon
ACAAAGTAGGCTGGCATGGTGACAACGTCAACAGAAGCTGGAAACAATCAACAACAGAACCAGGCAAGGGCTGCTGCTATACTTGTTGCTGGTGTACAACGCCGCAGCTCCCAGGCATAGAGCGCGTTGTTGTTATTGCTGCTGAAAACTCCAATCTGTAAAATCTGCCAGAATTCGGAGATATTATGCTCCGGCTGTCAGAAGAAACTGGAGAACGGCGAAATTAATCAGCATGACGTCGAAGTAGCGAGAGCTCTCTATGAAATGACTGAAAAGTTTCCGGTTTTAAACAAAGCGGGCTTTGATGAAACAATCAAAATGGACGGTCTTACAGTAATTGTAGTTCCGAAAGGAATGGCGGGGCAGATGATAGGCAGAGGAGGAATTTTCATTAAGGAGCTTTCCTCAAAACTAGACCAGAGAATAAAAGTTGTGGAAGAAACTCCGGATGAAAAGGAAATGGTTGAAAAGGTTCTGTTTCCGGCAAAACTTCTTGGGATTAATATTTTCTACGGTCCAAATAAACAGGAAATGTACAAGGTAAGAGTTCCAAAAGGAGATAAAAGGAAGTTAATGGAAAAGGAAGCTCTTGAGCGTTTATTTTCTGAACTTTTGGACGGAAAAGCAAGTATTGTTTTTGAATAGGTTAGAAAGGGATTTAATACCTGAAATTATATCTTATACTTATGAGAGTAGCAGTCATCGACAAGGAGCTGATAACAGAAGAATGCACGCCTTTAATCATAAAGGACTGTCCTGTTAACAGGTCCGGAAAGGAATGTATTGTAATGGGCGAAGACGGAAAGCCTGTCATAAATGAGGAACTATGCATCGGATGCGGTATCTGCGTCAAAAGATGTCCTGAGGGAGCCATAACTATTGTAAATCTTCCGGAAGAACTGGATGAAAAATGTCTGCATAGATATGGGAAGAATGGATTTGCTTTGTATAAATCTCCGGTCCCTTCAAAAAATAAAGTTCTTGGTATTTTAGGACAGAACGGAACCGGAAAATCCACTGCTCTGAAAATTTTATCCGGAGAAATTGAGCCCAATTTGGGGGATGAAGAAAAGGCTTCAAAGAAAAAGCTGGTTAAGTATTTTGCCGGCTCTGAACTGCAGAGTTATTTTGAAAATATGTCTGAAAAAAAAATATCAACTAAACCACAGGATGTTGAGAAAATACCTAAACTTTTTGAAGGAACTGTCGGCGAATTACTTAAAAAATCTGATGAAAGGGGAATATTTGATGAAATTATTTCCGATTTGAATTTGAAAAACTGTCTTGACACTTCAGTAAAAGAAGTTTCAGGCGGGGAATTACAGAAAGCTGCTATTGCAGCTTCAATCATGAAGGATTCTGATGTATACTTTTTTGACGAGCCCAGCAGTTATTTAGATGTCAGAGAAAGGCTCAGGATGGCGGAAGTAATCAGAAAACTGGCTGAAAAGAGTACAGTAGTGGTTGTTGAACACGATTTAATTGTTCTTGACTATCTTGGAGACAATGTAAATGTTTTCTATGGAAAACCGGCAACTTATGGTATTGTAAGCTTCCCTAAATCAGTAAGAATGGGCATAAACGAGTACCTTAAAGGGTTTTTAAGAGAGGAAAATGTCCGGTTCAGGGACCAGCCCCTTAAATTTGTCATTAAATCTCCTGCAGACAAGGGAAAAGCACTGCCTCTCGTTGAATTCAAGGAAATTAAGAAGGAATTTGACTCTTTTAAGTTAGAAGTTGAGAAAGGACAGATTTATAATAAAGAAATTGTGGGCATTTTAGGACCGAATGCTACCGGAAAAACTACATTCATGAAGATTTTGGCCGGAGTTTTAGAAGCGGATGATGGTAAATTAAGTAAGGAAATCAAAATTTCGTATAAACCGCAGTATATCAAGCCGGAAAATGATACTATTGTCAGACTGGCTTTGAAGGGTGCCGGTTCTCTGATTAATAAACTTGATTTAGATAAATTATTGGACAAGCAGATGTCCAATCTTTCCGGAGGAGAACTGCAGAAAGTGGCTATTGCTTCCTGTTTAAGTAAAAATGCTGATTTATACTTATTAGATGAACCTTCTGCTCATTTAGATGTTGAACAGAGGATAAAAATAGCTGATATACTGAAAAAAGAGATTGAATTAAAGGAAAAGAGTGCGATAGTTGTCGATCACGATATAATGTTCCTTGATTATGTCTCTGACAGATTGATGCCGTTCCTGGGGGAATCCGGCAAGTCTGGGGCTGGTTTTGGACCGTTCAGCATGGAGAAAGGGATGAACTTGTTCTTAAAAGACGTAGGTATTACCTTTAGGAGAGACGAGGACACAAAGAGGCCTCGAGTTAATAAAAAGGGCTCCATTAAGGATAGGGAGCAGAAGAAAAAGGGAAAATATTACTACGGTTAAATTATTTATACAAATCAGATTTATTCATTCTTAGAATGGCAAGAAAAGAAAAGGATTCACTCGGCGAGGTAGAAGTTCCTGAAAACGTTTATTACGGTTCATTTACCCAGAGGGCTAAAGACAACTTTAAGCTTTCAGGGATTAAAGAGCATCCGGCTTTAATTAAAGCATACATTCTTGTTAAGAAAGCGGCTGCAAATGCAAATATT
>JAWOEA010000013.1:0-10637 GCA_046483005.1 Candidatus Undinarchaeales archaeon
TACTTTAAAATAGATACTTCTCATTATTTTGACGGCTCTGCCTCGGTAAAGGCAAGAGGTGAAAGTGAGATGTCGCCCCAGGCGGTATGGACGGAAGCCTACAAAGATTTCACTCCGGCAAGTCCTGAATCCATAGTTTTCAGCAAGAGAATAGGAGATGAAATAAGGCCGCACTTCACTGATTTACATAGAGTCCGGTTCCAAAGCGATTCTAATCCTTTGTTTACTTTTGATTTTCTTACTGAAGGAGGGAATCCTCCTGAAATGGTAACTATAACTTCCGGATGCGATGACTTAACGGATGCGTTTCCAACCCAGACATGGATAACAGTTAATATTAAAAATATAGATTGGTCTGCAGGAACTTATGATTTTACAGCAACTGACGGCTCTCAGACATATGAAAAAACCGGTTGTCTCTTTGAGAACAGCGGTTCAACTGTCAACAGAATATACACTAAAGATAAAGCTTACAATGCAGAACCAAGCTGGACTGACAGCATTCTTTTTAAAACAAGTGAAAAACAGTGCCCTGCAAAGCTTAAAAGTGCAGAAGACAGTGTTGAACTTTTAACTGCTTCAAACATAGACGACTGGGCTGACCATTACGGAACTTATGAAGAAAACCCAATTCCTAAACTGAATCTTGAATCTGAAGATTCCGGAGAGTTTGATTTAACTGTACTTGATTACTTTGGTTTTGTAAAAAGCAGTACTTTAGTAGAAAATAATGAAATTGAAGTTTATTTTGATGAAGAGCAGAATGATTATTTTGTACATACACTTGATGCTGAATTAGAAGTATCTGGAACAGAAGAAGAATCTATAGATTTAATATTTCAGGGGGTAGATTCCGATGGAAATGTAGGCTGTTCATACTCTAAATCTATAATCATTTCTAATTCAATCCCTGTTTCTTTCTCCTGCGACCAGATGATTCAGAAAGTTTCTGCAGAAGCTAGTAATTCCGGCGGTTCAGAACCGGTAACTCTTGAGGAATTAACAGTTTCAACCAACTTATACGGCATGGGCTATTCTGAAATAGAAGGCCACGCTTCAGAACCGTTGAAAGTATCGGGAAGAGGAATAGAAGTTTCTGCTTCATCAGCTTTCAAGGAAAGAATTCCGGCCGAAACTGATGTAAAACCGGATTTCAGTACAGATTACTTAAAAGTTATTGACTCAAATGGAAATGAACTCACAGAGTGCAAGGTAAATCCTACAGAAGGAGATATAATCATAGAGTCCAGATATTCAAACGACGGCTGTGCGGATTCTAGCTCCACTCCTTATTTATATATAAACGACCCTTCAGGCGACCCGCCGGAAATTTATTCCGGTTCAGAGCCATCCTTCCATGGAGAATCTGTAGTAATATCTCATACCTGGACGCCGCATGTTGCAGGTATTTATGAGCTAACGGCAAAAATAGATAAAGACGATAATATTCCAGAAGAAGATGAAACAAACAATATTTTATCAATGACTTTTGAGGTTATTGACACTAGTGTAATTTCTACTTGCCAGGACCTACAGGATATGATGCTTGATTTATCTGCAGACTATTATTTAACTCAGGATATAGACTGCACTGGTTTTGATTACGGTGACGGGAAAGGTTTCATGCCAATAGGTGATAGCGAGTTAAATGCCTTTACAGGCTCATTTTATGGACAAAATCATACAATTTCCAATTTATATATAGATAGGCCTGAATCTGCTGCAGGTTTATTTTCTTTTATTGATGGGGCGCATATTGAAAATGTTGGTATTGAAAATGCGGACATCACTGGCGGGGGTTACGTAGGGACCTTAGTTGGCTACTCATCTGGCGAAATTTATAATTCTTATTCAACAGGACAACTTTCAGGAGGTGTTGCAGTTGGCGGTTTAGTCGGTGAAAATTTTGGTACTGTTTCTAATTGTTATTCTGATGTTTCCGTTAATGGCGGTGATTTTGTTGGAGGCCTTGTTGGAGAAAACTTTGACACTGTTTCTAATTCTTATTCTTCCGGACAGGTAACTGGAAACAACGATATAGGCGGTTTAATCGGAGGAAGTTTTGGCAACCCTGTTTATAATTCTTTCTGGGATATAGAGACAAGCGGACAGTTAACCAGCGACGGAGGAACAGGCAAAACAACTTCAGAAATGCAGGATGTAGCTACATTTACGGATACTGTAACAATTGGTTTAGATTCTCCGTGGGACTTTGAAACCAATCCAAATGATGATACTGCAGATGAAGATATCTGGTATATGCCTTACAGTAATTACCCTCGTTTTGTATGGGAATTTGCAGATTCTGTTTGCGGTCCTGGAAATTGTGGTAATGGAATAGTTGAGGGAGGAGAAGAATGCGATACTGGTGGAGTAGATACTGCATCTTGTGTTGGTGTTACTTGTTGCATATCTGTATGTGGTGATGGTTATGTTAATGAAGTGGCAGGTGAAGAATGCGATACTGGTGTAGATACTGAAGAATGTAATTACGGTACTTGCCAGTATTCTGTATGTGGTGATGGTTATGTTAATGAAGTGGCAGGTGAAGAATGCGATACTGGTGGGGTAGATACTGAAGAATGTAATGCAGCTACTTGCCAGTTTTGGTAAAATTATGGTTATAACATTATGGCGATGGTTTCAGTACTAAGTGTATGCTAGACTACCCTTATTTTTACCAAAAATCCTTTAACTTTTAAATCACGGAGAAACATTTTTAAATCTAAATCAATTAGTCCATATTAGATATTCAGTTAACCAACGGAGGTACTAGAATGGCAGAAAAATCAAAGAAATCAAAGAAATCAAAAAAGTCGAAGAGCAAAAGCAAATCGAAAAGTTCTGACGAAAACATTGTATTCGTCGGAAGCAAACCAGTGATGAACTATGTTTTAGCAGTTGTAACTCAGTTCAACAACGGTGAAAAAACAGTGGATATTGAAGCAAGAGGAAGAGCAATCAGCAGAGCAGTAGATGTTGCTGAAATTGCAAGAAATAGATTCCTTGAAGATTTAAAACTGGAAGGCATTGACATAGGAACAGAGAAACTGAAAGGAAATGAAGACGAACCTGTAAATGTATCTACAATCAAAATTTCTTTGAAAAAGTAAATCAGAAATATAAAGGAAATAAGGAAAGTTTAAAAGAGTCCTAGTTTTATCTATATTTAGCATGCTAAAAATCAAAACATTCGATATAGACTTCGGCGGGGCTGAAGTCGTTCTCAATATAGAAGATGCAAATGATTTAGAATTAAGAACGCAGGACAGAGTAAAGATAGTCAGCAAGGAAGATAATGTTGTTGCAATTATCAACACAACAAGTACTTTTGTCAAACCGGGCGAAATTGGTATTTTTAAGAAAGTCATGTCCGAGCTTGGAGTTAAATCCGGAGAAAAAGTTAAACTGGAGCCGGTTGAAAAACCAGAGTCAGTTGAATACATAAAAAAGAAGCTGGACGGCTACAAGCTTTCAAAAGAGGAAATTTATTCCATAGTTAATGACACTGTAAATGAGAGTTTGTCTTTAATTGATCTCGCTGCTTTTGTTTCAGCCCTCCATGCAAGAGGAATGGAGATGGACGAAGTAGTTAATTTAACAGAGGCAATGACAAAAACAGGAGAAACAATAAAATTTTCAGGAGCAACCTACGATAAACATTCACTGGGAGGAGTTCCTGGAGATAAAACTACCTTATTAGTAGTTCCAATAGTGGCTGCAGCCGGTTTAATCATTCCAAAAACAAGCTCAAGGGCAATTACCGACCCGGCGGGAACTGCAGACAGAATGGAAGTTTTTTCTCCGGTTTCTCATGATATTGAAGATATAGAAAAAATAGTAAAGAAAACAAACGGCTGTATTGTCTGGGGCGGAGCAGTTGATTTGGCTCCGGCAGATGATTCTTTAATTCAGGTTGAGTATCCACTTTCATTGGATCCAAGACCGCTTCTTTTAGCTTCAGTTATGAGTAAAAAGAATGCAGTCAATTCAAAATTTGTAGTAATCGATATCCCAATGGGAGCAGGTTCAAAGGTTTCTGATTATGAAGAGGCAAGAAAATTAGCCCATGATTTTGTTACGTTGGGCGACAGATTGGGAATGAAAGTTGAATGCGCTCTAACTTACGGAGCCCAGCCGGTTGGAGATTCAATGGGTCCTGCCCTTGAAGCAAGAGAAGCATTAAAAGCACTGCAGGGAGATGGTCCAAATTCACTTCTTGAAAAGTCTACAGCAATTGCCGGCATTTTACTTGAGGCAGGAGGAATTGCAGAAAGAGATGAAGGAGAAAAGGTTGCAATGGAATATTTGGAAAATGGAAAAGCTTTGAAAAAATTCAGACAAATAATCAAGGCACAGGGAGGAAATCCTGATATTACAGTAGAAGATATTGAAAAGAAGATAGGGAAGCATAAAGAAACCATAAAAGCTCCAAAGCAGGGCTATGTAACTAAAATACAAAACAGAAAGATTGCCTCTGTTGCAAAGTCAGCAGGAGCTCCTCACGACAAAGGAGCCGGAATTGTTCTGCATGCAAAAGGAGGAGCGCCGGTCGAAAAAGGAAAACCGCTGTTTACTATTTATGCAGAAAAGAAATATAAACTGGAGACAGCTGTCAAGCTTGCAAGAAAATTGAACCCAGTAATTATTGAAGGAATGCTTTTGGAGGAAATTCCAGAGCATGCATTTTTAGGAAGACATTGACAATGAAAAAACACATCTATCTGTTCAGGCACGGCCAGACTCATTTCAATAAGGACCATAAATTTACCGGCTGGTACGATTCAAAGCTGACTGAAAAAGGAGTAAAAGATGCAAAAAAAGTTGCCGCCCTTCTAAAAGATAAGAAGTTTCAGACAGCTTTTCAGACAACTCTGTCCAGATCAATTGACACTTTAAACTATGTTCTAGAATATCATCCGGAATGCAATACTATTATAACAGATGACAGGATGACCGAGAGAAGCTACGGTGATTTACAGGAGCACTCTCATAAGGAAATTATTGAAAAAGTAGGCAAAGAGCAGTTTGATATCTGGCATAGGTCCTACGATACACCTCCTCCAAATGGAGAATCAATAAAAGATGTTGAAAGCAGAGTTCTGCCTTTCATTGACGACCTTTTAATGTACATGCAGGACAATGAAGTAAATGTAGCTATTTCAGCCCATGGAAATTCAATGAGGCCTTTCAGAAAATATTTTGAAAACTTCTCAGTAAAAGAAATGATGAAACTTGAAAATCCCTGGGATGATTATTTTGACTATACAATAGATTTCAAAAAATAAGTTTTCTCTTTTACTTGTTCTTTTTCTTTAAATGATCAACAACTGTTCTGCAGCTGACCGGGAACTTCATTCTTGCTCTTCTTAAAGCATCTTTTGCAATTCTTTCATTACCTGAATCCATTCTTATGCTCATAATTTTCTGATGCTTGTCAACTCTTGCAGCTGTTCCAATAGGTTTTCCGAATGCTCTGGTCATTCCTTCCTGGAACCTGTCTGCTCCTGCACCGGTAGCTAATGGATTTTCTCTTAAAACATGATGCGGATATACTCTAATTTTCAAAAAGTACGGTATTCCAGACTTTACAAGCTTCTTATTTGCGGCGACTCTGGCGGCTTCAAGAGCATTATGTTTAATCTGAACATCTTTTTCAGCTATTAATGAGAATTCAAGTTCGAATTTTCTTTTTCGGTCTCCGGCTTCGAACTGATGAATTTTCGCGCCCGGAACTCCTTTTACATAGCTCTTTCTAGGCTTCTTCTCGGACTGCCTGGTGTAGGCTCGTCTTTTCTTCTTTTTGTAAACTCCTCCGCCTCTTTCCGGCATTTTATATTCCTCCTGTCATACTCTGTACCATTTTGTAAAATCTTAACATCATACTGTTATTGGCAGTGCCTGTTTTCTTAAATATAGACCATCCTTTCTTTTTCTCTTCTTTTTCCTTTTTAAGCTTTTTTGCTCTCTTTTTAATCTTTTTAACAACGTCTTTTAGTTTCTTGTTGCTGTTTGGAACTCCGCAGGTATTTCCTACTCCTACGATAATTACGTGTTTTCCTTTAGGAACCGTTTTAACTCTTTCTTTGACAAGCTCTTTCGCATCTGCTGCAGCATCTGCAATTTCCTTTTTCATTGGATAAATTGCTTCAAACTGGCTCATTTTTACTGCAATTGCATCTAATGGAATGTCATTTTTAGTTGCAATATCTTCAATTTTTGCTCTCTGCACTCCGATTCCGCCCATTGCAACACCTGTTCCTTCTGCTACTTTTCCAGTGTCTTCGCCTTCAAGTTTTGCTGAGGCGTCAACGGTAATGATTTTGACAATTTTCTTTTTGCAGAGTTTTTTGATTGCATCGCCGAGCTTTCCAAGTCTTCCGCCCGGTCCTTTTGCTTTTACAAATGTAACTTTTCTGCCCCATTTCTTTTCTGTCTTTGCAAGGACGTCTTTTGCAATTTCCTTTCCGTCTTCATCTAAAAATCCGGCAATAATCAACGGACCGATGCCGTCTCCGATTGCATGTCCTTTTAAGAATGCTTCCATGCCTTTCTTTTCGGATTTTGCAAGTTCCTCAATAATTGGAAGCTGCATCTGCATAAGCATTGCAAACTGCATGTTTTTGAATTTTTTAGCCATTTCAACATAATGTCTTACGATTTTTGCTATTGTATGAACAACAACAGATGCCTGCAGTCCCATAAATACATTCATTTTTTCTTCTGAATTTGCTTTAGGGGCAATAGTTTCAGACATTTCTATAAATCTGTCTTCAGTATTATCAATAGTATGCTCCAGCTTTTTCAAAATACCATTTGGGTCCAGATTTACCGGCTGAACCATGAAAAAGTCAACGAATTTTTTGACATTTGCTTCAATTTCCTTCTTGTTTTTACCAAATTTTTTGGTTGCATCAACAACGTCATCCTGTCCCTCTTTGGATAGTTTTTCTAATCTCTTTGCGGCTGCGTCTATTTTTGCAAATATCTGGTAGAAATAAAGTTTTGGAAGGACAAACATGAATATAACTATGAAGAATACCCATTGCAGGATAGTTCTCGTTCCCCCGTCTCCTCCAAACATGCCGAAAAGATTCATATTATCTCTAAATGCTTGTTTTTGTTGTTTTAGGCAGTATTTATAGGTTTTTACTATTTGTGTGGTAAATAGATGTTCGATATTAGAGCATAGACAATAGATATTCGATAATCGATATTAGATGTCAGATGATGGATTATGCGCAGCTGCCAGCTGTTGTCGATTGTCTATCGTCGATTATCGATTGTCCATTGTCCATCGTCGATTATCTATTTCTTTCAAAACTCCTATGAGTGTGCTTGCTTCTCTTCCCGTTAAATTTGCCCTGCCTAATATTTTCCTGAGCATGCTGATGAATATTTTTATTTTGTCTTCCGTGTAGTCTGTTTTTTCCAGTATTTCTTCGAATTTTTCATAAATGATGTCTTTTTCCTTTCTTCCCGCCAGTCTAATTGTTTCCTTCTCTTCAAATTTGAAAAGTTCATAAAACAGGACGGCTGCACTATGGGACAAATTCATTGTTTTATACTCAGAACTTGTCGGTATATTTACAACGAAATCGCAGAGCTCCAGCTGTTCATTTGTCAATCCAATATCTTCTTTTCCAAAAACAAGAGCAAGCTCTCCTTCTGTTTTCTCAATCTTTTCTCTCATTTCTTCCGGAGTTAAACTCATCCTTAAAAAGTAGTCGTCCCTATCCGTTTTTTCCGAGCTGGTTCCTATAACTAAATCAAAGTTTTTAACAGTTTTCTCAAAACTTTCAATTTTTTCTGCATTTTTTAAAACATCCTGGGCGTGAACAGCCATTTTTCTGGCTTCTTCCCCAATTTCAGTTTCTCCGATAAGTACCAGTTTTGAAAGTCCGAAATTTTTCATAGCTCTTGCTACAGAACCTATATTGCCCTGATAAAGCGGCTGGTCCAGGATAACAGATATATTATTAATTTTCATAATAGGCTATTATTGCATACACTTAATAAATATTCTATCCAAATCATAATCATGGGTTTAGAAGAAGAAATTAAAGCAGTTGAAAAAGAAATCAGGGAAACTCCCTACAATAAAGCCAGCCAGCATCATATAGGAAAACTGAAAGCCAAACTTTCAAAGCTTAAAACACAACTGTCCAAATCGGAAAAAGAGGGGCAGCCGCAGGGAGTAGGCTACGGAATAAGAAAAGAAGGAGATGCAACCGTTGTAATCTGCGGTCTTCCTTCAGTAGGAAAAAGCACTTTATTAAATCAGCTGACGAACGCTGAATCAAAAGTGGCAGGATATGAATTTACTACTTTAAAAGTAATTCCCGGGGCTTTAAAATACAAGGGAGCTGAACTTCAGATTTTGGATGTCCCCGGTTTAGTAAAGGGAGCATCCAGTGGAAAAGGAAGAGGCAAGGAAGTTCTTTCAGTTATAAGAATTGCCGATTTAATTCTTTTAATGGCGGATGCGGAAAAACCCGAACAGCTGGAAGTTATGAAAAATGAGCTGGAAGAGGGCGGTTTAAGACTGAATAAAAAACCCCCTGACATCAAAGTAGACAAGAAATCAACCGGAGGCATACACATTATTAAGGGAAACGAAGTCAAAATTACTGAAGATGAAATTAAAGGAATTCTGTCTGAATTTAATATACATAATGCAGATGTTTTAGTCAGGGGAAAAGTTGATACTGATAAATTTATAGATGCAGTTGAAGGAAACCGAAAGTATGTTCCATGCATTTCAGTTGTTAACAAGATTGATTTGAACAAGCCGAAAGTAAAGGGTGCAGTTTATATTTCTGCAAAAGAAGGAACTGGAATTAAAAAATTAAAGGAGAAGATGTTTGGGAAATTGAATCTAATGAGAATTTACATGAAAGAAAGAGGCAAAGAGCCTGATTTTGAAGAGCCGCTAATCATTGAAAAAGGCTCAACTGTAGAAGATGTATGCAGAAATATTCACAGAGCATTCAAGAAAAAGTTCAGATATGCAGTCATTTCCGGTCCAAGCTCAGCCCATGAAAACCAGAGAGTTGGGTTGAAGCATAAACTGAAAGATGAGGATGTCTTGACGCTGGTTTTGAAGGAATAACAAGACCTTCTTAGTTCTTTATTCTTTCATCTCATATTATTCCCAAAACTTGTACTATAAACAAAATAAATCCAATTACAAGCAGTATACTTGCAATTATCGGCCCGAAAGTCATCAGGATAAAGAACTTCTCCCTCTTTTTTGGGTCCTGCATTATTCTTTTAAGAAATTCACTCATTCTCCTGTATGAAGTGGAACTGCTATGAAATGCCCCAGGACATCTCCTTTCTTAATTTTTCCTTTCTGAGCTGCATGGAAGTAAACTGATTCAATATACCTGTCCAAATCAATCGGTTAGGTGATTACGATAAAGGGTTGGAAGAGTGCGATAAAGGTATAGATTTATTAGGGGATGAATTGAAGCTGGAGAATGCTAAGATAGAACGGGTGAAGGGTCGAATATACATGAGGTTAGGTGATTATGACATGGCGAACGAGCATCTTGAGGTCGCTCTCCACGCTGCAAAGAATTTCGGGGATAAGAAAGAGATAGCTGAGATTGAACACAACTTGGGAACCAATGAATGGTATAGAGGAAGTTATGATGAGGCATTGAGTCATCTTGATCAAGCATTAAAACTTAGAGGTTTGATAGGAGATAAGAGAGGGGAATCAAAAACTCTGACTAATATTGGTATTGTCTATGATTATTTGGGAAGGCCAGATTTTGCTTTGAAATACTATGACAAGAGCTTAAAGTCATTCAAGAAGATAGGAGATAAGTTGAACCTTGGGATGGTCCTGAACAACATGGGATTAGTTTACGAAAAGAGGGGTGAATTTGATAAAACATTAGAATATTATACTAAGAGTTTGAAAGCGATGAGGAAAGTAGGTGATAAATCCAATATAGCTAAAGCTATGAATAACATCGGTAATGTTTATCAAGATCTTGGAAACCTTGAAAAGTCTTTAGATTACCATTATGAGAGTTTAGAGATAAGAAAAGAAATTGGAGATAAGCAAGGAGTAGCCTCCTCTTTAGTTAATATCGGGAAGGTATTACAAGAAAAGGGTGAATTTGAAAAATCACTCAAAAATTATAAAGAAAGTTTAGAAATAGGTAAAAAGATTGGTGAAAAATACAATTTAATCTATTCTTATAGATTCATAGCTGAATTAAAAATGGAACAGGGAAACTTTGTAAGTGCTGAGAAAAATATAAAAAAATCAATCGATGTAGCAAAAGAAACTAAATCAAGAAATGAGGAAGCTATTAGTAGAACGATATTTGGTAGTATTCTACAGGGAAAAAACGAGGGAAAGGAGGCTTTTAACGAGTTTAAAAAGGCTGAAAAAATATTCAAAGATACTGGAGAAAAAAGGGATTATTCAAAACTTTTAAGAAAAATTGGGCAATTTTTTAAAGAAAAAGATGAGAATGAAAAAGCATTAAAATACCTTAAAAAAGCTATTAATATGCAGGAAGAGTTGGGATTAGACGGAGAACTAGAAGAAACAAAAAAATTGCTAAAAGATGTAGAAGACACCTATGAATAGCTCACACTCCACGTGATCGTAGTAT
>JAWOEA010000042.1:0-11448 GCA_046483005.1 Candidatus Undinarchaeales archaeon
GGATAGGCAGGTAGTTAAAAGAACAAAAGGAATACATACTCTTAAGAGTTATAGAATATTAAGTGCATTGAAAATGAAAAAGATGAGATAGAAAACCAATTGAAGAAAACATCTAAATCAGAAAAAGCAAAGAGAGAAAAACTCAAGAAGCAGCTTGAAGCTAAAAATAAGCAGCTTGAAAGTAAGAAGGAAGCAATGGAAGAAACAAAAGAGAAAATGAGGCAAATTTTCAAACAGGCTGATGAATTAGAAGACAAGAAAAAGAAGGTTGAGCAGAAGGAAACTCAGGTTAAGAAAGAAGAAAAGAAAGTAGAGAAGAAAGAAGAAAAGCGAGGAAAAAAGGCGGAAAAAGTATTATCTAAATTTAAACCTAAAACAGGAAGAGCATATTTATTAACAGAACCTACTTTATCAAAACATTCCTTAAGGAAATTTGCAGACATTGTTGATAAAGGCTACAAAGGTTATTGTTTCTCAGGAAGTCCAGAAGAATTTTTATTTGATGAAGACAGGGGCGGAAAGGCGCTTGAATCTGTTAAAAATGATATTGGATTTTTTTGGATATCTGAAAAAGAAATAAAACCTGAAAAAGGTATTTTAACTTATGAATTTGGTGAAATAATGGATTATGCAGAAGAGAATACAATTATATTTGTTGAGCTTGATAAATTACTTGAAAATACAGATGTTAGTTATGTATTAAAAGAAATAGAATCTAATTCAGAAAGTGTTGTAGGGAAACCATGCATATTATTCTTTTTCGTAAATCAAAATCCAAAACACCCCGATAAAGAAAAAGCAGAATTTATATCAAAATCACATTCATTTGTTAAAGTAAAAGAGATATAATAGTATTTGAGTATTACAGAGAACCCATTATTTTTATAGATGCTATTTTCTTGTCGTCATCAGTAGATTTTATTTTTAATGCATATTCTCCATGCTCGTGTCCCATTTCTCTCATTTTTTTAATCATTATAGTTCTTTCGCCTTTTTTGGTTCTGGCTAGATGAATTATTCCATCGGATAAGAATTCTTGTTTCAATAATAATTTTTTATCTAGTTCGCCTGCTTCTGCAATTATAAAGGTTATGAGGTCATAATCTTCAAGGTCTCTCATCAATTTGATTAATTCATGTCTTACTTTTGTCTCAGGATTTGGAACATTTCTTTCATGCATTTCTTCTACCATTTTCATATATAATGCATGTAAAGAATCTATACAAAGAACTCGGAAGTTATCTCCCTCATTTTCCTTATATTGTTCAATTATATTTGCTTTTATCATCTCAGGATAATCTATAGTTGCTTTAGGTTCCACTGGTTCTTTTGATTCTAATGGCCATACTTTAACTACATATTCATGCGGAACTCCTTCCTTTCTTAACATATTTCTGGCTTGCTCTGGCTTTAATTCAGATCCTTTTTTTCCAAGTTCTACAATAACCAGCTCATATGCTTTTTTCAATAATACAAATTTTTTGAATGATTCATCTGATTCTTTTGAGAATTGTTTATCAATGACTTTTTTAAGTTCTTTGTAAGTTTTACCATGATGTTTTTTCATTATTTTTTTAACAATTTTAAACCGCTCTTTATTTTCTTTTACCATCTTACCTATATCCCATATTTCAAAGCCGGCTTTTTCTCCTTTTGAAAGCTCTTTTGTAAATTCCATGTTTTTAATTGCCTTTTTCAAGCTCCTCTCAGTCTGTTCAAAAGTAGCATAAACTACGGTACTGTTTTTTGTTTCTTCTAACATTTTATCCATAAAAGATAAACAAATAGTTGTTTTTAATGTACCTGTTCCACCCGTTATTGACATAATATATGGGGCTTCTATGAAATTTTTCTTAAATAGCTGCCCTAATCCAGGTAAAATTCCTTTTCCCTTTATTTTAAATGGAAATATAACTGTCATTTTTCTTATCACTCTTATTTCTCTTTTCTTTATTATAAATACTTTTTCTTGAACCGAAAAATATAGATAAGGTCCGGTCAACCTATTAAATATGCAGACTCTAGATTCAAGCTTAGACAAATTGGCATCCAGCATAAATCAGCTGGAAAAGAAAAGAACTATTCTAGGAGACAGTATCTCTGAGATCAAAGACAAGCTCCACTTCCCTTTCAAAGATTCCGACATTCTTGAAGAGAATTTCGTTTCTGAAATTGAGCCGCATTCTCTCAAAAAGATAAGAGTTTCAGCCGTTGACGGAGGAGTAGTTCAAAGCAGATATCACGGCGCCAGTTTAGTTGTTGGAAGGGCGGCAGCCGTTGTTTTCGATTTCAAAGGCGGGGAATTAGTTGAAACCGAGTATTATCCTGATAGTTTTCCTTCCCCTACTCCAATTTCATTTCTAAATCCAATAAGCTCCAGAGAATTTCTTGCCGGAACATCAATTGAAAGGTCGAAACTGGAAATTTCAACTGCCTTTAAGGCTATTGAAAAATACAAGCCGGATGTAATGCTTTTAGACGGGTCTATTATCCCTCATGGAATGACCAGACCGGAAAAAAGTTCTGAAGTTTATGAAAGCTACAAGGAGCTTATAGAGATGTATATTAAACTCTATGATACTGCCAGAAAGAACAATACTCTTCTTGCAGGAGTTGTTGAAGACAGCTCCGGTTTGAGATTAACTCATCTTCTAAAAGAAAAGGTAGTTCCGGGAATAATTGAAAGCAACGAATTTTCCAAGAAAATAAACACTGCGTTGGAAAGCAGCAAGGATATTCTGGATAAAACCAATGACAGCAATACAATGTACCATATTCTCGACACAGGAGAAAGAAGCTGCGTTTTTACTTTCTCAAAAGATCCAAAAAAACACAGAATTCTCCATGATTTAGACGACTGGGCGGAGTCCGTCAATTCTTTCTATTTAAAATCAGTTGAATTTGACAGACCGGTAAGGATTGATTTCCTGAATAGAGGCAGAACAAAAGAAACTGCAGACAAGATTGCATCAGTGGTTTACGCTCTTTCCAGGCATAATGAGACATACGGCTGTCCGTCCATTTTAATTGAGGCAGATGCCAGAGCTAAACTGAGTGAAAAGGATATGGATATTGTCTATCAGAGGCTGAAAGACAAAGTAGGAGATGTTCCAAGTTTATTCAAATTAAGGCGGGAATTTAGGCCGTTCTAGCTAAAATAATCACAAAGCATTTATAATCTAAAAATCAAGACCAACTGAGGTGTTAAAACTGGATTTAGGCACAGTAATAAGTTCGGTTGAAGGTCCGAGCCCAACAAATTTCTCTTTTGTAGTTAAAGAGAATGGTACAAGCGTCAAGAGAGGACAGTTTGTCGAACTGGACACAGCTGAAGGCCTACTTATAGGTCGTGTGAGCGATGTTCGGAAAGCAAACCGCTATTTTGAGCGGGAGGAGTCCGTCAGAGAGTATGAAAAAAAGGGCAGCAGTATGGAATCAATCTTTCCTGTTGACAAGTGGGAATTCACCGTTGGAGTAGTAAAACCACTAGGTGTCTATGTAGAAGGCAAAAAAATGATGCTGAAACCTTCTTTTCCGCCTTCACCAGGATCAAAAGTAAGGCTTGCTTCAGATGATTTTCTTAAACAATTTCTTGGAATCGATAATGAAGGACTTTATCTTGGTTCTATCGAGCATCACGATGTAGATGTAAAACTGAATTTAACTAATCTTCTTCAGAAGCATTTCGCCATTCTGGCTATGTCCGGAGCCGGAAAGTCATATTTAACTTCTGTAGTCATTGAGGAACTTCTTGATAGGAATAAAGAACAAGGAAGGGTTGGAATCGTTATGATTGATGTTCACGGAGAATATACTAATTTCGCAGAGCCGGTCAAAGCCGGTTCAGATAAGAAGGATTATTCAAAGTTATGCAAGGTTTTGAACGGAAGCAATATCAAAATTGGAGTCCCTAATTTAAGCGGAGGACAGATATGCAGACTTATTGGAGGGCTTTCTTCAGTCCAGACAAGGGATTTGAAGAATAAAATAAGGCAGATTCAGAAGAAGTTCAGAAAAGGCGGAGGCACTTATAATTTAATAGATATTGTCAAAGAAGTTGAAAGGTCGGATAAAATGAAGTCTTCAACGAAAGATGCTTTGAAGAACTGGATTTTCAGTTTGAATGCAACCGGTGTATTTTCAGATGTTGATTATCCTTCAGTTAAGACTATTGTTAAACCTGGAAAGATGTCAATTATTGATTTGAGCAGCATAATCAGCAATAAGAAGAAGCAGATAATTACCAGCTATATTGTAAATGAGCTATTCAAAATGAGGAGAAACGGAGACATTCCTCCTTTCTTATTAATTGTTGAGGAAGCTCACCAGTTCGTTCCGGAAGGAGTGAGTTCGGATTATGCTCTGGCAAGAAGCATTATTGAAACAATTGCAAGAGAGGGAAGAAAATTCCATGCCTCTCTCTGTTTAATTTCCCAGAGACCGAAGAGGCTTTCAACTACTGTTTTGTCTCAGTGCAATACACATGTAATCATGAGAATAACCAATCCTTACGATTTAGATCATATCAAAGCAAGTTCAGAAGGGATTACTTCTGATACTTTAGATGCTATTTCCAGTTTACCAGTAGGAGAAGGACTTATTGTAGGGGAAGCAGTCAATTATCCTGTTTTTGTCAAAATCAGAGAAAGGAATTCTCAGTCTTCAGCCAAAAGCAAAGGACTTGAAGATGCAGCAATTGAGTTTGAAAGTAAGAATGATAAAAAGAACGAAGATGCTGAGTCTTTTATGTAATTAAACTCCCAACATCATTCTTAAAGTGTTTCTTGCTCCTGGTCCTAATGTTACAGTTAAAATAGCAAATTTCAAAAAATTCTTGAAGTTGTTGTCAGTTTCTGTCGTATCAATTACATACAAAGCAAAAAGAACAACTCCGAATTTTAAAGGAAACATTACCCATGGGCCGAATATTCCAAAAAGAAAGTCTGGAAGTACATGTTTTTCTAAATATCCATAGTAGGAAACTCCTATAAATGTTGAAGCAGCATCAAACATTGCAGCCGACAAGACGAATATGTTTATTCCTGAAAGGATTCCCGGGTACATCTTTTTTACAGCAAGAAACATGCCGATAATTGTTAAAGTAATGGCTAAAATCTGCAGAACGGGAGCTATTTGGGGGATTGTCAGGTGCCTTCCAAAGTAAATTAAGAGAACTAAGCCGATTAAAAATACTGGGAGGTCGTAGTTGTATCTGTATGTTCTTTCAATTAGTATTCCTATAAGGAGGGCTGTAAATGCAACGCCGAATATGAGCAAATAAATTAAAGGAGATACGAAAACCGGACTCTTATATATGCCTGCATCTCTCAGGACTCTTAAAACAGATGCCAGCAAGATAAAAGGAGTTAGTGAAACAAAGAAATTAAAATCAATTTTGACCTCAAACTTTTTCAGAATTTTGTATACGCCAAATACCCCGGCAACAAGAAGAAGTGCGTAAACTATAGTATTGTACATATTGTAGACTGCATCTCCTGCATACAGCGGGTTCAGAAAATATTGATTGATGAAAGCTTCTATTGCCATGATGAATATCAGTTCCCTGCTTTAATAAATATTTCTAACTGCCCGGTTCTGAAACGAGCTCTACTCTGGTCGGCTCGTCTCTTTCTTTATTTCTTTTGAGTTTGTATAGGTAGCCTGAAACTGCACTTTCAAGCCTCTGCTCATGCGTAATCAGGAAAATCTGATTGATAATTTCCGGAAGCTGCTCTCTCAGAACTTCTGAAAGCTCTTCTATTGAATTTGTATCTAAATTGTGTGTCGGTTCATCCAGGATAAGCCAGCTTAGATTTGGAGCCAGAGCAAATGAAAATGCAATCCTCAAAGCAAGCGCTGCCAGCGTTCTTTCGCCCCCGGAGGCGATTCCTTCTACTTCTGACCAGCCGTTTGCAGTATGAACTTTAAGGACATAGTCTCTGTCCTCTATCATCAATTTCAAGGAATCCAGGTCCTGATAAGGATACAAAGTCCCCCAGATTTCAGACATTACTGTATTTGCATTTTTAACAAATTCTTCTCTCAGGCTTTCCTGAGTGCTTTTCAGAGCTGTTTTGAAAATCTTAAGCTGGTTCTTTTTCTCTTTCAGTTTTTCAATCTTCTTTTTTGTTTTCTTCAAAAGTTCTTCCTTTTCTTTTAATTCTTTGAGTCTTTTTTCCTTTTCAGAATAGAGGTTCTTAAGTCCTTTTAAGTCTGAAGAAAGTCCTTCTTCCTTTGCAGTCAGCTTGTTGAATTCCTTTTCCTTTTCTTTTAGTTTGTCAACAATTTCTTCCTTTTTTTCAATCTTTGTTTTAATTTCTTCAAGCTCTTCCTTGAGCTTTTTAATCTTGTCTTTTAATGAGTAATATTCAGAAATTTTTTTGAATTTTTCCAGTTTTTCCATAAATTCCTTTTTATCTTTTTTAGGTGTTTTCTCTTCAATTTCCTTTTTCAGCTTCTCAATTTTTTCAGCCAGCTCTTTTCTCTCTTTTATCTTTTCAGTTCTGGACTTAGCTTTTTCAAGAATTAGGTTTGCTTTTGTCTTTAATTCAGCTTCTTTTTCTTTTTCTTTTTCAGCTTCTTCTTCTAATTTTTTCAATTCTTCCTGAATCTGATTTAGTTCTTCCTTCAGTTCTTTCTTTCTGTTTTCAATCTTTTCAATATCTTTTTTGTTTTCTAAAATTATATCTTCTTTTTTCCTTACCCTTAATTCACTTTTACAGGTGGGGCATAAATCTCCTGTTTCAAGCTCTGAAATTATATGTCTTGAATACTCCTGTTTTGTTAAAAGAGCTTCAAGTTTCCTTTCCTTTTTCGTAATCTTATTTTTCAGGCTTTCAACTTTTTCTTCTGGACTTTGTTTTCCTGCTTCTTGTTCCTTTTCTAATAATTCTGAAACTCCCGAAACAGTCAGATTTTCAATTTCTTCAATATTTTCATCAAAACCATAAGAATTTATTTTCGACTCAATTTTTTCTACATTTTCTTTCAGGACTTCCTTCCTGCTTTTCAGAGATGCAAGCTTTTCTTTAAGTTCTGAAACAATTTCAAGGGTTTCTTCCAGCTTTTCTATCTCTTTCTTAATTTTTTCCAGTTTCTTTTCCGCTTCCTCTTTTGAAAGTTCAACTTTACCGTATTCTTCAAGAGTTTCTTTAATCTGAGAAATTTTCCCTTTGATGCTGTCTTTTTTTGACTGAAACTCTTTAAGGTTCTTTTCTGCTTCATTGAGTTTTTCAACATCGTCTGAAAGTTTTTCTTTCTTTTCCTTAAGTTCTGAAAGTTTTTTGGAAAGAGAATCTGTATCTTTTTTTAATTTTTCAGTTTCTTTCTCCAAATCTTTAATTGCCTGCCTATCCTCTTCTGTCAAAATTTCTTCCGACATTTCCTTTTTGGATTCAAGCTCCTGCCCGATTTTATTTGCAACTGTTGTAACTTTTTTTCTTGCAGATTCAAACTTGTCTATCTGAAGTAAGTTGTCAATCTTTTCCATTCTCCTGCCTTTCGGCATGGTTAAAAATTCATCAATATTGTTCTGTTCCGAATAAATTGCTCTTGAAAAGACATCATATTTTGTCTGTAGTATTTTGCTGACATATTCAGTTACCGCCTGAGAATTTTCCGCTTCCAATAAATCTCCGTTCTTCCTTATTTCAGCTCCTGAGGTACCTTTTCCATACTTTATTTCTCTTTTTACTGAATAAACTTCCTGATCTCTTAAAAATTCAACTTCAACTGATGCTTCTTTTGCCTGATTTGGTTTGTTTCTTATAATTTCATCAATTTTTACTTTTCTTTGATTTAAAGCAGGAAAAGTTCCAAATAAAGCGAAGCAAATTCCGTCCAGGACCGAGCTTTTTCCCGAACCCATAATGCCTAAAAGAGTATTAACTCCGCCTGAAAATTTAAATTCTGAATCTAAATGTGAGCGCCAGTTTTTCAGCTTTGCTTTTGTTATCATTATTTATTTTTACTCTTACTACTCTTTTTGCTCTTCTTTTGGGTTTTAGATTTCTTTCTGTTCTTCTTTTTCTTTCCGTAGATATGAATGACTTCCCAGAGCATTCCGGGTTCTCTTTCAATTTTTACATCAAAACCGTGTTTTTTAAATTTCTTTTTAATCTTTTTATCGTCGCTAAGCCATTTCTGAGTAGGAAGCACTCTGAATACATGATCGTAATCAACAAAGTAGACTTTTCCTCTCGGTTTTACCCTCTTATTTAATTCATGAAGAACTTTATCCGGCTCATTTAGGTATCCTAAAGTTCCAATAGATACTACTCCATCCATCTCAGTTATTGTTTTATGGAAATCGTGCCTTCTGGAAGCGTCTTCTAGAAGAAATATTATATTTTTGTGTACATTATGTTTCTCTGCGTGCTTTTTTGCAAAGTTTAAACTGCCCATTGATATTTCAGTTGCATGAATTTGTCCTTCTTTCCCTACTTCTTTTGCAAGCTCTACGCTCATGTTTCCTGTACTGCATCCAAAGTCGAGTATTTTCTTTCCCTCTAATTCTCCTAAATGTTCTTTTATTTTTTCCCTTATTTTTTCAGGAATCCATATGTCATATGTATAGTGCATGAAAAAGTCAGAAATATCAATGAATTCCTTTACAATTTTTGGTTTGGTTGATAAAGCCATTAAATAATACATCGGAAGTCCAAGCAGTATAAAAAATCCGCCCATTAGAATTATGTCTAATTCAATATGAGCCATTAATGCGAGGAGGAGAATGGTTATAAATATCGGGAGAACCGTTCCAAAGGGCACCTTGAAAGGTCTTTCAGCGGTTGGTTTACTTATTCTAAGTTTTGCAACCGGCAGGATTGCCCCTATAATATACATGACTATTGCCAGAGGCAGAAGTACTTTCAAAAGAAGGAAATAGGAGCCTGAAAGTAGGATCAATGAAGTAAGTATGGTCTGAAGAATGATTGCATTTACCGGCGTTTTGTATTTTTTATGAACTTTACTAAATGCTTTCGGAAGAAGTCCGTCTCTTGAAAGTGCAAATATCAGTCTTGGAGTTGTAATTATCCAGGCGGTGGCTCCTCCAATTATATTTAAAAATATCAAAATAGCAACAAAATCAATCAGTGCAGGAGGCATAAATACGTGTGCTGCTTTAACTAACGGAGATTCAGAAGCAGCAATTGTCTCCCAAGGGAGAACTCCAAGAACGACTGCAACAATTGCTATTGCAAATAACACAACGCAGATTGTTCCGTATATCATCGCTTTCGGAATTACTTTTTTTGGGTTCTCTGTTTCTTCAGATAAATATGATACAGTCTCCCATCCAAAGAATGTTTCTAGGATGAAAACCATGGCAATGAAAATTTTTCCAGACGGTACATTGAAAACATTAATTAACTGGCCAACGTTTACCGAATATACTCCCCAGCTTATCAGGAACCAGAGAGCCAAAATTGTTGCAATAGCAAAGAATAGAAGGACTTTGATGCTTAAATTTATACCTCTGATATTTACTAAATTCATTCCTACAACAAATGCAATAGCAATAATTATTTTGATATTATGTGGAATTGGGACGATTTCCGCCAGATAGCTGAAGCTTCCTACTACAAGCATTGCTACTGTTATATTGGCTACAACCCAGCCCATCCAGCCTGTTATGAAACCGGTTGTTTCTCCGAAAGCGTTTTTTGCATATTCATAAACACCGCCGCATTTCGGATAAATACTTGAAAGTTCAGCAAAGCACATTGCTATGAAAACGGAAACCACTCCGACAAGAAGCCAGGAAATAATTGATGCATTTCCTGCAATTCCGGCGGCTATTGCAGGAACGAAAAATATGCCCGTTCCAATAATTGCATTAATTGTCAGAAGCAATAAAGGGCCGAATTTGATATTTCTTTTAAGGTCACTCATTTGTTAAGTTTTTATACACCTCGTCAGCATCTTTTTCAATGAACATCTTAAGTAGTTTCTCTGTTTTATCTGTTTCCTTATAATTTAAATCTTTCAGGTGCTTTTTTAAAGTTTCAAGACCGAGCTCTTCTACCGGCATCTGTTTCTTTCTCATTTTCTTAAGGAGCTCTTTTTTACTTACAGAACCGTAGCTTAAAAGTTTCTGTCTTCCAATTCTTAAAATAACTTTATCGGAGTATTTTTTTTCCAGATTTCCAACAGTTAAATCAGATGTTTCAAAACCTTTTTCTAGAGTTCCCTTTAAAACAATTCTTACAAGCGGTTTTCTCTCTTCAGGGCTAAGTCCTTTAAGAACATTTTCTATCTTTTCCTTTACTTCATCCGGTTTTAAATCTTTGAATTTTATTTCCTTGTAATGCTGTTTCCTTGCAGTTTCCAGTTTCTTACTCCTTATATTTTCATTTTCAATTAACCAAATTCTTTTTGGCTTTTTACTTTCGATTTTTCTGATTTGAGTACTTACAGTTGAACCGGCGAGGAGGAATTTATCCCCTCTCAGTTCCATTTGGTCGCTCCAGTGAACGTGTCCGTCTATAATTAAATCAAAGCCTTTTGGAAGGTCTTCTAAGTTGATGACTGCATGTTCGTCTTCTGAATAAACATACTGTCCTATATTTTGATGAAGCATCAGAATATTATAGGCATTTTCAACTGGTTTTGGATTCCATTTCTCAAGAACTGTCCTTGCATACTTTTCAGGAACATTTGACATTCCGTGGACTGCAGTTTTTTCTCCGTTCTTTTCAAAGACTGCAGATGCAGTATGCAGATGAATTAAGAGGCCCGCGTCCTCAAGAAGCTGGACTGGATTGGTGTATTCTTTCCCTCTCCTGTCGTGATTGCCATTCAAAGAGATAACAGGCGTTCCTTTTAAAACCAATTCCGAGATTTCTTTTCTATTCTTGCCTTCCAAAGAATTAAGTTTAACTTCAGATTTTTTTGAAAGAGTTTTCCTGAAAATATTCATAGCTCTTCCAAGGACTTCCTGACTTGGGACCCTGTCGTCAAAAATGTCCCCTGTAACTAGAATTAAATCTGCATCTTCTTCAAGGGCTTTGTCTACTGCTTCTTCCGCCTGTCTGAAAGAATCTTCAGATCTTTCAGTATTACTAGAATACCCTAAATGCATATCTCCAATAACTGCCACTCTCATGCAGATGAATATGAATTCAAAGTTTATTAACTTTTAAGAGTAGGTAAAGTTTTTAAATTGTTTAGTCTTAAAGCAGAACATGGCTTTACCAATAAATCCCTGGATAATGCTTATTCTGACATTCATAGCAGCTGTTTATTTATTCGTAGTCCTTGCAATGGCTTTCAAGGAGAAAACATTTGTTTCAAGTTTAACTCTGCTCCTGGTTTTCATATTCGTTATCACTTATGTTTTCAGACCTGAATATATAGGACGGTTCGCACTTTCAATGAACCATATAACCGGCGGATCTTCCTATACTTTAATTACTTACATGTTTCTGCATGCCAGTGTGCCTCATA
>JAWOEA010000039.1:0-2833 GCA_046483005.1 Candidatus Undinarchaeales archaeon
GGAAAATCTTGAGAAGCTTGAATCCGGAGAAATTCCGGATAATTTGGGAAGCAAAGACAAATTCCTGCTTGCAAAAACCCAGCAGATAATTTCAGAAGTTGATGAAAGACTTGAAAAATTTGAACACAATCTGGCAGTTAGTTCTCTTTATGAATTTTCATCTGAAATAAGCAAATATGCAAAGACAGTAAGTGAAAAAGAAGGAGAAAAAATGGATGAGGAGAAGAAGGGTATTGTACTGAGATACGCCCTTGAAACCTTCATACAGCTTCTGAGCCCGTTTGCACCGCATTTAGCAGAAGAATTATGGGAAAAGCTCGGTAAAAGGCAGCTTGTTTCAGGCTCAGACTGGCCGAAAATACATGAAGAATATGTCGATCCTAAGCTTAAACTGGGCGAACTTCTTGTCAGACAGACTTTATCAGATATACATCAGGTCATTGACTTGTTTGGACAGGATCCGGAGGAAATTGAGATATATGTTGCTCCTGCCTGGAAAAGAAAAGTCTACAAAAAAGTGAGGGAAGGAAAAGAAATTAAGGACCTGATGAAGGACTCTAAACTGAAAAAGAAAGGAAATGAGCTCGTCAAGTATGTACAGAACCTGAAGAAAAGGAAGCATGAACTGAAAGAAAAGATATTAACTAAAAAGGAAGAACTTGGGGCTCTTGAAGGAGCAAAGGAAATGATTGAATCTAAATTTGAATGCTCTGTAAATATACTTGAAGCAGAGAAAAGTGATAATCCAAAGGCGAAATCCGCAGATGTCCTTAAACCAGGAATTTATCTTAAATAGATTTTTAGAAAAAGATCAATTAGTAAGACATTATTTATTCAAATCTTCTGTTTTCATAGGACCTGTACCATTGACCCTGCTCTTTTTCCTTTTCTTTTGGACGCTTTTTCATGGATGCCTTCCATTCCTTAACTTTTTCCGGATGCATTTTGTAGTACTTTTTCCATTTTCTGGCTTCTTCCGGATGATTCTTATAGTACTCCTGCCATTTTCTGAATTTTTCTGACTTTGTTTCCTTCTTTTTAGGTTTTGGAACTTTCGGCTTTCCTTTTCCTTTTAATTCTTCTTTAAACATGTCTGGATGAGGTTTCATTGAATGCCTCTTCTTTGGTGCAAGTGATTCTGTTTTCTTTCCGTCGGTTTCAATCCAGCCTTCTCTCCATGCAACTAAGAATGCAGCAGCTGCTACACCTACTCCTGCAACAAGGAATATATATTTGAACCTTTCCAGGAAGTCCTGCTGAGGTTTACTCAGAGCTAAATCCAAAGACCGAATCATTCCGTTTGCCTGAGCCAGTTCTGAATTTGCCTGAGTTATTAATGATTTTGCTTCATCAGGAGAAGTATCTTCTGCCCTGTCTATTTTGCTTTCAGCAGAGGCAATTAAATTTTCAGCATTTGATACATTAGACTGTATTTCTTTGTAGAGTTTTGAACCCTGAGTAGTCTGGGCCTGAACATCATTCAACGAACTTTTTACTTCGAATAATCTTGACCTTGCGGAACTGATTAACCTGTCAATATTTTCTTCAGCCTTGAAAACTACATCTATGACTTCCGTTTTAACATGTGAATCTTCTCTTGAAACGCTGACCCTTATTGTCTCATCATAATCTCCGGTTGAACTTGGAACACTAAGCACTGCTTTGAATTCGGCTTCTCCGGAAGACAAAGTAATAGAATTCCTGTCTAAAGAAAGTAGATTATCATTGCTTACTGAAATGCTTCCCGTCAAACCAGTTAAATCTCCCTGAGTTACCGTAATCTTGAAGGACTGGGTGGAGCTTTCTCCTGTTGGAACGGTTCCCATGTCCCATTCTTCCGGTTCAATTCTTAATTCTACTGGTTCTTCTATTTCGATACTGAAAGAAATCGGAACGACTGTTGTTTCATTGTCCCATATAATATTAATGTCTTCTAAGTAGTTTCCTTCAGTTAATTGAGCCGGAACTGAAAGAGTAGCTGTAAAGGACGTATTTTCTCCGGGTTCAAGAGTTGCATTTTCTAATTGAGTAAGGGAAAGAGAGGTTGAATTTGTTTCTAATTGAATGTCTGAAATGGTAGTATTTCCAGTATTCGTTAAAGTGAATGTTTCTTCGTGAGTACTTCCAAGTTCTACTACTCCCAGATCTACTGACTGAGGGCTTAATGAGAGGTCAGGCTCAGGCAGAGTATAAGTTACCGAAAGGGACGAAGTTTTGTTTACGCCCTGTAAAATTCCGCTGACGTGTACAGATTCAGTAAAAGAACCGGAGCCCGTTGTATTTTGAAGAACTATTAAGTTAATTTCAACAGACATGCTTTCATTCGGGAAAAGAGTATCTTCTTCAAGAGATACTGATAAAAATGAAGAGTTGCTTCTTACGGACAGATTTTCGAATGTATCATTTCCAGTATTCGCCAAAGTTACATTCATAGTTTTATTTGCCCCGAGAGAAACATCTCCGAAATCTGCAACTGCCGGAGTGAATGTTAGATCGCCTTTCGGACTAATTAATACAGTTTCGAATTCTGCATCAGACCAGAGGCCCTCTGAGCTCTGGACTCTTAAAGAAATATTGTGAAGACCAACGCTGAGGTTTGGTGTAGCATATACTCTTTGACTACTTAAAGCCCCTCCATCAATTGAGCTGTTCCATTCATAAACAGAGATAGTATCCGCAGTTCCAGGGTCTGCAGTTGCATTAAATGTGACCATATCTCCTTCTAATGGAGAATCCGGGGTAATTTCAATTAGTTCAATTACCGGAGGCATTAAAACTAAAGGTAGACTGTCTCCCCCTGGAAAAATGTTGCCGTTTGCATTATACGGAGTTC
>JAWOEA010000017.1:0-22676 GCA_046483005.1 Candidatus Undinarchaeales archaeon
TACTTCCTGCCTCGCCATACCAACTAGAGTGAGAAAAACACAGCTCCGCTCAAATCCAAAGTGGTTTAACCAAAGCATCAAGGCACTAACCAGGGAAAAGTATAAATTTCACTGCCTCTGTAGATCAGCTCCTCACAATGCGGACTTGAAAGCCGCTTACATACAGTCCTGCAAAAAAGTGAAGACTGCAGTAAGGAAGGCTATTTGCAAGTTTGAAGCTTTCATCGTGAGATCCTGCAAGCTCCAACCAAAGCTCCTTTTCAACTACATAAATAGCCAGAAGGCTTGCAATGACTCTATCAAAGGTCTATTAGACGCGGATGGCTACTTTCAGACGGACGGCAGAGTAATCGTCAGATTGCTAAATGAACATTTTAGCAGCGTGTTTAGTCTCCGTGACTATGAGTCCGTTCCTGCAATGCCCTGTCGCTCAAACACCAAATGCGTGGTCAATTTGGACGTCTTCTCACCAGACAGCGTCTATTTAATAATTCTACCGGAAATATTTTCTGGGAAAACAAAACCAATATCTCAGATGGAACTTATTCTTTTAAAATTTATGCAGAAGATATGGCTGGAAATCAAAACGAAACTAAAAACAGAACTGTAATACTTGACACTAATTCGCCTGATACCGTTTCAAATCTTCAGGCTCCAAAAAATGGAATTGACTGGATTTTTTGGAACTGGACAAATCCTCCTAATTCAGATTTCAATCATACTGAAGTATGGTTAAATAATTCCTGGGTTGCAAATACTTCAAACAATTTTTATAATGCAACTGGATTGTCATACAATACTGCTTATGGAATTAGTTTGAAAACCGTAGATAATGTTGGAAATATTAATCCAAACTCTATTAAAAATATTTCAAAGACAAAGGAAGATGCACCCCCAGTGGTGTCTCTGGAGTCCCCGTTGAATAATTCTGGCACAAAAAATTCTTCTGTTATTTTCAATTGTTCTGCAGCTGACAACTATTCTTTAGTTAATATAAGTCTGTATGGTGATTTTTCGGGAGGGTGGACCTTAGTTGAAACTCGAAATGTTTCAGGGAATTCTACCTGGTCCAATTTTACTGTTGCCTTATCTGATGGGAACTATAACTGGAACTGTAGGGCTTTTGATATGTTTAATAATTCTGCCTTTGCAAATTCTAACTATACTTTAGATAAAACGACTTCTTCCAGTTCTGCCGGAGGCTTTGGTGGCGGGGCTCCTAGAAGTTCCTCACGAGATTGGAAAATGTCTGTTAATATAAATGAAGAAATAAGTGAGGAGGAAACCGAGGATGGAGAAAAATCTACAGAAGAAATAACGGAATCTTCTGAAGAGGAATCGTCTGAAGAAGAAATTACAGATCAAAATGAACCTCCAACTGGTTTGATATCGTTGTCAAGAAATGAAAGTGTTTTAGCAGGAATTGCAGGATTTGTGGCTGTTTTTGCAATTTACCTTTACAGTCGGAAAGAGAAATTTTTGAAGAGGTTTAGGAATTTTATTTAAATTTTTACTTTATCTAGGAACTTGACTAAATCGCTTAATGTTGAGTGAAAAAATAAACTTTTTAATTTTTTTATAGTATAATTTATATACTATTAAATATACTTTAAACCACTGATATTGTCTTTTAAGGCATAATGGGGAAATATGGCAAAAGCAAAAATAGGAAGGTTAATGTGTTTTATCCTATTCTTTTTGCTTGTTTTTTCTGTATCTGTTTCTGCTGAACCACAGCTTGTTGCTGCTTCTTATCAAAACTTTTCGGCCGTTGACGGCAAGCCGGCAGTTACTGAGGAACAGGAAGCAGTAGCAACTGAAACGCCTGAATTTGAACTTACTCAGACAATGAAATACGGAATTCTGGCAGTAATTATTGTTATAGTTGTATTTGCAGTTGGATATTTTGCATATAAAGAAGGATATTTTTGACTGGATAAAAACCTTTTTATATTTTAAAGTACTTTTGAAACTATGCCTAAATATATCATAACGACGGGCGGAGTGATGTCCGGTCTTGGAAAAGGTATAGCATCTGCTTCTATAGGGAAGATTCTCCAAAGCTACGGCTACAATGTAACTATGATTAAGGTTGACCCGTACATCAATGTAGATGCGGGAACAATGAATCCCTTTGAACACGGCGAAGTTTTTGTTTTGGACGACGGCGGAGAATGCGATATGGATTTAGGCAATTATGAAAGGTTTCTAAATAAAAGCTTGTCTAGAGATAACAATATTACTACCGGCAAGGTTTACAAAGCAGTCATTGACAAAGAAAGGAGAGGAGACTACCTAGGAAAAACTGTCCAGATAATTCCTCATATTACAGATGAAATTCAAAGAGAAATCAGAAAAGCAGCAAAGGGTTCAGATATAACTATAATCGAACTCGGGGGAACAGTAGGAGATATAGAAAGCATGCCTTTTTTAGAGGCGTGCAGGCAGCTCCATCTGGAAGAGGGAGACAACAATGTTTTATTTGCTCATGTTACTTTAGTTCCTGTAATGTCAGTAGTTGGAGAACAAAAAACTAAGCCTACACAGCATTCTGTTCAAAGACTGCAGGAGGCGGGAATCCAGCCCGACTTAATTTTAGCAAGAAGTGAAAACAAGCTGGAAAAGAAAACAAAAAGAAAAATTGCAAACTTCTGCAATGTTCATGTTGATGATGTTGTTTCAGACCCGGATGCTGATTCTATTTATGAAGTTCCTTTAGTTCTTCAGGAAGAAAATATAGGGAAGAAAGTTGCAGAAAAGATGAACCTGAAAACTAAAAGGGACTTAAGCAAGTGGAAAAAATTTGTTGACAGAATTTTAAATCCTGATAAAAATATAACAATTGCACTTGCCGGCAAATATACTGCCTTAGGTGATTCATATGTCAGCATTATGGAGTCTCTTAAGCATGCGGGCGCAGAGAACAACTGCAGGGTCGATGTAAAGTGGGTTGAAACCGAAGACTTCGAGGAGAACAGTAAGGAATTAAGCATACTGGACAAGGTTGACGGCCTCATCGTTCCCGGAGGATTCGGCTCAAGAGGCGCTGAAGGTAAAATTATGGCAATAAATTATGCCAGAGAAAATGATATTCCTTTCCTTGGTTTATGCTACGGTTTTCAGCTGGCAGCAATTGGTTTTGCCAGAGAAGTCTGTAATTTAGAAGATGCAAATACTACTGAAAACAAGGAAGACTGCAAGCATCCAATTATATGCATCCTGCCGGAGCAGTACAAAATTAAGGACATGGGCGGAACCATGAGGCTGGGAGCCATGCCGTGTAAGGTTGAAAAAGGAACATTAGCTTATAAATTATACAAGAAAACCAAAATTTCAGAGAGGCATAGGCATAGATATGAATTAAATCCGGAGTATATTGATAAATTAGAGAAAAACGGTCTTGAATTTTCAGGAAAGTATCCAAAAAAGAAAATCATGGAAATTTTAGAACTGCCTGATCATCCTTTCTTCCTTGCGACGCAGTTCCATCCTGAATTTAAGTCAAGGCCAGAAGATCCGAGCCCACCGTTTGTTGGGTTTGTCAAAGCCTGCTTGAAGAAGTAGCCGGCTAAACCTTTATATATAAGGATACACTCTATTATTGATACTATGGCAAGATTTCCTGAAGCAGATGCAAGATTGTTTAAAAATGTTTACATCTGCATGAAATGCAATGCAAGAAATAGAGTGGACCCTAAAAGGATTAGACAAGGGAAGGCAAAATGCAGAGAATGCGGCTACACTCGGCTTAGAGCCAAGAGAAGAGAGAAGTAGTTGGTAGTTCATAGTTTTTAGTTTTTGGTTATTCGTAAATTATATATCTTGTTTTCAGCTATATTCTTACATGGCGCATATTGAATGTTATGACATTGGAGGAACTAATTTAAGGGGTGCTGTTTTTGATTCAGAAACAGACAGAAAAATAGTCGAAAAGACGGTTAAGACTAAAAGAAGTAAAAGTAATTTTCTAAAGCAGTTGAGAGATATTTCAAAAAATCTAAGATCTGATATTTCAAAAAACATTTCAGCTGTTTCTATTGGTGTTCCTGGTCCTGTTGAAAATAATTTCCTTTTAAAAGCCCCTCCAATGCATTTGAATAAGAAAATAGATTTTAGAAAAGAAGCCGCCTTTTCAGAAGAGATATTTGTTTTAAATGATATGGATGCGGCTGTTCTGGCTGAAAAGAATTTTGGAAGAGGCAAGGATTTGAATTCTATCTGTCTTGTTACATTCAGTACCGGCATAGGTGCAGGCACCGTAATTAACGGAAATTTAATACCTGGCGGAGAATACGGTCATATTGTATTGGAAAGAAATGGACCTAAGTGCAGCTGCGGGAGAAGAGGATGCTGGACTTCTTTTTGCTCCGGATATGGTATTGAACTTGCTTCTGGAATGAAACCAGAGAATTTTTTTAAACAAACTGATTCAAAATCTAAAGATTTAATCAAAAAGATAAGGGATTACAACGCACAGGGTTTTGGAAATATTATAAACGCGGTTCAGGTTGATAAAATATTTGCCACGGGACCGATTGCTTTAAATCATTTTGACAAGATAATTCCTAAAAAAGAAGAAATTAAAAGATACACTGTCAATAAGATACCTAACATTGCCCCTGCAGAACTTGGAAAAGAAGCCGGTCTGCTCGGAGCGTTTGTTTTTGGTAAAAATAAGGTGAAAGAATGAAGATTGGATTAGTCGGTCTTGGAAAGATGGGTTTTGGAATGGCTGAACATTTGAATAGTTCAGATTTTGACTTAATCGCTACTGATAAAGTAAAAGAGACCGTAGACAGAGCAAAAAAAGCAGGCATAGATGCAGTGTATTCAATAGAAGCTCTTTTGGATAATTTGGATGAAAGAAAAATTGTTTTTCTAATGGTTCCTGCCGGAAAGCCTGTTGATGACTGTATTAAAGAAATACTCAAAACCGCAGAGAAAGGAGATATGATTATTGACTGCGGAAATTCTTATTACAAAGATTCAATCAGAAGGGCTGAAGAACTAAAAAAGAAAGGGATACTTTATCTAGACGTAGGAACGAGCGGCGGGATAAAGATTTCAGAAGGAAAAGCATGTATGATGGTTGGAGGAGTGAAAGGAATTTTTGAACTTCTTGAGCCGGTCTTCAAATCACTCTGTGTTGAAAACGGATACAACTATATTGGGAAGTCCGGAGCCGGACATTTGGTAAAAGGGTATCACAATTTTGTTGAGTACGTAACGATGGAGGGAATAGCTGAAGGCGCGGAAGCAATTAAGTCTGTTTCTGAAAAAGAAGATATGAATGTAAAGTTAAGAGATGTTTTTGATGTCTGGAATCATGGCAGTATAAATGAAGGTATGCTTGTTGAATCTGCAAAAAAAGCGCTGGAAAAATATAACAATTTAGAAGATATAGACGGCAGAGTTTACGGCGAAACAACGGAAGAAATGGCCAAACTTGCGGATTTGGCTGAGAGCTTAAATATCGAGGTTCCAGCCGGTAGAGTTGCAATTAAAAGGAGAAAAGAATCCCAGACAAAAGAAAGTTATGCAACTAAATTAATAAACGCAATGAGAAATGTTTTCGGCGGGCACAAGCCGGGGAAGAAGGCAGATGATAATTGATATTTCCAGAGAAATAAGTGAAGATATGACTCTTTATAAGGACAGGGAAGAAAACAAACCCAAAATATCCAAAAGCAGTTCTGTAAAGTCTGAAGGTTCAAATACAACCAAATTAGTTTTAAACAGCCATCTTGGAACACATATAGATGCACCTTATCATGTTTCTGAGGAAGGAAAAAAGATAGATGAACTTTCTCTTGACAAGTTCTATGGTAACTGCAGGGTTTTCGATCTGACAAGTTTAGATGAAAAAATATCCAAGAAAGATTTGGAAAAATTGCAAATAAATGAGGGAGATATTGTTCTTTTCAAAACTAAGAATTCATTTAAGGAAAAGTTTGATTTCAAGTTTATTTATCTTGACAAAACAGGAGCAGAGTATCTTGTTTCTAAAGGAGTAAAAACCGTGGGAATAGATGAGCTGGGTATTGAAAGAGACCAGCCGGAACATGAGACCCATAATTTTCTGCTTAAGGCAGGAATTCCTATAATCGAGGGGCTAAACTTGAAGGACGTTGAACAGGAGGAATATACTCTCTGTTGTTTTCCTCTCAAGCTAAATATAGACGGTTCTCCGGCAAGAGCTGTTTTATTGAAGTAATCTTTATTTAGGTTTGATTTTCGGCTCCAATATTTTTACTTCTATATTTTCCGGAACTAAACTTTTGAATTCTTCTGCATCTTCTCTTGTTCCGACAACTCCTGCTTCTATATGCATCGGAATGGCCAGTTTTGGTTTTATCTTTTTAACTGCTTCAACAGCTTCTTTCGGATTCATTACATATGTTCCGCTTACCGGAAGTAGAGCAACATCTGCTTTAATTTTATCCATTTCATCAATCAAATCACTGTCCCCGCTGTGGTAGATTTTTACTTCTCCAAGCTTAAGAACAAACCCTAAACATCCGTCTTCTTTTGGATGGTACTCCAGCCTTTCTTCTTTTGTATTATATGCAGGAACTGCTTCTATTTTCATTCCTTTGAACTCTTTTGTTTCGCCAGCAGAAATTACTTCGGAGCCTCCTATTTTCAGAGAAGCTGCTTTGTTTGTAATTATCTTCGTTCCTTCTTTTCTTATATTTTCAACCGATTTCGGGTCGCAGTGGTCGTAGTGGTCGTGAGTAATTAAAATTAGGTCTGCTTTTTCCTGGTTGCTTTTCAATTCGTAGGGGTCAATGTATACTGTTAAATTATCTTTTTTTATTTTGAAACAGTCGTGTATCAGCCATCCTATTTCAACGCCATTAAAGGCGTGGTTGCTTGCCATTTAAGACACCTCCTAGTTTCTTCCAATTCTGATTAATTGGAAAACTATTGCCAATAGAATTGAAATTTCCGGCGGCTCGCCTATATACCACTGAACAGCCGCAGCAATTAAAGCAAAAAGCGTGAGCATGTCCAGAAATGTAACTTTAAGTCTTTTTTCCAGGTGTCCTATTTCTTTTTGATAGGCTGGTTTTGCCATTTTTCTTCAGATTCATTTAGTGCTTGATTATTTAAAAGGTTTGTTTATTGTTTAATTGTACTGGAAAAAGTATATAAGCCGATTTCAATACTTAATATGTTATGAGTGAAGAGATTGGTAAAAAATCAAAAAATAAAAGCAATTTCTTTGATAAAGTAAAGGACAATATCTGGAAATCTGCTACTATAATTCTATTTGTAATTCTTGTAATGGGTTTAGCCAGCATTAATCCGTCCGGTTTTATTACAATGGGTGGAAATAATGTTAATTCTGTTGCGGAAAGTTCTGTAGATTATATTAATTCTAATTTAATTCAGGGAGATGCAGAGGCTGAACTCGTTTCTGCAGTAGAAGAAAACGGTTTAATACAACTTACAATATCTCTACAGGGGCAGGAGATGGATCTCTTTGTTACGGAAGATGGTGAAAAGATGTTCACTCAGGCAATTGATATGACTGAGAGTCCAACTCAGGCAGGAGCTTCTGCCGAGGCAGAACAGACTTCAATTCCAAAAACAGAAAAACCAGTTATTGATTTATATGTCATGAGTTTCTGCCCGTATGGAAATCAAGCTGAAGATAATTTGTATCCTGTTTATAATCTTTTGAAAGATAAAGTCGATTTTAATGTTCACTATATTGTTTCAGTTTCCGGAGAAGAAGTAAGGTCATTACAAGGACAGCCGGAAGTTGATCAGAATATAAGAGAAATTTGTGTTGCTAATGAATATGGCGAAGACAAATTCTGGGATTTCGTGACTTTTGTAAATGAAAACTGCGGTTCAAACGGCAACTGCTGGGAATCTGCACTTGAGGAAATCGGCGGAGATGTTGAAGTAATTCAGAACTGCGTTGATTCAGAAGGACTTGAACTCATGAAACTGGAAGCCCAGAAAGCTGAGGAAGCAGAAGCGACAGGCTCTCCAACAATGTTAATAAACGGAGTACGATACAGTGGTTCAAGAACGCCTGAAGCATATAAAACTGCTGTCTGTTCAGCGTTTACTGAATCCCCGGAAGAATGCGAAACTGCATTAGAATCTAATTCTGAAACAGCATCAGGAAGCTGTTAATTTTTTAAAATAAATTTTTAATTGCTTATTTGGTCTTCCATTTAGGTCCTTTTTTTGTATCCTGAACTTCAATCCCTATTTTTTCTAGTTTATCTCTTATTTCATCTGCTTTTTCAAAATTCTTTTCTTTTCTTGCTTTTTCTCTTTCAAGCAGCAGTTCTTCTATTTTCTCTTCTTTCTCTTTTCCTATTTCTTTCCTGCCCATTTCTAAAATACCGAGAACTGAATCAAAATTATGGAGCGTATTAAGTAGCTTTTCAGCGTTTTTCCTGCTGATTTTTCCTTCATCCATTAATTTATTGATTTTTTTCATGAAATCAAAAATGGAAGCAAGTGCTTCACTTATGTTCAGGTTGTCATCCATTTCAGATTCAAATTTTTCTTTAGTTTTTTCAATTATCTCTGAAACATCAGTGCCTTTTCCGTCTGCATTTCTCAATCTGTCTTCAAATTCAAAAAATCTATCAATTGTTTTATCCGCTGCTTCAAGCTCTTCAAAAGAGAAGTTTAACTGCTGTCTGTAGTGAGATGCCATTAAAGTATATCTGATTGCTTTTGGATCGTATCCTTTATCCAGTAAATCTCTTAGAGTATAGAAATTTCCTAATGATTTTGACATTTTTTTGTTTTCAACAAGCAAATGCTCGCAGTGGAGCCAGTATTTAACAAACTGCTTTCCGGTTGCCCCTTCCGACTGTGCAATTTCATTTTCATGATGCGGGAAAATTAAGTCGACTCCTCCTGTATGCATGTCAATTGTTTCTCCTAAATTTTTCATGGACATTGTCGAGCATTCAATATGCCAGCCAGGCCTTCCTTTTCCGAGTTCAGTTTCAAAGAAATTATCTCCGTCCTCCTCCTTCCAGAATTTCCATAAAGCAAAATCTTTTGCATTTTCTTTGTCATATTCCTGTGTTTTTACTCTGGCTCCTTCTTTTAGTTCTTCAATGTTTAATCCGGAAAGTTTGCCGTAATCGTCGAATTTTTTAATATTGAAATAAATTCCGTCTTCTGTTTTGTATGCAAATCCTTTCTCCATCAATTTCTTAACAAGTTCAACCATTTCTTTAATTGTTTCAGTTGCTTTCGGGTAAACATCTGCCGGTTTTATGTTTAGGGTTTCCATATCTTCAAAAAAAGCCTTTGTGTACTGTTCAGTATATTTTTCCAAAGGAATTTCTTTTTCCTGAGAGCGTTTTATGGTTTTATCATCTATGTCAGTAATGTTCATTACCTGCTTTACATCATAGCCTTCGTATTCTAAATATCTCCTCAAAATGTCCTGAAAAACATAAGTTCTGAAATTTCCTATATGTGCATAATCATAAACAGTCGGACCGCAGGTATACAGTTTTACCTTTTTATCTTTAATTGGCTTGAATTCTTCTTTTTTCTTTGTTAGGGTGTTGTAGAGCTTAAGGGACATTTTCAATAATTATAATATCTGGGTGGTTTTATTACTTACTATTAACCATTTACTATCTACTATTTACTATTATTAAGCAGAGGCAGGGATTTGAACTGCCTGTGGTCAGGCAGCACCCGTCCTACATTGCCCGTTCGCTGCTTTCCTATTTGCTCACGCGAAGGGCAAATAAGACTTCATTTTGAAGCAGAGGCAGGGATTTGAACCCTGATATCGCGGTTTGCAGCCGCGCGCGTAACCGGATTCCGCCACCTCTGCATTTTAATGAAACCTTCGATTGTTCTCGTAGCACTTCAAAGAAATTTAAGAGAACAGAATTTAGACTATGCAAACCTTTTCTAACAACAACAGCATAGTTCTGATTTCATAATTATGAAATAGTTTATCTTTTATTTAAGACTTTTCTCAATTTTTTTCAATTGCTTTCGTTCTTTTACTGAAGAGAATTTCTTTTTCTTTTCCATTTGCTTCTCTGATCAAATAACATTTTCCCCAAAATTCGGGTCTATCCTGTGCTTTTTCATCAATAATAATTTTTACGCTTTTTATTTTGTCAGCTTCCCAGTTTTGTTTCAATATTTTAGTATCTACTTTAATGTCTTTTAGTTTACTGGCTACCAAATATTTTTTGCCATTTCTAGAGCAAATAAATCCAAAGCTCCCACTTTTTTGCTTAGTGCTTCTTTTATTAATTGGTTTAAATTCTATTTCTTTTTTGCTCATAGTATTTTTATGGTAAAGTTATTAAATATATATTCCCCATCCCTTATTCATGAAATTTGATAAAATCCTCTTAAGATACGGAGAAATTGGTCTGAAAAGTAAGCAGACCAGAAGGAAATTCGAAGACAGGCTAAGGAGCAACATAGAAAAATTTCTTGAAAGGGAAAAGGTAGATTTCAATATTAAAGTTCCTTGGGGTCGGTTTTTAATTGAAACAAAAGATGAAAAGGCTTTGGATGTTCTAAAAAATGTTTTTGGAATTGTTTCAATTTCTCCAGTAGTCTCCTGTAAATCTGAACTTTCAGATATAAGAAAAACCGCTTTTAATGTTGCTGAAAAACACATCAATGAAAAAGACTCCTTTGCAGTCAGGGCAAGAAGAACTGGAAATCATGAATTTACCAGTCAGGATGTTGAAAGAGAAATCGGAGCTGATATAGTTGAAAAAATCGGCTCAGAAGTTGATTTAGACAATCCTGATAAAGAACTGTTTATTGAGGTAAGGCAGAAAGAATCCAATGTTTTTACTGAAAAGATTCAAGGGCCCGGTGGTCTTCCATACGGTGTTGAAGGAAAAGTTTTAGCAGTTTATGGCTCTTCCATTGACAATCTAAAAACAGCTGTATGGTTAATGTCCAAAAGAGGCTGCGAAGTTGAAATTGCATGTCTTGAGAGCGATTTCCAGGATGTTGAAAAAGCTGTTAAGGATTTAAAAAGTTGGTATATCAATTTAAAAGTTCATAAGCTAAAAGAAAATTTATTTGAGAATACAGAAAAGCTGGCTGAAAAACAAGATGCAAAAGCGTTGGTTTCCGCAAAGAGTTTAACTGTAGAAAATTTGGAAAAATTCAAAAAAGTTGATATAAACGTTAAACTGCCTGTCCTGCGCCCCTTAATCGGACTAGATGAAGAACATTTATCTGAATATAAAAAGAGTTTGAAGGGTTAGGCGTAGCCCTTCTTGCCTTTCTCTTCTTTTTCGTTATTTTCTACTACAGTAGGAAGTTGTATTGGTGCAGGAAGCTGGAGTTCTTTTGCCAAAACCATTGCCTGGACACTACCTGATTTTAGGATTGCGTTTTGAACTTCAACATATGCACTTTTTTCCAGCTGAACGCCGTCTTCTTTATCTTCCTTAATTTTATTTTTCAGATTTTTGTCGTGGTAAATTAAGCTTCCGCCTACTGTTATTTTTCCAAAGCTTGGTTCGTAGTTAACTTTATATTCAAAGTCAACCAGCACTGCATCACCTATACTCGGGAGTTTTTTCTTTTTTATTTCAACAACTTTGGTGTTGCTTTTTATTTTAACTCCTTTTTTGTCTACTTTTCCTTTAGGCTTTTCTCTTTTTGCGTCTAATTTTGTAAAACGAATATCTACTATTCCCATTTTAACCTCCGTATAGCCATTATATACATCTATTTGGTTTAAAAAGGTTTCTCAATAATGTGCTTTATAGAACTCTTCAATTTTTTCCTTTTCGGGTATTTTGCAGTTTTTCCAGACTTTAGTTACTTCTTTTAATTCATCCTCTCCATCCTGATTTTTGAACAATTCTTCAAGGAATTTTGTCCTTTCTTTGATGTCTCTTTTAACGAATTTCATGTACTCTTTCAAAGAATAATAGTTCAGCGGGTTGAACCTTTTTTTGAAGTCTTCCATCTCGTGTTTTTCTTCAAGTTCTTTTGGCTCCGGAATTAAATATTCATAAACAGGGTGCTTAATCCAGTTTTTAATTTTTCTTTCCTCAAGAAGTTTGACAAGTTTCTTTGAATCTTCAACTTTGATTTTTTCTCCCTGTTCAAGTTTTTTGCCTTTGTAATTATATCTGCCTATCCAGCCGGAATTATTTACAAAAAAGACTAGTTTATCTTTTGGTTTGAGCCCCATTTCTTTATACATTTTAAGCTTGATTAAAGCCTGTTCTGACTGCTGTCTTGCCATGAAATCTGTTGCTGCATATGACATGACCCTTTTTCCTGTCTTTTTTCCTCCTACTGCACTCGTAATTATACTTTCGCAGGCGCTGTCCAGGGCGACAGCCATTTCCGGATTTTCAATTCTGAATACCGGCTCAAGAATGTCAAATCTTCTGAAACTTAAAACAATTGTTTTCAGATATTTTTCAATTCCGGGTTTCCAGTCAGAATTTAAGTCACTGAATTTGAATATGAACCTGCCGTTTGTCGTTCCTGTTTTTTCATATTTTTTAGTTTCAAGATGACCAATTTCGTGCCCAGGAATTTTTTCTGGAACTTTAACTTCATAACCATCAATTTCTTTTTCAACAAATCGAACGCCCTGACAGTCAACATTCATTGCAAGAACAACTGTTTTCCCGTCCCTGGAGCTCATCAATCCGGGCCATTCCGGACTGTTTGGGTCCAGTCCCTGAGATTTTGCAAAACTAGCTGCTTCAAGACCAATTAGCTTCGCTTTTTTAGTTTTGTTGTACTTTTCAATCGGTTTTCCAAGAAGTGCATCATCCTGATATAGGTCCGGTCCTACCGTAAGAGTGGTTTTTCCTGTGCCGCTTAGTCCTTTCAGAACTCTGTTTTTTGTACAGCCGGCATGATATGAAATCATTCCTTCTTCTTCTCCTCTGTTCCAGACCATTGTTAAATTCGGCTTTTTGAAAGCCCCGCCGAAATAATCAACTCCTAAATTCAGAACTCTTCGCTTGTCTTTTTTTATTTCAGTGAAATCATATATTGTAAGAGGAACGCCGGGTTTGTAGCCGTCCCATGCTTTCTTAATCCTTTCTTCATATTCTTCCGGAAGTTTTTCAGGAATAATGTAATTATAGCAGGTAATCTCAGTATCTTCTTTTTTTGGAAAAAGCATCATTTTTCCCATCCAATTCATGTATGCAGAATGCGGACTTTCAATGCTTGTTGTTACTCTGACTCCGGTCTCAAATCCGGATTCTCCCTGAACTCCTTCCTGAACGAGAACTTCAGAATCTTTCAAATAGTCAAAAGCAGCTTTGTAAATTCTTTTTCCGGCTCTTTTTCTAAATCTTTCCTGCCCTTTTCCAAGTTTGTAACCTTTAGGTATAATATAAAAAGCCCGGTCTGGTCTTCTGCCGGCCTGCTTTGATGCAAACAAATACTGCCCGTCTGTCGTTTTAATGTAATAGGGTCTTAGAAAATTTTTATAGAAATGGTCATCTGGATTTCTTATAACTTGGCTGTCTGGGATTTTTAAATTTTCCTCAATTTTCATCTTATATTACATAATGAAAATCTATTTAAATGCCTTATCTTATTGTGAATGTTATGAAGATTACTGACAGAGTAACGGATATACACTATGCAATAAGAGATATTGTTGTTCCTGCCAGGAAAATTGAAAAGCAGGGGCATGAGGTTCTTCATTTAAATATAGGGGACCCAGATAAGTATGATTTTGATACTCCTGATTTTATTAAAGAAGCCAATATTAAAGCAATTAAAGACGGCAAGAATTACTACGGAGATTCCGAAGGAATTCCTGAAGTAAGAGATGCAATTGCAAGAAGAGAAAAGAAATTGAAGGATGTCATTATATCGCCTGACGATATTCTTACTTTGGCGGGAGTGAGCGAAGGAATTGACATGACTCTTGCTTCAATTACTGGAGAAGGAGACGAAATTTTACTTCCGGGGCCAAATTACCCTCTTTATGATACTTTAGTTAAATTTTATGGAGGAAAACCGGTTGAATACAGATGTATAGAAGAGGAAGGCTGGCAGCCGGATGTTGCTGATATTGAAGAAAAGATTACTGATAAAACAAAAGGAATTGTTGTTATAAATCCAAACAATCCGACAGGAGCTGTTTATCCTAAAAAAACACTGAAAAAAATTACTGAAATTGCAGTTCAAAATGATTTGGTAATTATGGCTGATGAAGTATATGATATGATTACATTTGATGCAGATTTTTATCCAATTGAAAATTTAAATCCGGACGCAAATATTGTTTCATTCGGTTGTCTTTCAAAAGTTTATCTTTCTCCGGGATGGAGAAGTGGCTATATGACGTTCAAGGGCCCAGACATACATGATTTGAAAGAAGCATGCATGAGACAGGCAAGAGCCAGACTATGTATGAACACTCCGGCACAGGTTGCATTAGGAGCAGCCATGGACGGACCAACAGACCATATTAAAAAAACTGTTGATATTTTAAGAGAAAGAAGAGACTACTCAGCAAAACGAATAAATGAAATTGAAGGTCTTTCTGTTTCAAAACCGGAAGGCGCCCTATACATGTTTCCAAAAATTGAAAGCGATAAATTTAATGACGATGAAAAATTTGTTCTTGATTTATTAAGTGAGAAGCATGTTTTATGCGTCCACGGCTCAGGATTCAGCAAAGAATACGGAAAAGACCATTTCAGAACAGTATTCCTGCCTGAACTTGAAACTCTGGAAGAAGCTTTTGATAGAATTGAAGAGTTTATGAACGGAAACTAAATTTTAAAACTTGTAACTTCTTTTAACTTTTTGGTAAGCTGTTTTTTGGTTGCTTCTTTTGGTGCAATTTCAATTAATTTTTTAATTGCATTTAATGTAGAGTTCATATTTATGAGTACTTCTTCTGGGAAGTATTTTTTCATTTGTTTTTTTAGTTCTTCTAAATATTTTCCAACTTTGTCCCTTTTTTTAAGAATTTTTAAACAGTTGTAAGCTACAAATCTTAAGTAGTAGTCAGAAACCTGTTCAAAGTTTGCAATTTCTTCAAGCTCTTCTTTTGAATGAGCACTTCTTTTAAAATCAGACCACTTGTCAGCATTTTCCATCTCATCTAATAGTTTACTGATTCCTGGTAGAAGTTTTTCAGAAGTGGTTTTTTCTATTGAATTTCTTATTTTTGTAATAAGCTCTCTTGGGTCTATATCATGTTCGTAATATATATCAAACATAAGTATTCCCCCGTTGTAAGAGAATTTAGTTAAAACGTCTTCTTCAGGCATTCCAAAATCTTTATCCATTTTTCCTTTCGAACTGCTTATGCTCATACAAATCTAATGGTTTTTCTACTTTATAAATTTATTTAAATAACCTAAACATATCAAAATTTATGGAAATACAAAAATATCTGATTGTACTTTCGCTGGTTTCTGTACTTCTTGTAGCAGGATGCACAGGAACGACTCCTGAAGGAACAGATGGAATGGAATCTCAGGAAGAAACTGAGATGGGAGAAGAGACAGAAGGAACAGAAACTGAAACAGAAGCAGGAACAGAAACAGAAGGTCTGGTATGTACTGTTAATGAAGACTGTGACGATGGCGACGACTGTACTATGGACAGCTGTGTAGACGGAGTATGCGAACATATACCCAATTACAACTGCGAATCAAAAGATTATATGGAGCCCTCAATTACTGAGGTTTCATTTACCGGAGAAGAGTATGTAAAAGTTGGAGCAAAGAACTGGGATGTTGAAGGATGGACGATTGAAAATGGAAACGGAACAGAATTCTATAAATTCCCTGAAAAATATACTCTGAACAGGTATGTGATTATTTACAGTACAAGCGACTTGAGTACTACAACTAAAAAGTATGCAGCAGTTGGAGAGGACTTCTGGAGCGACGACGGCGACAAAGCAATCCTTAAGGATGCAAGCGGAAAAGTCATCAGTGAAATGTCAGAATAAGCAAAATCTATATTGAATGCGTAAGAAAACGCTTTAGTTTATTCTATCGTTGATTCTTTTCTAGTCCGGTGAATAGATTTGAACATTGAATACTGTTTTTTTCAACTTCTTCAGCAAAGGGAACCAATGGCATAGCTAACCAATTAAAAAAGCTGGCGCCGGGGTCAGGATTTGAACCTGAACTCCCATAAGGGACTCGCTTTCGAGGCGAGCGCAATACCGGATTCTGCCACCCCGGCAGTTTGTGCTTTTTGTTTTGTTTCTTTTCCATCAACGCTTTTCTTTTCTAAAGAAAAGGGTTGCGCCGGGTACCGGATTCTGCCACCCCGGCATTAATTGATAGTAAATGGTTATTAGTTAATAGTGATTAGTTCTGTACATAGTCGGCAGCTGCTGGTAATTTTCATTGTCGATAATCTATTATCTATCGTCTATTGTCGATTGTCTATTTCGACGATTTTCCGAGCTTCCACTCAAATTCTTTTGGTGTACTGCCCGTTCTCTTTGCTACTTTTGCTCTTCCTTCTCTTTCGAGGGCATAGAGCTCATTTAAAATTAGATTTGGATCTGCCTGAAGTACATTTGAAAGTTCTTTAGCAGAATTCGGGGTTGTTTCAAGTGCTTTTGCTATTAAATCTCTAAGTTCTGACCTGCTTGGCTTGACATCTGGAACTTTCACATTTGAACCAGAAGCCGATGCTTTTGCTTTGGCAACCTTAAATTTTCCCTCTAGTTTCAAAATATTTTTATCAAGGTTTGAGTATAATTTTTCTCTGCTTTGAAGGTCATTGCTTACCATTACTTTGAATAAATCATAGCTTGCACTGTCTTTGCTTGCATCTACAATCTCTATTCCGAAATGCTTTGCAATTGCTTTTGCATATTCCGAAAGAGGTCTGTTAGTTACAAGTATAATGAGTCCGGGAAGAATGTCTAGTGAAGCTCCAACCATTTCTCTTACAACCCTTGAGTCTGTTCTGTTTGACCTGTTTTCATCAAGCCGTCTGCACTCTATTAAGACGTCTGGATTTTTGTCTCTTGGAGCCATCCTTCTGGTTCCTTTAAATATGACAAAATCAGGGATATGAACAATACCCGATTCTCCTCTTATCGGCATTCTGTGCCACATGCTGTATGTTTGATCCTCTGCATGTAAAATTGAAAGAGGAGGCTGGTCAGAGTCCGGTGAAGTTTTTAGTCTTGCACTTTTCTCAACTTTAAATTCAGCTTTTAAATAATTAAGAACATCTTTTGTCAGGTCTTTCTTTTTTGGTTTTTTCTCTTCTAGAAATTCCGGAGGTTCCTCATCTTTTATTTCTCTTTGTTTCGGCTTTTCTAAAAATTTAAATCTCATATCTAATTATTATAGGCTTGTAATATAAAAAGGTAACTACTCTATATCAGTCTTAATTCTCTATCAAGAAGCAGGTGAGAGAAGTAACAGATTATCCAGATAAATGCATAAACAGAATTTAAAGTTGCAGTATATACTATCAGAGCAGTTACTAAAAGAACTGCAATTGAGTGTAAGATTCCTCTATGCTGCATATAAGAAAAAGCAGCAAGTACTAAAGTCGTTGTTATTCCTAAATACAAGTATCCTCTGACAAATGAAATTATTATTGTAATAGTTGCAGCGCCGAAAAAAACCCCGAATATTTTACTGTTTCTTATATCTAGGTCCGGAAAAAGACTGCCTATAATCACTATACTTATAAAAATAATAAGTGCTTTTGGATTGAAGTTTAAGCCAATGCCTGTTTTTTCACTGAAAAGAATAAATGCAGCTAATCCTGCAGTTGCTCCAAATCCAAGGTGTACTTTCCAGCCCGGCATTTTAAATTTCTTCGCAGGTTTCTCCGTTCCAGCACATGCCTTCTCCACAATTGCATCCTTTAGTTATAACTTGGGCGCACATCATGTCTTCTCTTGCAGATTCGCAGGAGTCAACGCAGGCGTTCGGCATTTCTTCCCAGGTTCCTCCGGCTTCATTGCAGAGCTCCTGTTCAGTTTTTTCTGTAGGGGCATTATTCATGTTTTTTGCTGTTTCAACTCCTACAAAAAATATTACAATAAATACGATTGCTATTGCCAGAACAAAGTACGGATGTTTTTTTGCAAAGTCTATTTTTACCATATTACTGCTTAAACAATTTCCTCTTTAAATAAATTTCTAATATTTTACCTGCGCAAAGATTAAAAACAGATAGTTCTTATATATTTTTATGAGAAAAAAATTAAAGAAAGAACTTGTTGAAAAAATGTCAACTCTTGTTACAGCAGCATTTGGTCTTGTTGCAGCTCTTGCCTGGAATGATGCTATAAAGGCGGTTTTTAACCGGGTTTTTGAAAAACCTGACCATGTCTTAGCTATGCTAAGCTACGCTGTTTTTGTCACTATTTTAGCCGTCCTAATAACTTTATGGGTTGGAAAAACTGCTGAGAAATTAAAATAATGAAAATACGCAAAATGTTTTGTCTGTCAGACATGGATGAGTTCTTTACTCTCAATCATCTCTATAAATGGATTATCTATCTATTTGGATGGCTTGTTATCATTTCTTCAGGTATATTTTTAGCTTTCATTTTAATACTCTACTTTTTCAGGGATAAATCTGCTAAAAAGAAAGAAAACCACTATCTTCAGTTTGGCTATCAACGGCTTCCTTATTTTGTAGGCTGGGCATGTTTCGTTATTGTGGTTGCTTTGGCAGTAACTGCTGGAGCTTACAAACTTGGAGATTTCCTTGCATGGAAACTCCTTTAAGAAACAAGAACAGAAACCCTTATAAACCATATATAATATATATAATGCCACGCACAACTTATGTGCAAAAATCAATTGCCCTCTGGCGGCGAACCGGGCGACCGGGCCATGGCGTAGCTTTTTCTACGCTGGTTTATGCTTGTCACACGGGGTGGTTGATAACAGGGAGGAGATCGCAGTCACTATAACTAGCACTCCAAAGATATGGCAAGAAAACATAAATCACGAGCAGGATCTATGGCATTCAGTCCGAGGAAACGGGCTAAAAGAGACTATCCTAGAGTGAGGTCTTGGCCTACTTCTTCTGAATCAAAACTTCTTGGGTTTGCCGGTTACAAAGCAGGCATGACGCATATGCTTATTAAAGATAACACAAAAGATACTTCTACTTCAGGAAAAGATGTTTTCACGCCAGTAACTGTTCTTGAGTGCCCTCCAATCGTTCCTATTTCTATAAGAGCTTACAAAAAAACAAACAACGGACTTCAAATTTCAGGAGAATTTTCAACTTCCCTTCCAAAAAATTCAAAGAAAATACTTAAGAGAAAAATTTCTCTTCCAGATAAGGAAGGAAAAGAAAAAGAACTAAAAGGAGATAAAGTTTCAGTACTTGTTCATACAAAACCAAAATCTGCAACAGGCAAGAAAAAACCGGAAATTTTTGAAATAGCCGTTGGGGGAGAAAGTTTTGAGGACCAGTTAAATTATGCTAAAGAAATATTGGGCAAGGAAATTAACATTACTGATATTTTTAAAGAAGGTGAATATATTGATGTTTCAGCTATAACTAAAGGAAAAGGAACTCAGGGACCTGTAAAGAGATTTGGAATTAGGATGATGAAAAGAAAACAGAAAGTTGGAAAGAAAAGACATGTCGGAACCCTTGGAGACAGGCGTTCTGAAACAAGATGGACTGTTCCAATGGCAGGTCAAATGGGATTCCATTCAAGAACCGAATTTAATAAGTGGGTTGTAAAGCTCGGAGAAGACGGAGCTAAGATAACTCCAAAAAGCGGTTTTGTAAATTATGGTAAAGTTGAAAATAATTTCATAGCTTTGAAAGGATCAGTTCCTGGTTCAACAAAAAGATTAGTAAGATTAAGACCAGGTATGAGAGCACCTAAACCAAAAGAGCCAGATATAACTTATGTAAGTCTGGCGTCAAAACAAAGTAGATAATAATGAAGGCAAAAATTTATTCCGCATCAGGGAAAAAGACCGGAGATGTAAAACTTCCGGATTTGTTCAGTGAGCGGTATCGTCCTGATTTAATTAAAAGAGGATTTCATTCAGAAGAAAGCAGGAAGTTCCAGCAGGGAGGAGCTTTCAAGAGAGCAGGACTTGATGCAAGCGCTGAATCATACGGCCCGGGAGGCGGAAGGTCAAGAGTTCCTAGAATTAAAGCAGGTCCGAGAAGAAGTGGAAGGTCTGCAAGAGGTCACAAGTTTAGAAGTAAGGGCAGGTGGTTCCCAAGAGCAATGGAAGGAGCTTTAATTTCAGGAGCAAGAGGAGGCAGACAGGCGCATCCTCCTAAAGCGGAAAAAGATATTGTTAAAAAACTTAATAAAAAAGAACTTAAAAAAGCTTACAGGTCTGCTTTAGCAGCTACAGTTAATAAAGAAATTGTTTTAGAAAGAGGCCATAAAGTTGAAAAAATTGATAATTTACCAATTATTGCTGATGATAAAGTTTCTGAAATGAAGAAAACATCTGAAGTTATGGACTTCCTGAAGAAAATAGGTCTTGAAGATGAGCTTGACAGGACTTCAGAAAGAAAGATAAAAGCAGGAAAAGGCAAAAGAAGAGGCAGAAAGTACAAGACACCAAGAGGAATCCTTTTAATACTTCCAAATGATTCAGAGTCAAGTGCAGCGGATAATATCCTTGGAATTGATACTGCAAGAGCAAATCATGTTTCATTGGATGTGCTTGCACCTGGAGCAACAGCAGGAAGACTTACAATTATTACAAAGACAGCCTTAGATGAACTTAAGGAGAGATTTGAATGAATCCCGCAGATATCATAAAATATCCACTAATGACTGAAAAATGTCTCGATGCAGCAGACTTTGAGAATAAGGTCACTTTCATAGTTAATTTAAAATCAAACAAAAACGACATCAAGAACGCAGTTGAAAAACTATATAATGTAGAGGTTTCAAATGTTTCTACCTTAATCACCGCCAAGGGCCAGAAAAAAGCACTTGTTAAATTAACCTCTGATTATTCTGCAGAAGATATTGTCGGCAGGATGGGTGTAATCTAAATGGGAAAACGAATTAGAGCACAAAAATTAGGAACAAGTAAGAAAAGACAGACGCCTAGCCACCGCTTTAAAGGAAAAGTAGAACACCACGCTCTTAAAAAATCAAAAGAAGGAAAAGTCAAAGGAAAAATAATGGACATTATTCATGATCCAGGAAGAAATGCGCCAATGGCTAAAGTTAAATTTGAAGATGGAACATTTGTAAATATGCTGGCATCAGTAGATTTAAAGGTTGGACAGGAAGTTTCATTCGGAAAAGATGCAGAGGCAGAGATTGGAAATTCACTTGATATTTCACAAATACCAGAAGGGACAGCAGTATACAATATTGAAAATATTCCAGGAGACGGCGGAAAATTTGCCAGGTCTGCCGGAAATTTCGGCAGAGTCATTTCGCACGATGCAGAAGGGACAATTGTTCAGCTTCCTTCAGGCGCTTTTAAGACGCTTGACCGAAAGTGCAGGGCAAATGTAGGCATTGTTGCAGGCGGCGGATTTAATGAAAAGCCTTTCGTTAAAGCTGGAAATAAATGGCACAACAAGAAAAAGAGAGGAAGGATATATCCAAGAGTAAGTGGTGTTGCAATGAATACTGTTGATCATCCATTCGGTGGAGGAGGGCACCAGCATATTGGAAAACCCAAGTCCGTAAAAAGAGGCACTTCGCCTGGACGAAAGGTTGGTTCAATTTCACCTAAAAGAACTGGTAAGAAATAATCATGGCAAAGAAAATAACTGTAAGAGGATATGACGAAAAGCAATTGAAGGATATGAGTCTTGAGGAATTCTCAAAGCTCATCTCAGCGAGAGCAAGAAGATCTCTTAAAAGAGGATTTTCAACTAAACATAAGAAGCTGATTAGGAGAGTCCGAAAAACTCCGGAAGACAAAGCTGTAAGGACCCATTGCCGAGATATGATAATCGTACCTGAATTTCTCGGAAGAGTGTTTAATGTTTACAATGGAAAAGAATTCGTGAGAGTAGAAGTTAAACTCGAAATGCTCGGGCATTACTTAGGCGAGTTCGTTCAGACAAGAGGAAGAGTTTCGCATTCCGCACCTGGAATGGGAGCTACAAGGGCAAGCAAGTTCGTTGCTCTCAAATAATGATTAAAAATGGCTAAAATAAAATATGCATATCAGGGAAAAACAGAAAACACTGCAAGAGTCATGGGAAGAGATCTTTCCATTTCGACGAAAGAAGCATATGAAGTAGCCAACGCTGTAAAAGGAAAAAAGATTTCAAAAGCAAAAGCCCTCCTTGAAGATGTTCTTGACAAAAAAAGATCGATTCCTTTCAAGAGATATAATAAACGAGTACCTCATAGAAAAGAGGGAGCTTCTGGAAGATACCCGTTCAATACTAGTTCGGCATTCCTTAACCTTTTGGAAGAACTGGAAGCAAATGCAGAATCTCAGGGGTTAAACAAAGAAAGATTGGTAGTAATCCATGCAGCAACTCACAATGGAGGTTTTTCAAGAGGGAATTATAAAGGAAGCCCTCAAAATACGCCAATAACTCATATTGAACTTGTTGCAGAGGAAGTTTCTGGAAAGTCTGGGAAGAAATCCAAGAAAAAGTCAAAAAAGAAGCCAAAAAAAGAATCTAAAAAGAGCAAGAAGAAATCCAAAAAGAAAGATTCAAAATCCAAGAAAAAATCTAATTCAAAAAAGAAAAAGTCAAAGAAAGAAAAG
>JAWOEA010000044.1:0-2898 GCA_046483005.1 Candidatus Undinarchaeales archaeon
CCTACTCTTACTCCGTTTCCAAGAGTTACATGATTCCGGATAAAACAGTTAGGACCGATAGTGCAATTTTTTCCTATCATAGCGGGCCCTTCAATATATGCTCCGGATTTTATTCTGGTTCCTTTTCCTACACTTACTTTACCTTTAAGAGTTACATTGTCTTCAATTATTCCTTCTCTTTTTTCAGACAGTTCTTTTAGAAGAATTTCATTTGCTTTTAGAATGTCCCAGGGATAAGAAAGTCTCTGCCAGAGATTTGCTTCAACCCAGCCGGCTTTTCCTTTCTTTAAAAGAACATTTATTGCGTCCGGCAGCTCATATTCGCCTCTTTTTGATTTTTTAATTTCATCAATTGCTTTAAAAATTTCAGGAGAAAAAGCAAAAGTTGCCGTACTGGCATACTTTCCTGCTGGATTTTCAGGCTTCTCGGTTATTCCCTGAACTTTCTTGCCCTTGACTTTAACAACTCCCAGGTGTTTTAGTTCTTCTTTGCTCCTTTTACTTAAACAGAAAGTAATGTCGCCGGAATGCTCTTTCTTTAGTCGCTTTATTGATTCAGAATCTATTAAATCATCACCTGGCGCAACAATGAAATCTTTTTTAATATGTTTTTTAACTTTTGAGATGGCGTGGGCAGTTCCAAGTCTTTCTTTTTGAACAACATAACTTAAATTGACTCCAAACTTCTTTCCTTTTCCAAAATGATTCTTAATTTTATCCCCGGATGAAACTACTAAAATTAAATCTTTTATTCCGGCTTTCTTGAATGCAGCGATTATATGCTCCAAAACCGGTTTATTGGCTACCGGAATTAAAGGTTTGGGTCTGCCGGAAGTCAGGGGCTGCATTCTGGTTCCTTTTCCCGCTGCAAGAATTACTCCTTTCATGGTTCTGAATAGGTTATATAACTTTAAATACTTTAAAAAAGATTAATATAGAGCCGGGCCTGTAGCCTAGTCTGGACAAGGCAACAGCCTTCTAAGCTGTGGATCAGGGGTTCAAATCCCCTCAGGCCCATCTTTTACGCTGGAGGTGTCGGAACCGGGATAAATTGGAAAGCAGGTTCTGACGTTCCCGAATCCCCTCAGGCCCATATTTTTTGAAGTAGTCTTATTTCTTACAATAGAAAACTTTTAAAATGATACCTCGTAATTAGGGAAAAACAACGAGGTATTAAAATGACCGAAAACGAGGAAAAAAAGAAACCAAAAGAAAAAAAAGAACATAAAGTAGAATTGGATATCAACGAGCCAATTCTATTAAGATGGGAAACTATTACTGCAATTATTCTTTTATTTGCACTCGCCTTTCTTTTCAAGGAAAATTTTTGGATTCTTTTTCTGCTTACAGGTGCAGTAATTTTAAGCCGAGGCTCTCCATTATACCCTCAATTAAGATTTGAAATACATGCCATGATTATATTAGGAGTTGGAAATGTATTTGGAGTTTGGCCGGCTGCTTTCATGGCAATTGCAAGTACTCCTTTCATTAATAAAATTGGAAAAATATTAGGAAGCAGTTTTCAAAAACCAATATGGGTTCTTTTGGATACTTCATATTTAGTTATTCTCTCTGTTGTCGCCGGTTTCATACCAGAAGCAGGATTGAAGCTTTATGGTCTTGTTGCAATAATTATTATTGGAAATGGAATTACAAATGCAATAAAAACGCTTGTTTTTGGGAGGCCGGTGGTAAAACAACTGGTTCTTGCAATGCTGAATACTGCATTTAATTACATAATTTTATGGAATCTGTTGCCTGCATTCCTTACTTTTCTTAAATAAGAAGAGTTATTAACTTTAGAAAGAAATGTAATTTTATAATGAAACCGATTGCTCAGCTTTCGACTAAGGTTGGGAATAAAAATTTTGAAAATGTTTTATTAAGATGGGAAACAATATTGGCAGTAGCGCTTCTTATTCTTCTGGCAATATTCTTCAAAGAAAATTTTTGGATCATATTTCTCCTTACTTGCATGGTAATTGCAAGCAGATCTTCCGCCCTATATGACCATTTAAAACTGGAGATACATGCAGTAACTATTTTAGCAGTTGGGAATTTTTTCGGAGCCTGGCCGGCTGTATTTATAGCAATTGTTAGTACTCCTTTCATAAATCAGGTTGGAAAATTCCTGGGCTCATTTCAAAAACCCCTCTGGGTGCTTCTTGATACTATATATCTAGCAATTCTCGGAATTATTGCAAGTTTTATTGCTCCAGGCAATATTCAATACTACGGTTTTTTAGCAATAATAATTGTCGGAAACGGATTCATAAATGGTTTCAGAGTAATTGTTTTCAAAGATCCCATAATGAGAAGGTTTGTACTTGCAATGACTAATATAGGCTTCAATTATATTCTAATTTGGAACTTTTTGCCCATTCTTCTCAATTTCATAAAATAGTAAGAGTTATTTAATTGTAAAATCAAGAAATTACGGGCCTGTGGTCTAACCTGGATTATGACATCTGGCTTCGGACCAGAAGGTTGGGGGTTCAAATCCCCTCAGGCCCATCTTTTACGCTGGAGGTGTCGGAACCGGGATAAATTGGAAAGCAGGTTCTGACGTTCCCGAATCCCCTCAGGCCCACTCCCAGATTTTTTAATTTGTTAGCTGTGCAATTGGTTATCTGTCCTGAAAAATCTGGTAACACAAAGAGTAGGCTGCACAACAATACAATTTGTTCGCATTATCTCTTGGATAAACCTAATCTTTATGAACAGATCCTACGTTCCGTGCTTACCTTCCAATCTGTATGCACGGAAATAAGACTAGCTAAACTCGTACTTTTTGAAGTCTTATTTGCCCGCTGATTGGCAAATTGGTTCTACCTAAGCTCTCAAACAACTAATTTATAAGCCAGAATTACATATACAAAGAATATGGCAAAAAAACTG
>JAWOEA010000029.1:0-13022 GCA_046483005.1 Candidatus Undinarchaeales archaeon
ATATTAAACTGGCAAGACCGGTTATTCATGTAGGATATGTTAAATTCATCTATAATATTTTAAGATCAACTTGCAGAGAATGCTCAAGAGTTAAATTAAGCCAGAAGGTAATTAATGAATATAAACACAAGCTTGAAAATGCACTTGGCGGAGAAAGAGAATTTGAAGATATTATTAAAAAAGCAATAAAAGAAGCAAGAAAGTCAAAAGAATGCCCTCATTGTGGAGCAAAGCAGTACAAAATTAGAAGAGAAAGACCTACTACTTTCAAAGAGGACAAACAGCGGATAATGCCGACTGAAATCAGAGAAAGACTTGAAAAAATACCTGATGATGATATACCTATTTTTGGCCTGGATGCAGAAAACTCCAGACCGGAGTGGATGGTTCTTACAATTTTACCGGTTCCGCCGGTAACTACAAGACCTTCAATTACGCTTGAAACAGGAGAAAGGTCCGAAGACGATCTGACACATAAACTAGTTGATATTTTAAGATTGAACCAGCGTTTGAGAGAAAATATAGATGCAGGAGCTCCTCATTTGATTATTGAAGATCAGTGGCAGTTAGTTCAGTACCACGTTACTACTTACCTTGATAATTCAACTACTGGAATTCCTACGGCAAGACACAGGTCTGGAAGACCTCTAAAAACCTTAAAGCAGAGGTTAAAAGGAAAAGAAGGCAGGTTCAGAAGCAGTCTGGCTGGAAAAAGAGTTGATTTCTCTGCAAGAACTGTCATTTCTCCGGATCCAAATATAAGCATTGACGAGGTCGGAGTTCCGCTTGATATTGCAAAGGAGCTTTCTGTTCCTATAAGAGTTACTGATAAAAATATTGAACAATTGAAAGATATGGTATTAAATTTCGATACTTATCCCGGAGCTAATTATGTAATCAGACCAGACGGAAAGAAAAAGAGAATTACGGAGGAAAGCGCCGAACTGATTTCCGAAGAAATCGAATTCGGATACAAGGTTGAAAGACAGCTTGTTGACGGAGATATGGTTTTATTTAACAGACAGCCTTCTCTGCATAGAATGTCTATGATGGCTCACAGAGTAAGAGTTCTGCCCGGAAAAACATTCAGACTGAATTTATGTGTCTGTACGCCTTATAATGCTGACTTTGACGGGGACGAGATGAATCTCCATGTACCTCAGACGGAAGAGGCCAGATCTGAAGCAAGACTTTTAATGAGAGTTCAGTCTCAAATCAGGTCTCCAAGATTCGCAGGACCTATTATTGGATGTATTCACGATCACATAACAGGGCTTTACTTCCTGACAACTTCAAAGTTCGACAAAGAAGTTGCAATGGATGTTTTAATGAAGTCCGAATACAAGGGAAAGGTTCCTAACTTCAAAAAAGAAGTTGATGGAAAACAGCTTTTCAGTCTGTTTATACCAGATAATGTCAACATTACTTTCAAATCAAGGGACGGTAGTGATGTAGTAATTGAAGACGGAAAACTAGTAAAAGGAGCAATCGACGACAAAGCAGTCGGTGCGATGGCTGGAGAATTAATTGAAGAAATTTTGAGAAAGGATGGGCAGGATGCAGTAAGGGATTTCCTTGATGGAATTACAAGGCTTGCTATTGCTTATCTTGATACTAAAGGTTTTACAACAGGAATTGACGATGAAGACCTTCCTGAGGATGTAAGGGAAGAAATTAACAAAGTTCTTGTAAAATCTGAAAAGAATGTTGACAAACTTATTAAAAAATACCGAGATGGAAAATTCAAGCCTTCAAAAGGAAAGAGCGTCAAAGATACGTTGGAAGAACAAATAATGGTTGAACTTAATAAAAGCAGAAATAAAGCCGGAAAACTTGCAGAAAAAGCTTTAAAAGAAGATAATTTTGCTTTAAGTATGGCAAAAACCGGAGCAAGAGGTTCTCTATTAAATATCACTCAGATGAGTGCATGTATCGGACAGCAGGCTGTAAGAGGAAAGCGTATTTTGAGAGGATACAGAGGAAGAACACTGCCTCACTTTGAGTCAGGAGAGCTCGGTGCAAAATCAAGAGGCTTTATTAAATCAAGCTACAAGAGCGGAATGGATCCTATTGAATTCTTTTTCCATGCAATGGGTGGACGGGAATCTCTGACGGATACAGCTATGAGAACGCCGAAATCAGGATATCTGCAGAGAAGATTGATAAATGCTATGCAGGATGTTGTTGTTGATTATAATGAACTTGTCAAGGAAGGACATGGAACCATAGTCCAGTTCAAATATGGAGAAGACGGAGTTAATCCGGCAAAATCTGACAGAGGCCAGATTGACCTTGAAAGAATTATAGAGGATGTTCAAAAATGAGCGATGTAACTGATATACTAAAAAATAAAGAGCAGGAGCTTCCGTATAATATGATACAGAGGCTCGAAAAGAAAGTAAAATCCGGAGATATAAAGAAGAAATATCTGGAAGAGATTATTGACAAAATTATCGAAGCTTACGGAAAAGCAAAAATTGAGCCGGGAGAAGCCGTAGGTGTTTTAGCAGCTCAGTCTATAGGGGAACCTGGAACGCAGATGATGATGAGAACGAAGCATTATGCGGGAACTGCTATGGATGTAACCAGAGGTCTTCCAAGACTTATTGAGGTTCTGGATGCAAGAAGGACTCCAAAAACACCTATGATGACTATTTATTTAAAAAGCAAGTACAATACTTCAAAGAAGGCAGAGAAGCTTGCATATTCTATTAAAGAGACAACAGTAAAGGATATTTCTAAAAGTGTTCAGACTAATTTCTCAAATTCAGAAATAGTTTTTGAGCTCAATCGAGAAGAGTTAAAAAGGAGAAGTATACCTCCTTCAAAATTCAAGAAAATAGTAAAAGAGAAGTTTGGAAAGAAAGCCAGTGTAACTAAAACTAAATTAAAAGTTAAGAGCAAGAAAAAAGTCGCATCAAAACTTCAGCGTTTAAAGAACAAGGTTCTTGATACTCATTTATCTGGAATAGAAGGAGTAAGCTATGTTGTCGTACAGAAAGAAGGAAAAGATTATGTTTTATACACAAGAGGAACAAACTTAAAAGCAATTGCGAAAGTTGATGAAGTCGATTTCAAAAGAACAAGAAGCAACGATCTAAGAGAAGTTGCAAGAGTCCTTGGGGCTGAAGCAGTCAGGAATGCTTTAATTTATGAAGGCATGGAAACTCTAAAAGAATCCGGACTTTCTGTTGATCCCAGACATATAACTCTTGTTGCAGATACGATGACTGCAAACGGGGAGCTTGAAGCAATAGGGAGACACGGCGTTTCAGGAAATAAGGCGTCAGTTCTTGCAAGAGCAAGTTTCGAAGAGACTGTTAAACATCTTCTGAAAGCAGGTGCTTACGGTGAAACTGATAATTTAAACGGAGTAGTTGAAAACATTATTGTAGGACAGGTAGCAAATCTGGGAACAGGAGTTCCAGAGCTCGTTCTTAAACAGAATATGTTTGGGAATAAGGAAAAGAAAAAATGACTATAAAATTAGATAAAGAGACATTGAGATATATAGCAGCTTTAGAGAATGAAAGCAGAGGAAATGTAACTGTAAAAGACTGCATTGTAAAGGATGAAAAAATTGTATATGTTATCGAAAAGGGACAGCTTGGAGCTGCAATCGGAAAAAAAGGCGCTAATGTCAAAAAATTGAGGGCAAACCTTGGAAAGCAGATTCAGGTACGAGAGTTTTCAGACGATCCTGTTCAGTTTGTAAAAAATATGGTAAGCAATTTAAAAGGGGCTGAAGTTAGAAAAGAAGAAAATGGGAATAAAATAGTAATTGAGGCCAATAACCAGACAAAAGGAGCTGTTCTTGGAAAGAAAGGCAAAAATCTGCAGATGATTAAGGATCTTTTGAAGAGGCATCACAATATTGAAGAAGTAGTGGTTAAGTAACTTATTTAAAGAATTAGTCTCATTATATTAAATCCAAATGGCAAGAAAACCACGCGGCTTGTTTGCCGCACGAAAATTGAAGAAAAGAAGAAAGAAATTCCGCTGGAGAGACAGGGAATACAAAAGAAGAGCCCTGGGGCTGGATGTTAAATCTTCGCCTTTAGGAGGATCTCCGGCAGCCAGAGGAATTGTTCTTGAAAAAGTCGGTTTGGAAGCAAAACAGCCTAACTCTGCTATTAGAAAATGTGTAAGAGTTCAGTTAATTAAAAATGGAAAAAATGTTACTGCTTTCTGCCCCGGCGACAAAGCAATTTCTTATATTGACGAGCACGACGAAGTTGAAATCATGGGAATCGGCGGTGCAAGAGGAAAATCAATGGGAGATATTCCTGGTGTAAGATTTAAAGTTACAAAAGTAAATGGAATTGCACTGAAAGAGCTTGTTCTTGGAAGAAAGGAGAAACCAATTAAGTGATATTTGAAATGACAGGAAAAATCTTTAACAAGTGGGAGGCTGAATCTGTTTCTGTACAGGACAGAGGTCTTCAAAAATATTTAAATCTGGATGCTTCAGAAAGACATTCTTTTAATTTATATACTAACAAAAGGTTCGGCAAGAAAAACTACAATGTAATTGAAAGACTTGTAAAGAAAATGATGGTTACTGGACATATAAAGGATTCAAGAGTACATAAAAAGATTTCAGGAAGAGATACAGGAAAGAAGCAGACAGCAGTTAAAATTGTTAAAAATGCTTTAAAAGAAATTGAATCAAAAACAAATAAAAACCCGGTTCAGATTCTTGTAAGGGCTGTTGAAAATGCGGCTCCATGTGAAGAAACTACGAGAATCAGGCACGGAGGAATTATCGTTCATAAAGCTGTTGATGTTGCTCCTCAGAGAAGAATTGATTTGGCATTAAGTTTTATCTCTCACGGCGCTGCTCAGAGAGCTTTTAAAAGCAAAACATCCATTTCAAAGGGTTTGGCATCTGAATTAATTGCTGCTTCAAATAATGATAATAAAATATATTCAATAGGCAAAAAGGAGGAGTCAGAAAGAGTGGCTGCAAGCGCTCGATAATAAAGTGGGAAGAAAAGAAGAATTAATAGGCAAAGTAAAAGATTTGATGCAGAAACCAAAGCAGATTAGAGATATTGGTATTATTGCGCATATTGACCACGGCAAGACAACTCTTTCAGATAATCTTTTAGCCGGCTCCGGAATGATTTCAGAAGAGCTCGCCGGAAAACAGCTGTATCTAGATTTTGACCCGCAGGAGCAGGCAAGAGGAATTACAATTAATGCTGCAAACGTTTCTTTAATTCACAATTACAAAGATAAGGACTATCTTTTGAATATTATTGACACTCCGGGGCACGTTGACTTCGGAGGAGATGTCATCAGGGCCATGAGAGCTGTAGACGGCGCTATAATTGTTGTTGACGCTGTTGAAGGAGCAATGCCTCAGACTGAAACAGTTTTAAGACAGGCCATGAAGGAAAGAGTAAAACCGATTCTTTTCATTAACAAAGTTGACAGATTAATCAGAGAGCTGAAACTTACTCCGGATGAAATGCAGAAGCAGTTTATTAAAATTATCAAGAAGGTTAACCGTTTAATATCTCAGAACTGTCCGGAAGAATTCAAAGATGACTGGAAAGTAAAAGTAGATGACGGTTCAGTTATGTTTGGTTCCGCATTCCATAAATGGGCTCTTTCATTCCCTCATATGAAAAAGCTTGGTATGACTTTCAAAGATATTATTGATGCTTACGACACAGAAGATTCATGGAAAACTCTCGGAAGAGATGCAACACTTCATAAAATTGTTCTTGATATGGTTACAAAACATCTTCCTACCCCAAAAGAAGCTCAAAAATACAGAATTCCTCATATCTGGCCGGGCGAAGATGAAGAAGTGGAAGAAGTAATGTCTCTTTGTACTCCGGACGGACCGCTTGCTTTAATGATTACCAAGATTATTGTTGATCCTCATGCAGGCGATGTTGCAACAGGACGGCTCTTTTCAGGAACTCTGAAGAGCGGTCAGAATATATATTTATGCAACAGAAAAGCAAATTTCAGAACTCAGCAGGTAGGAGTTTATATGGGGCCTGATAGAGTAAAAATTGATGAAATTCCTCCGGGAAATATTGTTGCAGTTATCGGTTTAAAATCTGCAAGGTCTGGAGAAACTGCATGCGACCCTGACAACAAAATAGAACCTTTCGAAGCAATTAAAGAAGCAGAGCCGGTTGTTACAGAAGCAATTGAAGCTAAAAATACAAAAGATCTGCCTAAACTTATTGAAGTTCTCAGGGATATTGAAAAGCAGGATCCAGCAGTTCAGGTTGATATTGATGAGGAAACAGGAGAGCACAAGCTTTCAGGAATGGGAGAGCTTCATCTTGAAATCTGGAAGCATAGAATTACTAAAGATGCAGGAATTGATATTCAGTCTTCAGATCCAATTGTTGTTTACAGGGAGTCTGTCGGCGCAAAATCACAGGAAGTTGAAGGAAAGAGCCCGAACAAGCACAATAAATTCTATATTACAGTTGAACCTCTTGAGAAAGACCTAAGAGAGGCAATAATGGAAGGCGATATTTCTCAGGGTAAGTATAAAAAGAAAGACTGGGAGCAGTTTACAGAATACGGCATGGATAAGGACGAAGCCAAAAAGGTTTCCTATATACACGGACCAAACGTATTCTTGAATATGGTTAAAGGAGAAGTTCATATTGGAGAAGTCATTGAACTCTGCCACGAGGCGTTTGAAGAAGCCATGAACAGAGGACCAATGGCGGATGAGAAATGCGCCGGAATAAAAATTAAACTTCATGATACTAAACTTCACGAAGATGCTATTCACAGAGGACCTGCTCAGGTTATTCCTGCGGTAAGGTCTGCAATGAAAGGAGCAATTCTTGTTGGAAAGCCTTATCTGCTTGAACCAAAGCAGAAGGTATTCATCAGAGTGCCTCAAGAGCACATGGGATCTGCAAATAAAGAGCTTCAGAGTAGGAGAGGGCAGATTCTTGATATGCAGCAGGAGGGAGACCAGATTGAAATTGAGGCAAAGGCGCCTGTAGCAGATATGTTTGGATTTGCTTCGGCAATCAGGTCGGCAACTGAGGGAAGAGTTCTCTGGAGTACAGAAAATGCAGGATACGAGAAGCTTCCAAAAGAGATTGAGAGAAAGATAATTAAAGAGATTAGGCAGAGAAAAGGACTGAAAGAGCAGATGCCTACTCCGGCAACATATTTAGAATAATTCTGATTATTTCTATTTTTTGAATTCTTTTAGTGTAGATTGTTCATCTTCGTGCAGGCTGACTTTTAAACCGTCAGTCGCCGGGATGGTTCTTACCCCGCTTTCTCTCTGGATGTATGCTGCTTCTTCTTTCGGACCCGCCCTCAGGACTTTCATTCCCATATGTGTAAGGAGTGCAAGCTCTGGTTTTGCTTCAGAAATAAGTTTTACTGCATCTTCTGAACATAGATGTTTCTTTAGTCTTGCATTTCTTGGTCTTGTCATATCTAAAATTAAAATGTCTGAATTTTTATGTTCTTCAACAAGTCCTTCAAAGTAAGTAGTATCGCTTGTGTATGAAATTACTTTATTCAGGTCTTTAATTTCAAATCTGGCGCCGAAAGTCGTTTCGTCTCCGTGTTTTGCCTTCAGTCCTTTTACTTTTATTTCGGAATCATCTTTTTTCAATGTAAAACTGGAGCCGGCTTTCATGACTTTTATATTGTCAAACGCCTTTTTGTGATATTTTGAAAGAGCGGGGCTTATTTTTTGAGTTCCATTTATGACTGACTCTGAGCCGAGAAAAGTTCTTTTCTTGTTTGATCTGCTTATCATAATTGCTTCCGCATATACATTTACATCGGCGCAGTGGTCCGGATGCGCGTGGGTTACAACTAATGCATCTATGATCTGGGGATTTTGATGAAATTCTCTGCATTTAACGATTGAACCAGTTCCAGGATCTACCTGAATTCTGAATTTGTTTGTATTTATCCTGAATCCGCCGGTTGCTCTTTCCTGAGTTGACATGACAACTCTGCCTCCTCCGGTTCCTAAGAATACAATTTCGTCCATAACAAAAGATTAAAAGTTTAAGGTATATAGAATTTACCCTACGGGCCGGTAGCTCAGTTCGGCAGAGTGCCTGCTTCGCACGCAGGATGCCTCGAGTTCAAATCTCGACCGGTCCACTCCCAACTTTTTAAATTGGTTAACTATGCAATTGGTTCCCTGTCCTGAAAAAGTTGACAAAAACAGGTGCCGCATTCGCTCACTTCGTTCGCGAAGCGACAGTAATGAGCTATTTGTTGCTGAAATAGTATTAACTCAGCTCAGTTAAATTAAATTTTTAAACTCAAAACACGAGTTTTTACTGAAAATATATCTTTATCATAAAATGATAAACTTTATAAACTACTAAAATGAAAGAAATTATAAGCTTCAGCGTGTGTGAGTATAAGTTCTCTCCTAACAATAAACCTGAAGTTTTTGAAATTGAAAACGGCGATCTTAAACTGCTGTTTGATAAAATAAACAGAGAAATCAAGCAAAACTCGAAAAAATGGGTAAAAAATTATCTTTTAAAAAGATGAAATCTAAATTAGAAAAACTTGAACAACTGGACGATACTCTTATCCGGGCTATCCTGGAGAATCCAAAAATTCTTGAAATTATGCCGGATGAAATTGTCTTTTTTGACTTCAAAGAAGGAGACTGGGAGCATATATTTACTCCAAAGCGACTGGAGCTTCTGCATGCAATTCATTCAAAAAATCCCAAAAGCCTGAGCGAGCTTGCAGATATTACTGGCCGTTCAGTTGAGAATGTCTACCGAGACATAAAACTTCTTAAAAAATTTGACATAGTCAAAACTGAAAAATCCGGCAGAAAATCTAAGCCAAAAGTAACTAAAGTTGCTGCTATGGTTACATTTTAGGATAATCGACAATAGATTCAACAGCAACCATTATTTAGGTTTGATCTAATATCGATTATCTAACATCTATTGTCTAACATCTACCAATTATATTCCGGCGGCTTTTTTCAGGTCTTCTGCCTTGTCGGTTCTTTCCCAGGTGAATTCCGGTTCATCTCTTCCGAAATGACCGTAAGCGGCTGTTTTTTTGTAAATTGGTCTTCTTAAATCCAGATATTTGATAATTTCCGCCGGTTTCAGATCAAAGTTATCCTTTATAATTCCGACTATTTTTTCATTCGGAATTTTTCCGGTTCCATATGTATTTACTAGAATGGAAACTGGTTCAGATACTCCGATTGCATATGCAATTTGAACTTCGCATCTGTCTGCAATTCCGGCAGCAACTATGTTTTTTGCTACATGCCTTGCCATGTATGAGGCAGACCTGTCAACTTTGCTGGGGTCTTTTCCTGAGAAAGCCCCTCCGCCGTGGCTTCCGTGTCCGCCGTATGTATCTACAATGATTTTTCTTCCGGTTAATCCTGTATCTCCGGGAGGTCCTCCCTGAACGAATCTTCCGGTTGGGTTTATATAGAATTTTGTATCCTCATCAATCCAGTCCGAGCAGACAGGTTTTATTACCTGTTCAATTATTTCTTCTTTAATCTGCGCGTATTCAACATCCGGAGAATGCTGAGTTGAAATAACTATCGTATCTGCCCGTTTTGGAGTTCCGTCTTCATATTCAATGGTAACCTGCGACTTTCCGTCCGGTCTTACCCATTCAAGAATTCCTTTTTTCCTTACTTCTGCAAGTCTTTCGGTAAGTTTATGAGACAAATCTATCGGTAGCGGCATGTATTCTTTTGTTTCATTTGTCGCGTAGCCGAACATTAGTCCCTGATCGCCGGCACCCTGTTCCTGGTGTTCTCCTTTTCCTTTGTCAACTCCCTGTGCAATGTCCGGGCTCTGCTCGTGCAGTGCAACAACTACTGCGCACTGGTCCGCGTCAAAGCCGTAATTTGGATTGTCATATCCTGCTTCTCTTATGACGTCTCTTGCAACGCCCTGAACGTCAATATATCCTTTTGTTGTTACTTCTCCTGCAACTACAATTAATCCGGTAGTTGCTAATGTTTCAACAGCGACCCTTGACTCCGGGTCCTGCTTGTATAAGGCGTCCAGAACTCCGTCTGAAATCTGGTCGCAGAGTTTGTCCGGATGGCCTTCTGTTACCGATTCTGATGTGAATAAATATTTGTCTTTCGTCATATTTTCCTCCTAACTTTTAATTGTTTTTAAAAGTTTTAAAAGAAGCATATAAATACTTTTCTGTCTAAATTATTCTTATAAGAATATTGAGAGTGAAGAATAATGAGAGTTGAAGACATAAAACGGTTAAGAATGAAGCTTGGTTTAACCCAGTCCAAGCTCTCCAAAATTTCCGGAGTTTCTCAAAGTGCGATTGCCAAGATTGAAGCCGGAAAGATGAGTCCTACTTATGAAAAGGCAAAGAAAATTTTTGACGCGCTTGAAAATTATGAAAGCCGGGAGTCGATTCAGGCAAAGGATATCCTGACTGAGAAAGTTCACACTATAAATTCTTCTGATTCTGTTGAAAAGGCGGTTTCTTTGATGAAGAAGCACAATATTTCCCAGCTGCCTGTTCTTGAAAAAGGACATTTAGTCGGCTTAATTTCTGAAAACTCTTTGGTTGAAAGGCTCGGAGATGAAAATCTTGGAAAGGAAAAAGTTAAGAATGTAATGTCGGAAGCGCCTCCAACGGTTTCTGCTAATGCTCCTCTGAAATTGATCCGGGAAATTCTGAAGCACTCCCCGATTGTTTTGGTTTATAAAAAAGAGAAGATGCTTGGGCTGATTGCAAAGTCTGATTTACTGAAGACAGTTAGATAGATTTTGTGTATTTATGCATTACTAATGCACTAACCGGAATAAATTGCAAGGTGTTCAATCGAAACTCCTTATAAATAACTCTGCTATTATTAAAATAATATGAAAAATAGCAGGCCTAAAATTACTAACTCACAGATTTATTCCACTAACTGGAATAAAATGCAGTAAAATGTTCCACTAACTGGAATATATCGCAAAGTATTTAAATAGTGGAAATAAAGGATTTGTCATGAAAGACTCAGAACTCCTAACGGAATTTGAAGAACAGAACCCATGGTGGCAGAAGAAATTTGAACTGGAGCCCAACCTGATAGAAAGAGAAATACAAACTGAAATTTCCAAGAAGGAAAAACTGATTACCGGCATAATCGGAATGAGACGAGTCGGCAAGACCACCCTTCTAAAGCAAATACTGAGCAATTTACTGAAAGAAACCGAGCCCAAAAGAATTCTCTACTTCTCATTTGATGCCGTTCCGGAGGAGCCGTTCTTCATAAAAAATATGCTCCGACTCTACGCGCGGGAAGTTTTAAACGAGCCGCTCTCCGGACTAAAAAGCAAAATTTACGTTTTCCTGGACGAAGTTCAAAAAATTAAAAAATGGGGCGAGGAAGTTAAATCAATTTACGACAAAGATTTCAAAATAAAGTTCTTTGTTTCCGGTTCTTCAAGCATGAACATACTGAAGGGCAGCGGCGAAAGCCTCGTAGGCAGGATAAAATTCCACCGCCTTAATCCTTTTTCTTTCAGGGAGTTCCTGCGCTTCCAAGGAATAGAAGTTAATAAAATTAATCTGGACGAGATTAGGCAGCCCAAAAATGCAGAGAAACTTAAAATTGAATTCTCAAAGTATTGGGAAAAAGGAGGTCTGCCGGAACTTTATACCTGCTCTGACCCGAAAACAGTTTTGAAGCAGTCCCTTGACCTGACATTTTACAGGGATGTTGTTGAGATTTTCAAGATAAAGAGAACGGACCTGATTCGCGACCTTTTCTACGCCTTTTTAAAAGAATCCGGAAACACGATTAATTACTCAAGTCTTGCGGACTCCCTGAAAACAAAGTACGAAACTATCCGTGAATATGTAAGCCACCTGGAAAGCTCGTTCTTGATTTCAAAAAGCCGTCTTTATTCAAAGAGCCGGCTGAAAAGGTCAAGGAAGAACCCGAAAATATATGTGTCTGACCATGGCTTCTTCATGCTGAACGGTACAAAAGAAGGAATGGTTGCCGAGACTATGGCTTTTAACCACGCAAAAAAACTCGGCGGCTACGAGATGTTTTATTGGAAGGACCGCAGAAAGGAAGTTGACATTATTCTCAAGGGGAGCAACCCAACTCCAATAGAAGTAAAATACAAAGGCACTGTAAGTAAAAAGGACATAAAAGGGATTTTAAAATTTATGGAGTTGAACGAACTCAAAAAAGGAATTGTAGTTACAAAGGACGAGTATAAGAAGGAAAAAGTTGAAGGGAAACTAATTATTTTTATCCCTCTCTGGATGTTTATGTTGTGCGAATAAGAATATTTGTTTGTAGTTGAAACAAAAGGCGAATTCAATTTATTCAGATTCATTATCATCAACTGGAAGCAGGTCCTTCTAGGTTCAATCTTGGCATCAATTACCGCCTTCGGAATCTACTGGAAAGGAAAACTCATGTATCTAAATCATCAACTGTCTCAGCTCAGAGAAGACCAAAAAACAGTAGTAGGTCTCATGAGAGAAATCCAAAAAGAAACCTTTGACAATAAGACAATGAGTATGAACGATTATAAAACTGCAATGGAGCAGTACGAAGAGCAGCTGGCCGGAGCAGTTAAATCTTCAATTGAGATCGAGTCTGCAAAAGTTGCCCACAAGAGCATATTCAAGAGGAAAAATAAGGCAGAGATTGAAAGAGAAAGACTAATGCAGTTAATGAAGGATACTCAGAAAGCATATCTCGATGAAAACAAGATTGAAACAAGGGCTTACAAGCATAGAATGAACACTTTAAGAAATAGATTATCTGAAGTTGATGAAAAACTTGCAGTTCAGGAAGCGGGAAAGGCAATAAAAGAAAGGGGCTGGATCAGAAGCAAATTAAAGCGAAAGAAGCAGCCGGAAATGAGCAGGACAAGGAAGGAAGTCCAAAAGGAAATTGAAGACAAGAAATCAAAGAAGAAACAAAAGAAGAAAGCAAAGAAACAACAGAAATCTGAAAGGAAAAAAGATTCATGGCTGGCAAAATTCAAAAAGAAAAGGGCAAGAAGGAA
>JAWOEA010000033.1:0-4128 GCA_046483005.1 Candidatus Undinarchaeales archaeon
GATTCAGTGTTGTTTTGCATGGATGTGTTATTTCACGAATTAGGGGACCTGAAATACCGGCCGTGTCCCGCTTTGAAAAAACTGGTCCGTGCCGGGGTAAACTATGCAGATAGAACCTGTTTATATATAATACATCCATGGACGAATGCATTAGCTCTGCCTGAATCAGTTCCTACTCTCTTTAAATTTGCGAGGAAATTAAAAGAAAAAGGTGTTTACATAGCTTATGAATCTTATTCCACTCAAATTTTTACCGAATTATATGAGTTAGCTGATTTAAAATTTATAATAAGAGTAAAAGATACCAAACTTTTGAAAGACTATAAAGAAAGACAAGAAGATTTAAGACGCGCAACTCAGTCTGATAGAGAATCTAGGAGGAGAACAGGATACGGTGAATGGACGCCGGAGCACGATATTCCACCGAATGAAGATTATGAACAGGCTTATTCTAAAGAATTCGACCCTTATAAAGAGGACATCTACACCGAGTCATATGACGAATCTGAGGATGTAGGCGTCTGGGGCAGGATGAAAAGAGACGGCTCCAGAGGCAGGCTTTCAAGGAGTTTTATTAGAAAAATAAAACATGATTTTGACAACAAAAAGGCTTTCTTATTCAAGAGGGGCGAACAGATAGACGGCGATATTTCTGATTTTTTAATTGATAGATTAGAAAAAGATGAGCCAGGAATTGATACAATTTTAGTTACCGGCGGATTAAGAAAGGATTGCGTTGACTGGGATATTGATAATTTAATTATTTCTGATTATAAAATTGAATTAATTACTAAACTGCTTGTTGAAGACAAGGGAATGTCTTATTATAATTATCTGGAGCACAATCCTTCTACCTTTAAAGGCAGGAATATTAAATTGCTGAAAAAAGACCCCGGCGAAATATATCTGGACCGATTTAAATGATTAAAGCTCCAGCTTCTCTCCAGATGTAGTCCCAAAATTCTTTCCGCTGAAGTGATATGGTCTTTTGTATTTCAGAGGATTTTCTAGATAGTCTTCCTCTGCTTTCACATTTACTACATCGCCTACAACAAAGTAGTGGTCTCCGGTTTCAACCATTTTGTCAAGTTTGCATTCAATTACTCCGACTGCTTCTTTAATTATTTTGGAATTAATCTTTTCAGCATCTTCCGGAGTTAAGTTAGTTTCTTTAAATTTGTCAACATTTTCTCCTGAGTTTGAACCGCAGTACCATAAATCTTCAAGATATTTGTTTTCAAGGAAATTAACTGCAAATTCTTTAGTTTCTTCAATTAATTTGTAAGTATATCTTTTCTGGGCCAGCGAAACTCCGAATTTCGGCGGGCTCTTGCTTAAAGGGCACTGCCAGGCTACCGCCATCATGTTGTCTTTTGAAGTAACTAAACTGGCGACTGCCGGATAGTATACTCTGTAGAATTTCTGCAGGTCAAAGTCCTTCTTCATACGGTTGAATATGCGGTAAACTTTTTAAACTCTTTCGCTTAATTAGTTCCATGGCATTAAACATTCCTGAAGTACTTGAAAACTACGACTACGACGATATAACTATTGGCGTCCTCGGAGGGCATTCTGCTTTAGATGTATGCAGGGGAGCAAAAAAGCACGGCTTCAAAACAGTTGCCGTCTGCCAGAGAGGCAGGGAAAAGACTTATACCAAATATTATAAATCAAGAGACGGCAAAGGAGTTATTGACGATACAATTCTTTTAGACAAGTTCGGGCATATAAGCAAGGATTACGTTGTAAAAAAATTACAAAGTATGAATACGATTTTCATTCACAACAGATATTTCTGGGTTTACTGCGATTTCAACGAAATAGAAAAAGATTTCAATGTTCCTATTTTCGGAACCAGAACTTTGCTGAAATGCGAAGAAAGAGACCTGCATCCAAATCAATATGATTATCTGAAAAAAGCAAGGATAAGAATTCCAAAGCAATTTGACGACCCAAAAGATATTGACAGATTAGTTATCGTAAAAACGGCGGAGGCAGACAGAGGATATGAAAGAGCGTTCTTCTTTGCCTCAAATTATGAGGAATACAAGAAACAGTCTGATTATTTATTGAAAAGAATGGTTATAACTGAGGATGACCTTGAAAAAGCAATAATTGAAGAGTATGTTGTCGGAGCGCCGGTCAATTACAATTTCTTTTATTCACCAGTCACAGATGAGCTTGAAATAATGGGAACGGATGCAAGGAGGCAGACCAATATAAACGGGTTGATACGACTTCCGGCGCCCGAGCAGGAAAAAGTTCTGAAATATATTGAACCAAAATACATTGAAATGGGGCACTACTCTGTAACTACAAAAGAATCATTACTTGAAAAGGCATTTAATGCAGGAGAAAAATTTGTCAAAACTTTGAAGAAAGAGCATCCTCCTGGTATGATTGGTCCTTTTGCTTTGCAGGGAGCAATAACTGCAGGGCCTCCAAAAGAAGAGTTTGTTGTATTTGATGTTTCATTCAGGATACCCGGAAGCCCTGGAACCAGATTTACTCCTTATTCTGGTTACTTGTACGGAGATTCTATATCTTATGGAGAAAGAATTGCGATGGAGATAAGAAACGCTTTGGATGATGACTGTTTGAGTGAGATTGTAACTTGATTTCTGGTTGATTTATAAAAACATTTAAATACTATTGGTTCATTAGTAGTCCATATGGTTCAGAAAAGAAACAACATCACTTTAGAAATAATACAGTTACTCTTAAAGAAAGAGCAGCATATCCGTGAGTTGGCAAGGACTTTAAACGAATCTCATTCAACAGTTCTAAGGAAGTTAAACCGGCTGCATGAAGAAAATGTAGTTGATTATCAAAAAGAAGGGAAAAACAAGGTGTTCTTTTTAAAGGAAAATATATTTTCAAGAAATTACATTCTGCAGGCTGAAATATATAAACTTAATTCTATGCTAAACAAATACCCCAAATTGGAAGTCATTCTTGAGCAAGTCCTGGAAAAAACCGGCGAAAAGCTGATAGTTGTATTTGGGAGTTATGCAAAGTTCAGGGCGAAGAGCAATAGTGATATTGATATTTATATTGAAACAGAAAGCAGAGAAGTTAAAAAGAAGGTAGAAAATATTCACTCTAAAATTAAAGTAAAAGCCGGACCTTTTGATAAAAACTCTAATTTAATAAAAGAGATAATTAAAGACCATGTAATAGTAAGGGGTTTCGAGGAATTTTATGAAAAGAAATAACTTTTTAAACAAAATGAAGGCCAAAGGAAAGCTGGAATTAGTCGAGCCTTCAGAAGATATCTCTAACTCCTATCTGGAAAAATCTGAAAATTGTCTGGAATCAGCAAGGTTATTGCGGGATAATAATTTGTATGAGAATTCCATTAGTATGTCCTACTATTCAATGTATAACTCTCTGACGGCGCTTCTTTTCAGGACCGGAATAAAATGTGAAAACCATTCAGCTTCTATACTGCTTCTAAAATTATTATTTAACAAATCAAATCTATTTAAATCAATTTCAGATGCAAAAGAAGAGAGAATTGATAGGCAGTATTATGTGACCGAAGAAGATAAATTAACGAAGGAAATTGTAAAGGAATTACTGAAAAATGCCGAAGAGTTTGTTGTAAAAATCAGGCTCTTAATTAAAAATTTAAGCAATGATTCTATTACTAAAATCAGAAAAAAGTTTGAAGAGTTAACCGGTTGAATTAATTCATACTACCTAAACCTTTAAAAACTCCTAGTCTATTATAGTGTTAATGGGAAAAGAATATACTATTTCAACAATTGCAAGCCACTCGGCCATGCAGATAATGAAGGGCGCAAAGGAAGAGGGCTTCAATACGCTTCTTATTGCAACTCCTGAAAGAGAAAAATTCTATAAAAGGTTTGATATTGCAGACGATTATCTAGTTGTTGACGACTGGAAGGAAGTTTTGGATAAAGAGGATGAACTAAATGAAAAGAACTCTATAATTATCCCGCACGGCTCATTTGTTGAATATGTGGGCTCTAAAAATGTTGCCAAGATGGATGTAAAAATGTTCGGCAACAAGAAAGTACTTGACTGGGAGTCTGACAGGAGAAAAGAAAGAGAGTGGTTTTTAAAAGCGGGCGTTCCAGCCCCTGATAATTTTGACGATCCCTC
>JAWOEA010000009.1:0-6157 GCA_046483005.1 Candidatus Undinarchaeales archaeon
TACTTACAGCAGGAGCCAGAGCTCAATTTGCAGGCGATTACTGCACTATAGGAACCGTAGATATTGAAAATAGTGTTGTAAGCTCAGGTGTGCACACTAAAATGAGCTATGAGTTTACCTGTTCAGACGCTTCGGCGAATTCTGGACAGATTACAAAAATGCTAATTAAAGTTCCTTTTACAGGAATTCAAAATCTTGAAGCTTCCGACTCATACGGAACACTTGATGTTCTCGAAGGGCCGGAATATGTAGGAAAAACAGAAAGTGAAACAGATTCTACAATAGGAGTAATTTTCAGGAAAGGCTTGTTGATTGAAAATGAAACAAATTCATATAAATTGGCACTTGAATACGACACTGCTTCCTTAGTATCAACTTCTGAAAGTGGACTGTTTACACTAAAACCAGAAGGATTAGGTTCCACTCCAAAAATTACAATTATTTCAAAGGGAGTAACTGAAACAACTATATCAATAGAAAATATCGATTATAAATTAATTCTACCGGAAGGCTCCTCAATACAAAAAACAACTAAAGGGTGCAATATTGACGGAGGAACAATTGTATGTACGGGTTTAACTCCTGAAAAACTTAACTCGGTTGAGGTACAATGGGAGGGTAGTTCAGAAGAAATGGATATTCCTTTTGAAGAAATAATTGGAAAACTCCTAAATACAGGAAAAGAATCTGCACCAAGTATAATTAACTTAGTTAAAAATATAGTTGAAAAAGGAATGAACCAAATTTCTGACTAATGATGTATAGACTTGCTTTTTTTATAGGTATAAGTACGGCAACAGTAGTGATGTCCTATCTTGTTTTAGGAAAGAAAAAAGCATCTGAAATGAAAAAAGCAATAAAAATCAATATCCCTATCTCAATAGCTAAACCTTCCAGCAAAAAACCAGAAATAAGTTCAGGGTTTGAAATACAAAAACCCGAATCGCCTAATTATGGAACAACTACACCTGTAAGCGGTCTCTGCGGGCAATGCGGAAAACAGACAACCATGCCGTTCAAATGCAGAAGATGCGGCGGACTATTTTGCTCTGAACACAGACTCCCGGAAGCACATAACTGCGGAGAATAATATTTTAAAGAAACCAGTACATTTATATACTACTTCTTACCACTATATAGTAGTGAACTTGGGAGAGATGGTTTAAAATGGTCGTATGGATGCTCTTTGCAGTGCCGGTAATTATGGTTTTTGGAGCTATGGGACTAGCTGTCAAATACCCTAGCAACTTAATTATTGGTAAAATTATTTTTGAAATTAAACAGTACGAGAAAGCAGTTGTTTATCGTTTAGGTAAATATCATAGGACAATAGAACCCGGCTGGCGTATTGTTATCCCGGTTATTGAAAGTTTTGTCAAATATGATTTAAGAACAGAAGCATTAGATGTTGCTGCTCAGGAAGTCATTACAAAGGACGGAATTAAGCTTTTAATTGACGCGATTATTTATTTAAGAGTCGAGGATGCTGTAAAAGCAGAACTTGAAGTTGAAGAAGACTACAGAAAAGCAATTGAGGCCCATGTAAAAGGTCGTATCAGAAATATTGCAGGTACTGTAGATATCGCAGAACTTTATGCTAATATTGGAGATATTAACAAACAACTTGAAAAGGAGACTCAAGAACTCGTAAGCTCGTGGGGAGTAGATATTGTTAACATGGAACTTCAGACAATTAAGCCTCCGGATGATGTTGTTGACGCTTTGCAGGCAAAGGAAATTGCAGAAAGGTACAAAGAAGCTGCAAAAGAGGAAGCTCAGCAGACGAGAATCAGAATTGATGCTATTGAAGCTGCTGCAGGAAAACTTTCTGAACCTGCATTAAATTATCTTTATCTGCAAACTCTGAAGGATGTTGCTGACGGACAATCCAGCAAGATAATCTTCCCGCTTGAATTTTCAAAACTGGCAGAAAAGATTGGAAAAGGAGTAGGCGGAGGGCTGGATAAAGAAGGTCTTGAAAGTCTTGCCAAGAAGTATCTAGGTTCTGCAGCAAATTAATGTTAAGAAGTGATAATCATGAGAAGTGAAGAAACTTTAAGGAAAAAAGCAGATGTTGGAAAAATTTCTGAAAGGGCTAAAATCCTTCGGGTAGACTGCGGTCTTGAAAAGGAAGATGCAGTGAATATTATGAGAAGATGCAGAACACTGGAAGAGATTGTTTTTGGGTACAATGCATTTAATCATACTGAAGAAGAGGCGCTGGAATACCTGAACAGATGGGTTTATCTGGAAAAGAGATAGTTGAGTAAAATATATACCAATAAACCTATTACTTTTCTTTATGGAAGAACTTCATGAATATACTTTAGAACATAAGGAAGATATTTGGAAAGTTCCAAAAGAAATCAGAATTTTAACAGTTAACTGCAGATTAAACCTTCATCTAGCTAAAAAGATAATTGAAAACTGCAGAGAGCTGGAATTTGCAAAATTTTCACCGCATGCTTTTGAAATAACCAATGAAGAAGCAATTGAATACTTAGAAGACCTTGTATTTGTTCAGATTGTTGGAAAAGAACTAAAATATGATATTGATAAAAAAACAAGAAAAAAAATAAAGGAGCTCTGGGATTTAGGAGATCATAGTACAGAACACTTATCCAAGAAATTTAATATATCTAAAGATGCAGTATATCATATAGTTCATGAGAAAGCTCCTGAACATGCGAAAGAGGAGAAGCATAAACATGGCAGATAAACACCCAAAACTGGCAGTAGATGTCCTAGTTGAAGAAAACGGAAAGATTCTTTTAATTAAGAGAAATTTTGAGCCCTTTAAAGGAAACTGGGCTCTTCCCGGCGGATTTGTTGAATATGGAGAAACAGTTGAACAAGCTGCGATAAGAGAACTTAAAGAAGAGACTGGAATTGAAGTTGAACTTGAAGGCATATTAGGGGTTTACTCAGACCCCAAAAGAGATCCAAGAGGACATATAATTTCAGTTGTGTTCTTCGGCAGTAAAACAGGCGGAAAAAAGAAAGGCGGAAAGGAAGTACAGGACGTTGCCTGGAAAAATATTAACAAGGTAAAAAAGGCTAAGCTTGCATTTGATCATTCTGTTATCCTTGAAGACTATAAAATCATTAAGATGAGTATACAGGGAAAAGAACAGAAACTTAAATAAGTGCCTGAATTTAATTCTAAGAACATGAAATTATTACTGCAACACGTTGACTATGTCAACTTCAAAGTAACGAAAAAAACAAAGCTAGCTCAGGAATTATCTGAAAAGGAAAAGAAAGGAGAGATGAAAGATTGTCTCTTTGTAAGATTTGCTGCTGAAAAAGATGATGAAGTAGATGAAAAGAAAGTTGCAGAAAAATCAGTCAAAAACATACTCGATGTTGCATCAGAGGTTAAAGTAAAGAAAGTTGTACTTTATCCTTATGTTCATTTACTTTCAGGTTCAAAGCCCTCAGGCGTTTCAACAGCAATACATATACATGAAAAAATGAAGAAACTCCTTGAAAAAGAAGGTTTTGAAGTTTTGAATGCTCCTTTCGGCTGGTACAAACAATTTGAAATGAAATGTAAGGGCCACCCGATGAGCGAGCTGAGTAGAGTTGTCAGATTAGAAGAGAGTAAAAAGAAGAAAGAGGAGAAAAAGGCGCCTGAAAAACCGGAAGATGAAGAAGAGGAAGAGGAAGTAAAACTTGGAAAACAGACAGTTCATCTTGACAGAGAAAAACTAAGTGAAAATGACCATAGAATTATAGGACAAGATATGGATTTATATTCCTTCCAAAAAGTAGGACCAGGAATGGTTTTCTTCCATTCAAAAGGATGGGCAGTAAGAAATAAGATGATTCAATTTATGAGAGAAAAGCTTGACGAAGCAGGTTATGAAGAAATAAATACGCCGATTATCCTTGATAAAAAATTATGGAAAGTCAGCGGTCACTGGGACCATTATAAAGACCATATGTTCTTTACAAAAGTAGACGACAGAGATTTTGCAGTTAAACCCATGAACTGTCCCGGAGGAATTCTTGTTTATAAAAACGAGAGCAGAAGCTACAATGATTTGCCGTTAAGAATGTCTGAATTCGGATTAGTAAGCAGAGACGAATTGAGCGGAGTTCTTTCAGGATTGTTTAGATTAAGAACATTTACTCAGGACGATGCCCACATTTACTGTACAGAGGAACAGATGGAATCTGAACTTGAGGATTTAATTAAATTGATTGACATTATCTACAAAACTTTTGGATTTAAATATAAAGTTGAGCTTTCAACCAGACCTGAAAATGCAATGGGCGACAAAAGGCTCTGGGACAAAGCCGAGAAAACGCTGAAAAAAGCGCTTGACAAGAAGAAGATTAAGTATAAAATCAATGAAGGAGACGGAGCATTCTACGGTTCAAAAATTGACTACCATGTTACTGATTCCTTAGGAAGAGACTGGCAGTGCGGAACTGTTCAGCTTGATTTCCTAATGCCGGAAAGATTTGAACTTACATATATAGATTCAAACGGAGAAGAAAAAAGGCCGGTAATGATACATAGAGCAATATACGGAAGTCTTGAAAGATTTTTAGGAGTTTTAGTTGAGCATTACAAAGGAAAGTTCCCTCTCTGGCTTTCTCCTGAACAAGTAACGGTATTAACAATGAATGAAGACAGTATTGATTATGCTAAAAAAGTAGTTGAAAGACTGGAAAAAGAAGGATTCAAAGTAAGTCATAATTATGATGCTGAAACAATTGAAAGTAAAATAAGAGATGCACAGCTTCAGCATGTTAATTATACAATAGTTGTAGGAGAAAAAGAAATTGAAAGTGAAACAATTGCTGTCAGAAACAGGAAGGGTAAAGTTAAATATAAGGTTAAATTGGATGATTTTGTAGATAAACTGAAAAAAGAAATTAAGGAAAGAAAATGGCAAAAATAGACCACGGAAAAGCAATAAAAAAAGCATTCGATTTTGCACTTGACAAAAAGAAAATAGGAATTCTTTATATTACCTATTTGACCCTTATTTCATTATTTGGAATACCCTTGTATAAGATAACGACAATGGAATCGGCAGGAACAAGTATCATGCAGGCAGGTTCAATGGTGGGCCTGATGTTTATATCAATACTTATTTTTGCACTAGTTTCTCTTTTAATACAGCTCATGCTTATAGGAACTTACTATCATAAGACTTCATTCTTAGAGAGTTTTGATAAAATCAAGAAGTATTACTGGAGAGCTCTTGCAGTATATATTGTAATTTCACTAATTAGCGGAATTGCAGGCAGTATACCTTTAATAGGAATTGTTCTTTCGCTAATTGCATCAATGATTTTCCTGTTTGCAATGCAATTTATCTTGATTGATAAAAAGAAATTTGATGAAACAATAAAAAATAGCTGGCATCTTTTTAGAACAAATACACTTGATGTCTTCATAACCTGGCTGGTTTATTCAGTAATTGCAGTGATTATTATCGGTTTGACTCTAGTTCCTTTAATTGCCGGCATATTCCTCTATGCAGCCGGTTTATTTGATTCGGCTGTATCAGTTGGCCCTGCAGTACCTCTTTGGCTTATAGCGGCGGGATTTTTAGTTATTTTAGGTATCGTGATTTCGATAATGTTCCAAGCAGCATACCTTACTGAAATATTCGTTAAAATTAGAGGAATTAAAAAGAAATAATCAAATTTTAATGTGCTTTTTCAGTTTTTTCTTGTCGTGTTTTCTTAGACCGCCGGTAAAATTTTTAGGTATATGCTGTAATTCATGAATTAAAACTTCATCCTGCTTTTTCTTGCTCAATTTATCAAATCTTTCAGAAAGTACTTCGATGACATATCTGGGCTCCATAAAAAGAGCCTGCTGCCATATCTTAGGAAAAGACCATATTCTTGCCAGAATACTTTCCGATTTTGAGCCTTCCGACCTGAAACAATAAATTTTACTGGAATCAACATTTGAAAAGGACTTGGAATCAACTAATCCAATAATTCTTTTTTTAATGTCAGGAGCTCTGAAATATTTGATCGCCATAGATTAATTAAGGACTGACTTCTTTTTATCATTTATGAAACACAAAAGCTGCATAAATAGGATCTACTTTTGTGGTCATTTATGGACAAATAGTGAAGTATAAATGAAAGTCATATACTGGAAAGACGACAAAGCAGGAAAGAA
>JAWOEA010000041.1:0-23710 GCA_046483005.1 Candidatus Undinarchaeales archaeon
TACTGTTTCAGAGTCCCCATAATTAAAACATCAGTTTCTTCAATTTTGCAGTTTACAGTTCCGGGAGAAACAGCTACGTCTCCTCCGGCAGACAGCATTTCCTGCTTCAGTATGTTTGCAACAGCACTTCTTACAGATTCAATTTTCAAAAGTCTAAATTTTGTTTTGTCCAGCATAATTTCAATGCCTTCTTTGTATACTCCAAGCTCCTGCATCATTTCTTCTGCTTGTTCTTCTTTAATTAGTTCAGATTTCATTTTTAATTTATTTCTCCCCTCTGCAGAATTTTTCAACAATTAAACTGTTAATGACTGCAAATATAATCATATAAATTGTAAGGACAACAGTAAATTTCCAGCCGAAATAGAAAATTAAAAGAGGAATTAGAGCCGGCTTAATTGCTCTGTTATATAAAAATGCAGCAGCAAAACTGGTCCTCATGCCCATTTTTCTCATCTTTTCAAGCAGTTTGAACCACATGAATATAGGGCCGGTTGAAAATATGCCGGCGGAAATCGATATAATCCATCCTTTCAATCCTGCTTCATCTCCTAAATGTTTTGAAATTTTATCCGGTTTAATTATTAAATTGGAAAGAGCCATCAAGCCGAAAACTAAAATGAAAATCGGTATCAATCTTTCCAATAAATTTAGAAATGCACTAAATGAATTCACAACTATATTAAAATCATAAAATCCTGTGATTAAGTAAAGGACTAAAACAATTAATCCAAAATAAAGTTTTGACCTCGTTGATTTTTTCTTTATGTTCATGCTATCACTCCTAAAGTTAAAGCCGTAAGAATTGCAACAATTATTGCAGAAAGGAAGCTGACTAAGTTCCTGCTTACAGCAAACTTCTTTCCCAAAGTTGAAATTTCAAAAGGCAGGCTTACTATTCCGACGGTTACCCAGCAGACAATAAATGCAGTTACTGCAGTCAGACTAATTCCGTTTTTCAAAAGCTCTCCTCCTAAAATATAGCTGGTTATCGGATTTCCCGCTGCAACACTTCCAAAAGCAGCTCCTATAATTGGGTCTAAAACAAAATTTCCTGTAAATATTTTCGCGTAAAAAGATTTTGGAATTGCAGTATTTATCAGAGCAATTAAAAACAGCATTGGAACTAAAACGGGAATCATGCTCTTAAAACTCTTTGCTGTTTTCTTAACTGCTTTAATTATTTCTTTATTATTCATTTAATGTTTTTGAGGCTGGCTTACAGGAACTGCAACTTTCATAGGAGGCTCTTCCGGTTTATCCTTTACTTTAAGCCACCTGGTTCCTGCGTACCAAAAAGGAGTACTAATTAAAGAGAAGAGGATTTTCATAAGCCAGTAAGGTATGGTAAGTTTCAATATAAATAAAGCAGAAAACTTGGGACTTACATGGTAAAAAGCAATAAAGTAAAAGATTAAGGTGTCAAAGAAAAGACTTACAATTACGGCGGCATTATATCTAAGCCAGCCGAACTTATGCTTTAATTTTGAAGTCATCTTTTTGAAAAGAGTCATATTTATCACCTGAGCAGATAGAAATGCAGTTAAACTTGCTATAATTATTCTTAAACTGAAGCTGAAAACAGTTTGATATTCAGGGCTGAAGGCAAACCTGCCTGCCGGCGGAACTTTAAGGGAAACTACTGTAAATATTAAAACCGCAATCATTGAAATGAATCCAGTTAAAATGAAGTTCTTTACTGTTTCTTTTCCTTTTGCTTCAAGAACTATATTTGCAATTAAAAAGGTTATCGGGTATGAAAAGATACCAACTGCTACTGTAATTCCAAAAAAAGTTGTTATCTTGTTTCCAAGCAGGCTTGCAGCTATCAGTGAAGCTACAAAAAGTCCAAGCAGTATATTTATTTTAAACTCTCTTTTCATTCCAAGTTAAAGAAGTAGTTTAGATTTATAAAGATTATTGATTCTAGGTTTTAAGTCCGGTGCATCTCCAGTTTATTACTTCTGTTTCGTTTTCAACATAAACTATGCAGGCTGGACTGCAGAGTTCTTTTTCTTCATAAGGCTCTAGGTCAATCCACCAGGTATTTGAGTTTTCATTGCAGTTATATGTTTCCAAAAGTGTTTCTTATTCTACGCATTCGCTCTCTGCTTAAATTTTTTTCTATTTTACCTTGTAAAATGAGTAGACAGTGTATCCAAATCGGAGGGCTAATTTTTCGTCTCTGCCTTCAGGCCAGGGTTCTTTAGGCATTTCAATGCTTTTTTTCACTTTTCTTACATTAACGTCTTTTACCTTTTCCAGCATGAAGCTCTTTACTTTCTTTCCCTCCTCGACCTTTACTGCATTGCCAAAGAATTTTTTGTAGAACTCCGCCGGAGTTATCTCTTCTGCTAAACCCATTTCTTTAATTGTTTTTGGAGGATTTCTGTTTTTAACTTTTAGTGTTCTGTTAAGAAATTCCTTCCAAATTTCAGGAGTTATTTCTTTTTTAAGAATGTAAAGAGGTCTTGCAGCAACTACATATGCTCTGCCACCCAGCTTCAATATCTGCAGAATGTCCAGAAGCGCCTCTGCTATGTCTTCAACATACAGGAGTACGTAAATTGCGAATACTTTGTCAAAATAATTGATTGGGAGTGCAAGGTCTTCAACTATTGAGGTCTGGTAAAGAGGAATTACTTTCCTGTTGTGGAATTTTTTATCCAGTTCCCTCATCCTCCGTATTCTTAAATTAGGGTTCACTCCATATGTTTTTAAGATTCTTGTCCCTTTCATTTCGTTTTCAGTAGCCCTTATAACCAGGTATTTGTCTGGATTTAATTTATTTCTAAGGTAAGTTTCTCCTTTTTTAAGAGCTTTCTCGCTTACATCTACTCCAACTACTCTTCCAGTATCTACTCTTTTTCCGCAGTTTTTACATTTAAAATCTACTAGCTCCGGCATTGTATCTGCATAGTACGGCTCCTCATAACTTCTGTAACATTTTGGATTAGTGCACCATCCTCCTGCTGCTTTCTTAATTATGTCATATGTTGCTCTGCAGTATCCACATCCAAGGTCAAGTACTCTGTCACCGGGTTCAAGCTCGGGCTTTGGAAATCCTTGTTCTTCTATTCTCTTTAGGTATTCATCCAGTCTCCTGGCCCTTGGCATGACCATTGAGTCTTCAGGAGTAAGTTCTTTGATATTTTCTTCAAATTCTTCTGAAGTTAAGTTGTGAATTTCTACATTAAAAGGAGCTCCGTGGCCCGGGATTATGTAGTCGGCATGCGCCTTGATTTTCTTCATGCTTGTCTTTGCTTCCCATTTCGAGCCTTTTGTCCACAGGACCTTTTTTTCTTTGAAGTATTTCTCGTTTATGACTGCATCTCCTGCTATGATTATGTTTTCCTTTTTTCCTATTTTTTTTACTCTGCCGTCTTCAACTTTTTTTACTACCGCTTCTTTAATGAAAAATGAAGCGTGTTCTTTACTGTGTCCGGAAGTGTCAACAATTGTTAAAGGCGAGAAAAATGTTTCTGCGTTTTCCTGAAAAGGATCAACTATTTTTGCCGGCTCTCTGTAAAATAGTGACTCAGCTCCCATATGGTCTGAATGCCTATGCGTGTAAGATACAACATCCAGTTCTTTTGTTTTTATTCCTGTTTCTTCCAAAGCATTAAGGACATCATCAATTTGATGTTTGTCTCCGAAGTCAATTAAAAATTTCTTATCCTCCGTCTTTACAAGAACTGTAGTGCATCCTCCTGCTATCATGCCTCCTGGAAATCTCCCTTCGTGGAGAATTATGATTTCAATACTCATGTTAAGTCTATGTTCCGTATTTTATTTATATTTTCACAATTTATTTAAACGAACGTTTCCTATCTCAGAATAGAAGAATGGCTACCTGGAAATCTTTACCTGAAACAGACCCTGAAACTTTGAAAGCTTTAAATGGAGAAATTAAAAGAGAAAATACGGGGCTTGAACTAATCCCTTCTGAAAACTATGTTTCTAAAGCAGTAATGACTGCAATGGGTTCTGTTTTTAATAATAAGTATTCTGAAGGATACTCCGGAAAAAGATACTATGGGGGGCAGGAATTTACTGATGCAGTTGAAACTCTGGCTATTAAAAGAGCTAAAGATTTGTTCAAGGCGGAGCATGTAAATGTACAGCCGTATTCCGGAAGTCCCGCAAATCTGGCTGTTTATCTTGCAGTTATGGAGCCGGGCGATAAATTAATGGGTTTAACTCTCTCTCAGGGAGGGCATTTAACTCATGGATATAAGGTAAGCCAGACAGGAAAATTGTTTAATTCTTTCCAGTATGAATTAGACGAAGAAACCGGAACATTAGATTATGATAAAATTAGAAAAACTGCTGAAAAGGCAGAACCGCAGGTAATTGTCTCGGGATATTCTGCTTATCCAAGAGAAGTTGATTTTAAGGAATTTCACGAAATTGCAAAGGATGTAGGGGCTTATTCAATGGCGGATATCGCCCATATAGCCGGTCTAATTGCAGCCGGAGAGCATCAGAGTCCTTTCCCGTTTACGGATATAGTAACTACTACGACTCATAAAACCTTGAGGGGGCCAAGAGGAGGGATGATTATGTGTAAAGAAAAAGACAGGTTAAAAGAAAAATATCACTCTGATTCCAAAAATAATCTGGCTCAGAGAATTGACAAGACTGTTTTCCCTGGTTTGCAGGGTGGTCCACATATGAACATGATTGCAGGAAAGGCGGTTGCTTTCAAGGAGGACTTACAGCCGGCTTTCAAAAAATATGCCAAGCAGGTAGTTAAAAATGCAAAAGTTCTGGCAGATTCTTTAATGGATTTCGGTTTTGAGCTTGTTTCAGGAGGAACTGACAACCATTTAATGCTTGTTGATTTAACTAATAAAGGAGTTACCGGACAGGAAGCAGAAACTGCTTTGGATAAGGCAGGAATTACTTTAAATAAGAATACAGTTCCGTTTGATAAAAGAAAACCATTTGATCCTTCCGGTATAAGATTAGGAACTCCTGCAATTACAACCAGAGGAATGGTTGAGTCTGACATGGAAAAAATTGCAGAGTTCATTAACAAGGTAATTGAAAACAAGAAAAAGGAATCTGTTTTGAAAAAGGTTAGAAAAGAAGTTAAGGAACTAGTTGGAAAATATCCATTATATGATTTATATATAAGTTAGTGCATTAGTATGTTAAAATGAATGAAACAATAAATGAACAAATAGGATGTTGGGAGAAGTTGAAAGAAAAGTCCGGCGCTGTTTTTTGGCAGACAACGCATGGTTCTTTTGAAATAATAGTGTCCTCTCTTACTACAGACCCTGGCAAATTTGGAATTACTATATCTCAATACAAGCAAAAAAAGTTCAAGGGAAAAATTATAGGTTCAGCAAAAAATTTTAAAAGAGCAATTAACTTTGCAGAAGAATGGATGAATGATCATAATTCAATAAAAGAAGTTGAAAAGTGGGCCAAATCTAACCTTTAAATTTATAATTTAGAATTATCCAGACAACAACTCCTGCAATTAATCCTGCAGGAATTCCTATGAACAAAGAAAAGAAAATTCTTTCTGCAAGCAGTTCAGTTGTTAATACACCGATACCAAATGCAGCTAAAATTGGTAGTAATAAATTTACAATTCCTTTTCTTTTCATCAGTTTAAAATCCATACTCCTGTATTTAATGCAGTTGCTATTGCAACCCAGGCAATATATGGAATAAGAAGATATGCTGAAGTTTTATTCAAATTATAAAATTCAAATATGGTCATAAGGATGAATGCCAGAAGAGGAATTATCACAATTAATCCAAATAAAGGAGACTGCAGGCCGAAAAAAGCGATTGACCAGAAGCCGTTCAACGCCAGCTGTATGAAGAAGAATATCAGTCCTTTTTTGTTCTTTTCAGTTATTCCTCTTTTCCAGATAAGATACAGGGAAATTCCCATTAAAGTATAGAGTGTCAGCCAGACCGGGCCGAAAACCCAGCCAGGAGGGGTAAAGAAGGGTTTCTGAATAGTTGTATACCAGGTGTTAACTGAAGAAACTGTAAAAAATGAGCCGATTATTCCGGCTGAGTGGCAGATAAAAACTGAAAAAATAAGTTTTAATATATCAGAAGTTTTCATTCTTCCTCTTCGTCTGCTCCTGTGATTTTAAGCCAGGGGTCTGTATTTTTTTCATCTGATGGCTCTCTGAAAACGGTTAGTTTAACTTTTTTGTCGTCTTTTTTCTTCTTTTTCTTTTCTTCAGTCATATATTTTCTATAAGAATTGAAGTTAATAAGTGTTGCTGAGAAATCAGTAATTTATCCAAGTTTCTCTGCTTTTTCTCTGGTCTTATCCAGGCATTCAGTCAGCGCTTCTTTAACTTTATATTCGTTAAGAACTTTCAGGCCTTCAATTGTTGCCCCGCCTTTTGTTGCAACATCATTATTTGCTTTGCCCTCTTTGATTACTTTGATGGTTCCTTCAGCTATCTGAATTATGGTCTCCTCAGCTTTTTCTCTTGAAAAAGTCTGTTTTTCTGAAGCTTCAATTAATGCATTAACTAAATACTGAATAAAAGCAGGACTGCTTCCAACAATAGGAGTTGCAAAATTTATTTTACTTTCATCAAGTTTTAGACATATGCCTCCTGCTCCGAAAATTTCTTTTACTAGTTTTTCATCTGCTTCATCTGCATTTTTTCCTAATGAAAATGCTGCCGCACCTTTTCCTACTTTATACAAAATGTTGGGCATAACTCTTACAACTGAATTTCCCTTGAAAATATTTTCAATAAGTTCTGTTTTAACGCCGGCTGCGATGGAAATAATTAACTGATTTTTAATTTTGGGTTTAATTTCAAGCAGGACTTCTTCCAAGACCTGCGGCCGGACTGCCAGAATTAAAACGTCAGAATTTTTCGCAGTTTCCTTGTTGTCTAAACTTATATTCACTCCAAGCTCTTCTTTTAAATCTTCAAGCTTGCTCTTTTTTCTGTCGCTTATGTATACTTTCTCTGCTTCAGTAATTCCAAAATCCAGAATATACTTGAGCAGAACTTCGCCCATGTTTCCAATCCCAATTATTCCAATTTTTTTGTCCATTCTTTAATCAATATGTCTTATCAAATATTGTCTTTTATTTCCTTAATACTCTCTATATCAAAATCCTGTTCAGAATTGCTTTCAAAGTCGCTGTAGTTGACAAATGCTGTCTTCATGCCCATTTCTTTTGCACCTTTGATGTCTTTTTCCGGATGGTCCCCGACAAATAAAATTTCCTCCGGCTTCAAATCAAGCTCTTTAATCAGTTTTTCAAAAGGCATTTTGTGAGGTTTTTCTTTTCCAGTATCATCAACAGTAATTACCAAGTCAAAGGAGTCTTGCAAATCAGTCATGACTAGTCTCTGCCAGGCCTTGTTTCTCGGCGCGTCGGTAACAACTGCAAGCTTGTAGTCTTTTCTAAGTTTTCTTAAAGCAGGTAAAACATCAGGATACGGTCTCAGCATCCCAAATTTAGTTCTCAGATAAGCAACAATTCCTGCCTGCTGAATCTTTTCAAATTCATTTAAACTTAAATCATATTCAGATAGAACATCTGCAAAAGTTTTTTGGTATTCCATTCCTTTCTTATCATAAATTTCAAAAATCTTTTCGTAAATTTCTTCCTCTGAAGCGTCCAGTCCAAGCTTAACCATTTCATGAGCTGCAGCCCTCGCAGTTTCTTTCTTAAAATGAAGAAAATCTACTAAAGTTCCGTCTAAATCAAATGCAATTGCTTTAATCATACTTCATACTCCTTTGCATACTTGACCATTTTAGTTTTAGAACTTAAATCCCTGAACATCCCTGGATGCTCTGTGTGAATTGGAAATATCTTTTTGGCATTTATCCTTTCAACTTCCTCCTTTAATTCAGGCCCGGATGCATGTCCTGAGCAGTGTGCGTGAAGTTTTTCAAGTTTAAAATGTTTAATCCAGTTCTTTTCTCGAGCATGTGAAATTGCCATCTCTTCATTAAATGGCTCTGAAAGTGAATGAATGAATAAACTTCCTGGCTCCGGTTCAATGTCAATCATATGTCCGAAGTTCCAGAAGTTCAGGAAGACAATTAAATCTCTCTGATTCTTTTTGATATCTTCAGCGGTCATTACATTGTCTCCTTCATAATAGCATCTTTCTGCCTTCCGATAGTCTCTGTCTTCGTAAGTTCCGGTTCTTTTCCTTTTCTGGAAAATGACTATATTTTCATCATCCAGCGAAGGCATTTCCAGTTTTTTATCTTTAGAATATCTCTTCAGGAGACAGGCTTCTTTGTAGCCGATGGCAAACTTTCTGTTGTTTTCTTTAGCCAGTTTGTAAAAAGTTCTGGCCCTGTCTACGTCTTTAAAATTAAAGTCAGAAATAACCAGCTTATCAGTGTCCTTGATAACTTTTTTGCTTTTTTTATAGACTCTTTCTTCACTTCCGGTCCTTTTTTCATTTATTCTGGTTCCTTCCGTAATCAACGCGTCTGGCCTCTCAGAGGAACATTTGTCAATAAAGTCCTTGGTCATCTCTGAATGGGCTCCGTGAAGTCTTATATCGCCGGTATAAGCAATAGTCCCGTCTGAGGTATGCAAGATGTATCCGTACGCCCCTGGAATAGAATGGTCTACGTGGATTGGTTCAACCTCAATTGAGCCAACTTTTATCTTATCTCCGGTCCTGAATGTGTTGAAATCTCTTTTAATTGCTTCTTTTCTGTAATTTCTAATCGGTCTTTCTTTAAAATCAAGAACTTCAAAATCAATTCTTCTTCCTCCCGATTCAGTAATTGCATCAAGTATGTCATAGCAGGTTTCTCCGCAGTAAATTGGAGTTTCTTCATGCAAAAAACTTACATAATTTACATGGTCTGCATGCGCGTGAGTAACAAAGCAGGCGTCTATTTCGCATTCTTCCGGCTTCCTTCCAATATGTTTCAAATGGTCGCTTCTGTAAACTCCTTTCAAATCGGGCAGAAGTCCCATTTCTAGGAAGTCCTTCATCCCGCCGGCAGTTCTCGGAGCTAAAAATTCTTCATAATACTCCCCTAAAGCGCCGAAACTCATTCCGAAATCGAGGAAAATTTTAGTGTCTCTGTCCTCTACCAGTATCTTGTTTCCGCCGATTTCTTTTACTCCGCCATAAAAAGTTATTTTTGTCATGTTCTGTATTTATTTTCAAAGTAATTATATCCTTTTGAACATTTTCTTAAGCTTCTTCAAGGAGTAAGTATTAACAACATCTTGCTTTTCAAGCCAGCCCCTTCTCGCCTGCCCAACTCCGTATTTCATAAAGTTGAGACTTGAAATATGATGTGCATCTGTATCAATGCTAAATTTGACATCATATTCTTTTGCAGATAAAATTAGAGAGTTATTTATGTCAAGTCTCTGCGGCTGGGCATTAATTTCAATTATTTTTTCATTTTTACCTGCCTTTTCAAATATTTTATCGAAATCTGCATCGTATCCTTTTCTCTTTCCCATTATTCTTCCAGTTGGGTGAGCAAGAATGTCCAGATATTTATTATCGAGTGCTTTTAAAATTCTGTCAGTCATTTCCTTTTCAGACATCTTGAAGTTTGAATGGACTGCTCCTACAACAATATCTAATTTTTTCAGGAATTTGTCTTCAAAGTCAAGGGAGCCGTCTTTCAGAATATCAATTTCCCCTCCCTTGAAAACTTTTATATCATATTTTTTTGAAGCCTTTTCAATTTCTTTGAACTGGTTTTCAAACTCTTTCTTTGAAAGACCGGATGCAATTCTCTGGGATTTTGAATGGTCGGTAAGCGCCATGTACTTATATCCTTGTTCACTGCACCCTTTTATCATTTCTTCAACTGTTTCGGATCCGTCTGAGTAGTCGGTATGCATCTGCAAATCTCCTTTGATGTCTTTAAGTTCAACGAGCTTTGGAATTTTATCTTTTTTTGCCGAATTAATTTCTCCTCTGTGTTCTCTTATTTCAGGAGGAATGTAGGAAAGTCCCAGTTTCTTGTAAATTTTGTCCTCTGTTTCAGATTTCAGCTTCTCATTGTTTTTTCTTTTGAAAAGTCCGTATTCGGAAAGTTTGTATCCTTTTTTCCGGGCAAGTTTTCTTAATTCAATGTTGTGCTCTTTGCTTCCTGTAAAATAAATCAAAGCCGCTCCGTAGCTTGACTTTTCAATAACTCTCAAATCAACATGGATGTCATCTTCTTTCAAAGCAATTGAACTTCTTGTGGAGCCCTGCGAAATTATTTTTCTTATTGAATCCATTTTTGTAAATGTATTAATGACTTTGTCTGCTTTATCTGAAATAACTAAAATATCAATATCTCCAATTGTTTCTTTCATTCTTCTTAAAGAGCCGACATAGTCGATTTCCTGAACTGGAGAGTTTTCTTTAAGGTATGAAATGATTTCTTCTGCAAGAGGTATTGCCTGGTCTAAAAACATTCTTCCTTTTCTTTTCTTATAAAATTCAAGTGATTCGAGAATATTTTCTTCTGTTTTCTCCCCAAAACCTTCTAATTTTCTGATTTTATGCTTCTCGGCGGCTTTTTTCAGTTCTCCTGCAGATGAAACTCCCAGTTTGTCTTTCAGCTTCTTAACTTTTTTAGAACCCAGTCCTTCAATATTAACAAGTTCAGTAACTTCTTTTGAATAGTCTTTTCTGAGTTCGGCAAGTTTTTTAATTTCTCCTGTTTTGATGTATTCTTCAATATGAGCTGCAAGGGCTTTTCCAACGCCCGGGATTTCTTTAAGTCCGCCCGTTCCTCCTTTCTTGTAGATGTCTTTAACACTGTCGCCGAGGTTTTCAATATTGTAGGCTGCTTTTCTGTAAGCTCTGGGCTCCCACTTGGTTTCTTTAAGCTCAAGAATGTCTGCAATTTCTCTAAAAATTCTGGCAAGTTCTCTGTTAATAGCCATAAAACTAAATAGGCTTTAAGTATTTATAAGATTGTTTTATCCTTATTTTTTAGCTTTCGGCTTCCCGCTTGGACCCGGATTCGGCGGGCTTGGTGGCTGAGGAACCTCCTTTGATACTAGTTTTTTAAGGAACTTTCTTATTTTCGTTAAATGCTTCACAATAATCACCTAAATTGGAGTATTTGTTTGTTTTTTAAAAGGTTTTTTATAATTCCTAGTTCAAGAATATGTATGGCTAAGGTAATTGACGGCAAAAAACTTGCTGAAAAAGTAAGAAAAGAAATCAAATCTGATTTGAAAGCTCATAAGAAAAAACCAGTTCTGTCCGTCATTTTAGCCGGAAAAAACCCTGCTTCTAAGATGTATGTTAAAAAGAAAAAGGAAGCCTGTGAAGAGGCAGGAATTGAGTGCAATGTTCATAATTTGTCGGAGCATGTAGTTCATGACTCTATTATTTCTTTAATCGAAAAATTAAATGAAAATGAAGAAGTTGACGGGATTATGGTTCAGCTTCCTCTTCCAAAAGATATTGATACTTCTGTTGTCCTTGAATCAATTTCTCCGGAGAAAGATGTAGATGGTTTAACTTCTGCAAGTTTAGGCAAAGTAGCTGTTGGAGATGAAACATTTGCTCCTGCCACTGCGAAAGGAGTAATTGAAATGCTTGAATCTGAAAATGCTGAAATCAAGGGAAAGCATGCAGTAATTGTTGGACATAGTAATATTGTCGGAAAGCCGATTGCTTTAATGCTTTTGAACAGGTTTGCCACTGTAACTGTCTGCCATGTACACAGCCAGCCGATTGACAGATATACAAAAGAAGCAGATATTTTAGTTTCAGCAGTCGGTAAAGCAGATTTAATTAAATCTGACATGGTTAAAGAAGACGCAGTTGTAATTGATGTTGGTATAACAAAAAAAGAAGACGGCTCAATTTCAGGAGATGTTGATTTTGAAAAAGTAAAAAAGAAGGCATCCAAAATAACTCCGGTTCCGGGAGGAGTTGGTCCGATGACGATTGCAGTGCTAATGAGAAATGTAGTTGAGGCGAGTGAAAGTGGCGAATGAATATGAACTTACAAATTATGTAAGGCTGGTCTGTAATGATAAGAACATCAGATGGAAATCAAGTAAAAATAAATCTTTTCCGGAAGACTGTTCTTTTGTAAGAGGCTACGCAGGCAGATTTGGAAAAGGCAGTCCTGAATATAAAGTCCTGAAAATTGTTGCAGAAAATGATGCTCTTACTTTTAAAGAAATACGAAATCTAACTAAAAAACAATATGAGCATATGTCTAATTCAAAAATAAGGAAAGCAATGAGAAATTTAAAAGAAGCAGGATGTCTTAAGAAAGCTTAGGTTTGTTTCAAAATTATTTTTATTTTCCGTTAAAACTTTATATACGACAAGTTTCTAATTAAGCGAGGGAGAAATGAAGAGGGCATTAATTAGTGTTTCAGATAAAGCCGGTATTGCTGATTTTTCTAAGGAACTTGCTAAACTTGATTTTGAAATTATTTCAACAGGAGGAACTGCTGAAACTCTGAAGAAGGCTGGAATTGATGTAATTCCAGTTGAAGAAATTACTAAATTTCCGGAAATGCTTGACGGCAGAGTTAAAACCCTTCATCCAAAAATCCACGCGGGCATTTTAGCAAAAAGAAATGACAGTCATCTAAATCAGCTGGATGATCAGGATATAAAGCCAATTGATTTAGTTGTAGTCAACCTGTATCCTTTTGAAAAGAAAATGGAAAACGGCGCCGGATTAAATGAAATGATTGAAAATATTGACATCGGTGGACCAACTTTACTGAGAGCTGCAGCAAAAAATTATGAAAGTGTTGCAATTCTAACGAGTCCAAAACAATATGATTCAATGTTAAAGGAATTAAAAAACGGAGATTTAAAAAAAGAGACAAGAGAGAAGCTGGCTTCAGATGCATTCAATCATGTAGCCAGATATGATGTTTTAATTGATGAATATTTCCGAAGGCAGTTTACAAATGAAAAATTCCCTGATAAGTTTAACATGACTTTTGAAAAAGTTCAGGATTTAAGATACGGAGACAATCCGGATCAGGAAGCTTCTTTGTACAGGCAGGGCCATAAAGGTATTGTAAATGCAAAAAAGCATCATGGAAAAGACCTTTCCTATAATAATATGCTTGATATGCAGTCCGCCTGGACTCTAGCAAATGAATTTGAAGAGCCTGCAGTTGCCATAATTAAACATAATGAGCCGTGTGGAGTAGCCGTTGGAGAAAATCTAACAGATGCTTATGAAAGGGCTCTCTCAGCAGACCCGATATCTGCCTATGGTTCAGTTATCGGAGTTAACAGGCCTTTAGACAACAAGACGGCTAAAAAGATGATTGAAAATTTTGTTGAAGTTGTCATAGCTGAAAAATATGAACCAGGTTCAATTGATATTTTAAAGAACAAGAAAACTCTGAGGATCATGGAGCTCCTCGAAAAAGCTCAGGAACATCTCAAATTCAGAGGTGTACAGGGCGGTTTGGTTTTACAGACTCTCCAAGAGAAAAGAGTGAAAAAATCTGATTTGAAAATAGTTACGAAAAAGAAACCAACCGAAAAACAGATAGAAGACATGCTTTTTGCTTTCAATGTAGTAAAATATGTTGTTTCAAACTCGATTGTTTTTGCAAAGGATAAAAGAACTACTGGCTTATGCGGAGGACAGACCAGCAGAGTGGATGCAGTTAAATTTTCAGCTCAAAAGGCAGGAGATGAAGCTGAAGGCTCAGTAATGGCTTCCGATGCTTTCTTCCCATTTAGAGACGGAATAGATGAAGCAGTAAAAGCGGGAATTAAAGCGGTAATCCAGCCGGGCGGTTCTATCAGAGATGAAGAAGTAATTGAAGCAGCAGATGAACATGGAATTGCAATGGTATTTACAGGAAGAAGAGTTTTTAGACATTAATGGTAAATCGTAAATAGTTATTGGTAAATCGTAAACCAAACAGATATTGGAAGCTATGCACGAACTAATAACTACCCATTCTCTACTATGAATTATCTCCCAGCGAACAATATTTATAATTAAAACTTATATGAAATTTTATGCTTACGAAACTGCTCCTAACAATCGTTGTAATTCTCCTTTCGGCAAAACTCGGCGGGGCTCTTGCAAAAAAACTGGGACAGTCCACTGTCATTGGAGAAATCCTTGCGGGAATTATAATAGGCCCCATCCTTCTCGGCAAATTTTTCTTTCTTGACATTTCTTCTCCCGTAATTTATACTCTGGCTGAAATTGGTCTTGTTTTCCTATTATTCTTAGTAGGATTAAAGCTGGATATAAAAACATTTGAAAAATTTGCAATGACAAATGTTCTGACTGCTTTTCTTGGAGTTATGCTCCCTTTTTCATTAGGAACTCTTCTTGCTTTTAATTTATTCAATTGGACGCCGATACAATCTCTTCTTTTAGGAGGAATTTTAATGGCTACAAGCATTGGAGTTACTGCCAGACTTCTGGATGACAGAAATTTAACCAGAACAAAAGCAGGAATGGCAATAAGTGATGCTGCGGTTCTTGAAAGCATAATAACAATTGTCGTTATCACTTTTCTTCTTGGGTTCGGAACTACTCAGATTTCAACTTTTAATCAATTTATATTTGCAAGTCTGAAAATTTTTGTCTTTTTTGTTGCAATAATTTTCCTTGGCCAGAGAGTTGGCGGATACATCATAACCCTGGGCGAGAAATTGAATTTAAGAGTAAAAGAAGGTCTCTTATCAGTTGTTTTGGTTTTGATATTTTCACTTTCTTACATTTCAGATGCACTCGGACTTTCAATGCTTATCGGGGCTTTTCTTGCTGGAGTAATACTGGATGAAAGACATTTGAAAAAGATAGAGCATGAAGTCTACAGTATGACTTACGGTCTTTTCGTTCCAATCTTTTTCGTTTATATTGGAGCTTTGGTTGACCCTGTTTTAATCTACCATAATCTCTGGTGGATACTGCCGATATTCGTTGTTGCAGTAGTTGGAAAATTCATCGGCTCTTTTATTGGTTCGCTTCTTACTGAAGTAAAAGTAAAAGACTGCTTTAAAATAGGCGTCGGAATGATTCCGAGGGGAGAAATAGCTATTATTCTCACCGGACTTGCAGCTCAGAACGGTATTTTCGCTTCTGAAATTTACACTGCAATAATTTCCGCGCTCCTCTTAACAATTATTATAACGCCTCCTCTATTTACTCTCGTTACTAAAAAATGAATTACTATCAAAAGTCAGTATCTGAATCTCTTGAAGAATTAAATGCAAAAAAAGCTGGTTTAAGTAGTACGGATGCTGAAAAAAGACTTGAAGAATACGGAAGAAACAGACTAGAAGAGAGGGAAAAAATACGTCCAATTGAAATATTTATCCGGCAGTTCAAAAGTTTTCTAATTTTTATTTTAATCGCTGCTGCAATAATTTCTGGTTTTCTTGGTATTTTTACAGGCAGTTCTGAACATTTTATAGATATGGCAGTAATTATAATTATAATTGTTTTAAATGCGGTTCTTGGTTTTTTTCAGGAGTATAAAGCCGAAAAATCTTTAGAAGCACTAAAAAAATATGCGACCCCGAAAGCAAAAGTTATCAGGAACGGGGAAAGGCAGCTTATAAATTCCGAGGAACTTGTACCTGGAGACATTATTGTTCTAAGTACTGGAGACAAAGTCCCGGCGGATGCAAGACTTATTGAAAGTATACATTTTCATTCAGATGAATCTGCTCTAACTGGAGAGTCAATTCCTGTAGCTAAAGCTACAGCTAAAATCGAAGGCGAAGATATAATCCCCGGAGAGCAGAAGAATATGGTCTTTGCCGGAACAACAATAACACAGGGAAGAGGCAAGGCAGTGGTAACTGAAACAGGAATGGATACTGAAATGGGTGAAATTGCAGAGCTGGTTCAGGAACCGACTGAAAAGATGACCCCTCTTCAGAAAAGACTAGCTTTAATTGGCAAAAAACTTGGGTTTGCAATTATTAGTATAGCAATCCTTGTTTTCGCTCTTGGTTTATTTAGAGGAGAAGAACTCATCAATATGTTTTTGGTTGCTGTAAGCCTTGCTGTAGCTGCAGTGCCTGAAGGCCTGCCTGCAGTTGTTACTGTAACTCTCGCTTTTGGTTTAATGAGTATGGCTAAATCAAATGCCCTTGTCAGAAAACTGCCAGCTGTTGAAACTTTAGGAAGTACAACGATTATCTGTTCCGATAAAACAGGGACTCTGACCATGAATGAGATGACTGCGAGAGAGCTCTATCTTGATAAAAAGAAAATAGAAATTTCAGGAGAAGGATATGCTCCAGAAGGGAAATTCAAATATGAAGATTCAGAGGTATCCGGAAAGTTAAAGAAACACCTAAATCTTTTTGCTCAGGCGGCCGCTTTGTGCAACGATTCAGAGCTCGTAAGAAGAGACGGTGAGTGGACAATTATAGGAGATCCTACCGAAGGAGCCTTTAGAGTTCTTGCCGAAAAGTTCGGTTTGAAACAGCACAGGCTTGAATCCGAATTCAAAAGGATTGAAGAAGTTGAATTCACTTCCAAGAGAAAGAAAATGACTACTGTTCATAAAATAGACGAGGGCAGAGTTGCGTATATGAAGGGAGCTCCGGAGGTTGTTTTGGAAAACTGCAGTCATGTATATGAAAATGGAAAAAGAAGGAAACTCAAAAAAGCAGATAAGGAACGGTTTTTAAATAAAATGAGGGAAATGGGAGAAGATGCCCTCAGAGTTCTTGGAGTTGCCTACAGAGATGTTCCAAAAAGACTTAACATAACAAATGAGAAATCCCTTGAACAGAATTTTACTTTTCTTGGTTTGGCCGGAATGATTGACCCTCCAAGGTCTGAAGTCAAAGAAGCAGTGAGAAAAGCAAGAAAAGCAGGCATAAGGTCGGTAATGATAACTGGAGATTATAAAGTTACTGCCGAAGCTGTTGCAAAAGAAGTTGGGATTATAGAGAAAAAGTCGAATGCACTTACCGGCGAAGACCTTGAAAAGATGAGCGATGAGGAGCTGTTTAAACAAGTTAAAAATGTCAGTGTCTATGCAAGAGTTTCTCCTTCCCATAAAGTCAGGATTTTAAATGCATTAAAGAAGAGAGGAGAAGTTGTTGCAATGACAGGGGACGGAGTAAATGATGCTCCCGCTCTGAAAAAATCAGATATAGGCGTAGCCATGGGAATAAAAGGAACAGATGTTTCAAAAGAAGCCGCAGACATGGTTCTTGAAGACGATAATTATGCTACAATTGTCAAAGCAGTTGAAAAAGGAAGAGGAATCTTTGATAATATAAGCAAGTTCATAAATTATCTTTTAACGAGCAATGCAGGGGAAATTTTAGTTATATTTATTGCAACTCTTATTGGTCTTCCACTGCCGTTAATTGCAGTTCAGATTTTGTGGATTAATCTTCTCACTGACGGACTTCCTGCTGTATCCCTTTCTGTTGATCCGCATGATCCAGATATAATGAAACGGAAACCGAGGGATCCTGAAGAAGGAATCATTACAAATGAAATGGTTTTTGATATTATTTTTGTTGGTGCACTTATGTGTATTGGAACTCTCTTTTTGTTTAATCATGCGTTATCCGGAGGAGCAAATATTGTTTATGCAAGATCAATTGCGCTGGCAGTTCTGGTAGTTTTAGAAGTAGTAAGACTCCAGATGGTCAGGGAGAAATACAATATTGGAGTATTTTCAAATAAATGGCTTATACTTGCAGTCATTTCCTCTATCGGCTTCCTGCTTGCAATACTTTACATACCTCAGCTTCAAATTTTGTTTAAGACAGCTCCTATTAAATTATTTGACTGGCTGAAAATAACCGGAATTACTATAGCTGTTTTTATATCTGTACAGGTAACAATTATAATTAAGAGGCATTTAAAGGAAAAATGAATTTTACAGTTAGTTTACTGTTATTTGCAGCAGGATTAGCAGTTCTTTTGAAGGGCGCCGACTGGGCTACAGAAAAAGCAAGTAAAATCGCTAGTTATTTTGGAGTTTCAAATGTAATTATTGGTCTTTCGCTTGTTGCTCTTTCGACGAGTCTGCCTGAACTTGCTGTCTCATTGACTGCAGCTCTTTTTGGTTCAGGTGGAATTGCTCTTGGAAGTGTAGTAGGTTCAAATATAGCAAATATAGGTTTGGTTCTGGGACTTTCTGTCATTATAACTCCGATTCTTGTTGATAAAGGAAATATTGAAGAGGCAACTATTCTTCTAATACTTCTTACAGTTTCTGCTATGTATATGCTGAATGGAATCAGTTTTCTAGAAGGAGTCTTTCTTCTGCTGTTTATTTTTGTTTATTTGTATGATTTGTTCAGGTATGGAGAAAAAAGAATAAGTAATGTTAGGCCTGTTTACAACATCAAAAAGGAGTCTATTTTCTTTGTTCTGGGGATAGTCGGAGTTATTTTGGGGAGCAACTTAATGGTAACTTCTGCTGTATCTATCGCTGAAGTACTTTATATAAGCGAAGAAGTTATTGCAGCTACAATAATTGCTATAGGTACTAGTCTGCCGGAGCTTTCAGTTTCTCTGACTGCTGCAAAGAAAGGATTTAAGGATATGGCCCTTGGAAACATTATTGGAAGCTGCATGTTTAATATTGCTTTAGTTCTTGGTTTTTCCTCTTTGCTAGTTCCTATAACTTCAACAAAAGCTTTTTTATATCTCCAGCTTCCTTTTATGGTTGGATTGTCTGCTCTCCTTCTATTGTTCATGAAAACCAGATGGAAGCTTTCTAAAAAAGAAGGAATGGTATTTCTGGCAGTTTATATAGTCTTTTTAGCATTGCAGTTCCTCATTAACTTCTAGATTACACCTTTATTTTAAAGTATAGGAGTTATGTATACTTCAACGCCTGCTCCAATGATAATTAGTGCGGATGCGAGAGTTAAAAGTAGAATAACATCCCAGAGAAGTCTTTTGAAGTGGGGACTTTCATAGTGTTTTCTTATAATTGCAACTGAAAGAATTCCTCCTGCAATTGCACCTAGGAAGTATCCTAAAATTTCAAATATGCCGTGTACGAAAAAGGAAAGAATGCTTACAGGAAGGGCTTTAAAGTACATTGCCGCTTTCGTTGAAAGATTGGCCACATCCACTATTGTAACTCTTATCATATTACCTACAGCAGCGCCTACAACTGCAGCATTCCAGGTAAGAAGAAGAATCGCTCCCGCTCCAAACAGGAATGAAAATGCCACGAAAAGGAACATTAGTCTTAAATTATTAACAAGAATGAATTTGAAGACCCTTGCCTTTGTTAAAACTGAGTTTGAAAAATTAATCTGTTTAGTTTCAGCTACAGCAGCCAGCGTCCCAACAAATCCTCCGGCTACACCTAATTTAAGATTTTGAATCCTCATTATTTCTGAAATTTGATTCTCAAACATTACATTTACGATTCCAGATGGCAGAATGGTAAACCAGAATGAGAAGGATATAACCATTCCAAAGAAAAGGAATAGAAGGTCAAGGACTACATCGTCATGTCTTGCCCATAGGGTTTCTTTTGAAATTCTTATTTCTTCGCCTTCTTCTTCTTTGAATATTCTAACAAGTAGAGGTTCAACAGCTATTGCCGTCAAAAAGAGGAACCAATTACTTGCTTCTTTTGGAAAAACATAGTAAGCGAGCCATAATGCCAGCGAAGAAACAGCAAATCCTAGAATCAGCATATCAAATGGCTGTCTTTCTGCTTCTTCTGGTGAAAGTATAGATTCAAGGACCATTTTAGAGCACCAACAATTTTAGAATTATATATGCTATAAAGATTGCGATGCCCCAATAGAAAACTTTTGTTAACGTTTTTAGAAGTTTGTAGACTATCAATGAGGTCGGAACTAATATTGCTATGAATATAAGGATGTCCAGAGCCATATTTCACAATAGAAGAGAGTTTTAATAAAGTTTGCGGAAGATGTAATTAAGCTGGAACTATTCTTTCAATCCACTTTTTGCTTTCATAAGACCTTATTTCCAGTTCTACTCCTGCTTCAAGCTTATCTTCAGGAATCTCTTCAGGTACGTCCAGTCCGTAGGTTTCATAACTTTCTAAATCCATCAGCTGAACTTTTGCAGGAACATTTGCTTTATTTGGATCTTTGAATTCTTTACCTTCAGTTACTGAAATTACCTGAGCTCTTTCTTTTTCTATAACAGGTTTTTCAATCTCCTTATGCCCTGAATATGTAACTTCTCCTCCACTTTCCGTTAAAATATTTTCGTAGGAAATTCTTACTTTAGCGTGTCCGTGCTTTCCAGGAGATGAAGTAGAAATATTCTTGACTTTAAATATTTCGTCTCCTTTGCCTTCCAGAAGAATTAAATCTCCTTTTTTCAATCTTGTTGCTGGTGTTGAATTTTTTGCCATAATTTATTACCTTAAACATATAAAGAGAGAAGGCTTTAAAAACTTTATTGAAAATGACCAAAGAAGAACCATTAATTATGGATACAAGTGCAGTAATTAATGGGATTTCAGGTAATCTGCTTAAATGCAGGCTGATTGTTCCTTCTTCTGTAATAGAAGAGCTTGGGGACAAACCTCATCGATTAAATCTGGACAAAGTTGAGGAAAGAAATCCTAAAAAACATTATCTTGAAGAAATTGAAAAGCAGGCTGAAAAAACAGGAGACCTACTTTCTAAAACAGATAAAGATGTGCTTGCACTTGCCATGCAGTACAAGGCATCCATAGCAACAGATGACTACGGAATTCAGAACATTGCCAAGCTACTAGGTATTGATTTTGAACCGGTAGGCGAGGAAGGAATTAAAGAAGTTTTCCACTGGACTTATTACTGTCCTGCCTGCTATGTTGAATATGAAGGTCCCGGAACCTGCGAAATCTGCGGCACTAAGCTGAAAAGAAAAGTTAAAAAGAAAGAATAATTTCTAGAAATGCTCAATTAATTCTTTTAAAATGTGTCTCTTTTTAATATAAAGTCCAAACATTGCCTGAGCCAGTCCTAGAATTAAAGGACCAATAACTATTCCTTTCAAGCCCATTAAAATTGGACCGCCGAAGAAACCCAAAATTAAAAGCAAGGGATGTATTTCAGAGCCTCTTTCTACTATTTTAGGTCTGATGTAAAATTCAGGAACTGCCGTTAAAAATATGAGGCCGTAAACAAGTAAAGCCACTCCTTTAAACATACCGTTTGGCGTAAATGCCATTACACCTAAAGCCATTGGCACGTACATAAACCAAGGACCAATTACAGGCAGGAAAGAGATGACAAACATCAGGGCGGTAAGAAATCCGAGCATAAATAAACTCGGTCTTAGAATTAACCAAAACCCGAATCCTGCAATTATCCCAATAATTATTGAGGTGAAGAAGTGTCCAACAAACAAACCGTAAAGTATTCTGTCAACTGAAGTAATGAGTTCGTTAATAAATTTTTCTCTGGCAGGTATATGATCCTTTAAAAGATTCTTAATTCTCGGGCCCTCATAAACAAAATAAAAGGTTCCTGTGAAGAAGACACCTACCTTTATGAAAGTTTCAACCAGCCATGTTGGTCTTAGAACTAACGCACTTATACTGTCTGCAAATCCTGAAACTAGCTTGCCGGCTTCAGATGCAAGTCTGCTGCTTACTATACCTAATCCTAAAGAATTTAAAGTTGCCTGAAGTTCTGCAGAAAAGTTTCCAGATGATATAGAAGTGAAATTTTGAACAAACCAATTAAGAACCATATTTAAGCCGAAAAATAAGATAAATATAATTGGTATTGCAACCAGTAAAACAGAAGCCAGGGAAGCAAGCACATACTTCATAGACCTTTTTTCAAGATTTCCATTTATTTTTTTATTAATCCATTTGGCTAAAGGATATACTACATAGGAAACCGCAATACTTAGAAGTAGGACATCAAGAAATACAGATAAGACATAAGATGAAATCAGTAGAATTGCAATCAAAATACCTAATCCTAAAAATTTCCATGTCCTGTGATTACATTTGGATTTTTTCTTTGCCATTCTTACCTATTAAATGGCGTTTTACTTAAAAAGGTTTTTGATACTCTACTGATGTATTTTAAATCTCAATACTGCTGCAATTCCTCCCATACCCCAAAGCTGTTTGCCTTCTTTTGTTTCATCTGATATAAGTTCAACCTGAGCTCCAATTCCTTCTGCTTTTTCTGCAAGGTCTTCAATTAAATCTTTTTCAGATTCAAGCTCCATTGTTGAACCGCACTGGTCGCAGGTAAGGTCGGGTGTTTCTTTTGCAGTTATTTCTTCGATATGATCGCAGTTAGTGCATTTTAAAATCATTCTTTTTTTATTTAATTTTTCTGAAAGAAGAAGAAGTTCAACGGAGCCTTTAGTTATTGCATCTCTTATTTCTTCTTCGCCGTATGCTCCAAGACCTGTATCTTTCGAAAGCTGCCTCATGAATTTTTTAACAAGCTGTTTTTCTTTGGTTACTTCAGCTTCTGCAAGTATATCTTTTGATTTATTTACAAGCTCTTCAAGTCCGGTTTCTCCTGTATATCCAATATCCAGCGTTCCAATTATTTTATTTTGGAGTTCTGTACTTAGGTACTCTTCAGCCAAAAAGTTGTCTTTTGTCGGTCCGGGCCCCCCGACAAGGATGCCTTTTAAATCTTTTATTTTTCTGAATTCCCGGTTTGCAACTCCTCCTGCCTTTTTGTAGAAATCTTTTGCCATACCGTCAATTACTCTTTCAAATCTCTGGGCGGACTGACCTCCTGCTCTGAACTTTCCAGGGACCATTGAATCGAGGCTTGCCAGTGTTTGAATTGATTTTCCTTTCAGTAAAGCAATATCTGCATTTCTTCTATCAATTACTATTAAGCCGTATGTTTCTCTCTGGTCCATCATCTCTTTTAAAGGGTCTAGGATGAACTCCTGAGAGCATCTATAAAGTGAAATATTCATAGGATTCGGCGGAACTATTGTTTCCAGAATAAAGTCTGTTTCTCCTTCCTGGTCTGCTACATTTCCGCAGAAAATTGCAAGGCCATTTTTAGGAGTTTTCTTGAAAAGCTTCAGCTCTCTTATAATTTTTTCAAGAGCCGTAATGACATTTTTTCTTGTACTCTTTGATTTAATATTTTGGGCAGTTCCCTGCTCTTCAGCCAGTTTTGAAATTGTTTTGTTTATGTCATATCCAGCCGGAACATACAAGGTAACTAGTTCAGTATGCCTTCCCCGCATATTCCCTAGACTCTTAATCTTCTTCTTTAATTTGTATCGCTGTTGCTCCTTGTTCGATTTCATAATATAACTTAGTAAAAACAATGCTATAAATGATTGGTTATTCCTTAATTGAAAGTTTTACAGGAGCTTCTGTTTCAATTTCGGTTCCTTTGCCTTTTCCAACCTTAATTTTTTCTGCTCTGCTTGCCCCTTTCAAATCCAAAATAATTTTTTCAAGAAGTTTCTTGTCTTTTTTTTCTTTTGGTTCTATGTATATTGCTTTCAGCTCTGCTCCCAGCGACACTCCTTTTTCCTGCTTATACTGTCTTATTGAGGCAAGCAGCTTAATGAGCATATCTCCTGCCTTTTCAGCTTCATTGTCAATCCAGTTCTTTCTCGGCTCCGGCCAGTCTGAAATATGTATGCTTCTTTTTCCTTCAAGTTCGTTGAAATATAAATGATAAATTTCTTCAGTTATGTAAGGCATTACAGGAGCCATTAATTTAAGTGAGTTCAGTACTGTCTGGTAAAGTACATATTGAGCCGGCTCTTTTCCAAGTTCATATTTGTCCGGATTGTAAAGTCTGTCTTTGACAAT
>JAWOEA010000047.1:0-9616 GCA_046483005.1 Candidatus Undinarchaeales archaeon
AAAAATCAATGAAATTATGAAAGATTTTGAAGAGGAAGACAAATGATGAATCCACTTAAAGGGCCAATAACCCGAATAAAAGAATTCTTTAGAGAGCCAACCTGGATAGAGCATGAAGAGAAAATGCTTAGAAAGCTGGTAGAAAATACGCACCATCCGGACGATATGCAGGAATTGATTAACAACCTAAAAATGCAGGGAAAAGATGAGCAGGCAGATAAAGTTGAGAATGAATTCAAAAAATACTGGCCGGATAAATGAAACCAACAACTCCTGAATTCAAAGAAAAACTACTTGAACTCAGCTCTTTATCTGAAAAGATTAACGACGGAGACAGAAAGAAAATTCTCCAGTTAATGAAAGAACATTCCGAAGAAATAGAAGAACTTTATGAAGAAAATAATGAGCACTGGAAGATAGAAACGGCGGACTTGATTATACTCTGTTATCAACTGCTTATCCTGGAAAACAAAGACATCAAAAAAGTATTCGAGGAATGCTTTCCAAGATACGATAAAAAACTAAGGAATCTATTAAAAGAAAAGAAAGTCTGACACTAAATACCACCTACTACATACCTATAGTATAAAATTACCTCATTTTCAACATAAATTCAGCTGTTTTTGAGACAAATTTATACTATTTGGAGCTATAGTATAAAATTACACTAATTTGGTAAAAAACTACAAATGAATGTAATAGATTCAATACGACGTATTACCTACCACTAACTAAACTTGCTCTTAATTCTCTAAAAATATTAAATAAAAAATTAGGAGCGGAAACCAAAAAATCTCCACTCAAACCCCGCGAATTAGTACATAACAAATGAAAAACAACTTTTTTCAAAATCAAAGTTCAATCTCAATCTTATTTGCATTTGCAACAGGAGTTACTTTCCTGCCTTTTTTCTTAAGAAAAACTAAATCCGCCCTCGCCAGTATTTTTAAATCGGTATAAACAGATCCTCTGTCTCTTTCAACCAAATCAGAAAGCTGGCTTATTGAATTAACTTTATTTTCATTTAAAGTTTCCAGAAGAGACATTCTTTTCTCGGTAAAGACTTCAAGAACTGATTTTAAAGGTTTAAGCGGTCTGATTTTACTTTCTTCAATTTCAGGAAGTTTTTCTTTCTTAAGAGAATCTGAGTAATATTTCCATTCTTCATAGTCTGAGTAAATACCTTTTTCATCAAGCTCTGATTCATTCCCTTTAACTACATTTTCTTCAAATTCAGATAAAAGCATCTTGTATTTACCTTCATATTCCTTTATTTTAGATTTTACATCTTCTTTTGAAAGTTTTTTTGTTGTTTTCAAATACATCATTTTTATCTCCTGTCCCGAACCATGCGAACATAGAATTTTACATTTATGTCCGATTCAAACTCTTTCTTTATTTCGGAAAGAACATGCCGAAGGGTCTTCTTTCCGGTAAACTTTTTCTCTACCGCGCCGGAAGGTCTGTGATCGTGGATGTGCGGTCCTTCCTTTAAATTTCTGTGCCACTCCCATCTGCGCCTGAAGCAGAGCGTTCCTTTATAATCTCTCCAGTACTTGTAAGAGTAGTGGCCTGTTTCATATTCAATAATTTCCAATTCATTTCCGCTCTTAAACTCTACTGTTGTTTTAAACATTATATATTTTACCTCATATATAAATATATGTGGGATTAGATACCACATAACCTACACAAATAAAAAATCAATAAATGAGTATATAAATTTATTTTAACTGAACCCAGTTAATCAAACAACTTCTTTTATCTTATCTTCAACAAAAGAAGACATCTTTCCCTTGTATTTTTCTCTGAACTTCTCTAAAACACTCCTCTCAATAGTAAAGGAAACTCTCTCTTTCTCAAAAGGCAGTTTTCTGGTCCGGTCATACTCTTCAAGTGCAGTAATTCCGCCTTCCTTTCTGCTTTCTTCAATTAATTTTTTAATTTCCTGTTGCCGCATATTTTATCCTCCTTTCAATTTTATTAAGATTGGTAATATTGTTCTTTGAAATGTCAATTATTTCCTTAACTAATGCTTCAGTATCAATCTCATAGTCGTTTTCTTCCGCATATTTTCTAGTCAGTATTTCAACAGTCCTTTTATTCCCGTCATCAAACGGATGGTCGGTAAGTATTGCTCTCCAAATAAGAGCAAGCTTCCGTCTTTCAGATTTGCCTTTCCCTGCAGAAATTGCAAACTCCAGACTGCCGGAATCTCTTAAATTTCCGCCGAATTCTTTATTTATTTTCTTAACATCCTTTAAGCCAATATTCATATATATCTTATTTGTCTATTAATATATAAGTCTTTCTAAAGGCATATATAAGTTAATTTAACTGGAAAGAGTTAACAAAACAATGTGTTCCCAAATGAAAAGGTATATATACTAAAAGAACATGTTCTTATAATTACAATTATATAAAACAAAGGAACACATAAAATGAGAGGCTGGAAAAAAGAAAGAATCATAAGGGTGCCTTTAAACCACCCGGATGGAAGCCTTAGTATGTACAGGATTGCAAAGGAAGCGGAAACCCACCACAGCTGGGCTATTAAAGTTATTAAGCGGCTGCAAAAGAAAGGCTTTCTCAAGAAAACTGAAGTAACTGACGCCAATGGTTTATTTAACTACTGGCTCGAAAACCACAAGAAGCCGGAATACAGAGACTATAATGTAAGGGCTCCGGTTGAACTTCTAAAAAAAGCAAAAAATCAAAACTTAGAATTTGCGTTAACAACTTACTCAGCCGAAAACTCAGTTCAGAAATATTTATTCCTTTCAAGATACGACATATATGTAAAGGATTTAGAGAAATGGCATAACTTGGCTATGGAAGACGGGGTAAGAGGAGGCGGAAACTTCCGGGTTTTATATAACTTTGACCCGCATGTTTTCTATAAATCATATACTCCGGGAATAAAACTCCATGCAGATAAAGAAAAACCGCCCGAATTTAGTATTTCCATATTTCCGGTTGTTTCAACACCGCAGTTAATACTTGACCTTTTGGAAGAAGGCGGGCCGTGTAAAGAAGCAGCCGAGCTCTTAATTAAGAAAAATTATGGAGGAAAGGATGTACGAAAAGATTGAAACAGATACTTCACAGCAGTATTTGAAGCAGGTTATTGAAGTGCTTGAAGAGCCGATCTGTCTCATGGGCGGCTATTTTTAAAGAATTTCTAATCTACTTTTTATATTCAATATCGGCATTTAATCTAAGTTCTTGAATTAAAGAATTTAATGCTTCTTGTTGTTTTTGTTGTTCTAGTTGCATAATTATTTGGGATTCTATTTCCTCATATTCTGGAACTTCTTCTGAAGATTGCTGTTTGTAATTTTCGTAGAAATCCATTGCTTCTTCTTCTGTAACTTCGAGTTCTTCTTCATCGATTTCACTCTCCAAGTATTTTTGAGTAGCGAGTTGTTCTTTCATATTTTCTATTTCATCTTCATAAGATTTGTCTTGCGTTTCAAGCTGTTGTTTGTAGTCGTCTAATGTTGAACCTTGCCCTGCAAGTTGTTGTTCAAGCATAGCTTCCGCTTCTTCAGTTGTAACAGTGAATCCTTCCTCTTGAACTTTTTGAGATAGAACTTCTTGAATTATGGCTTGTTCAAGTGCGTCCTCTTCGGACACTTCTTGACCTTGCTGTGAAAGTGCTTGCTGAATTGTAGCAACTTCATCAGAACTGATTTCCTGCCCATTTACCGTAGCAACGACTTCTCCTGTAGCGTCTCCAGTGATATTGAAAAAATAAATTCCCACAAAAACTAAAACCAAAACTGCGATAACCCCTATAATTCCTATAAGTAAATTCTTTGAAATTGTTATTTCTTTTTTTGATTTTGTTTTTTCTTTTGGTTCATCTTCAGTCGATGTTGTTTTTTCCTTCGATTCAGTCATTGTGCAATTTAATAAGAGAAAACCCTTTTTAAATGTTTTGGGAATTTTTAGTTTCTTTCAATTTTTTGGTTCAGGTTTTCCTTGATTGCAGAATTGAAGTTATTGAGGAGAAATTGAGAGAATGGATGTAGGTAAAGGAAATGAGTAAGAAATAATAAAGGACAAGAATCAGTATGAGTTATATTAAAAAAATGAAAAAGAAGCTAAGAAATATATAGATGGGAAATTAAAAGAATTTAAATAAAATGAAGAAATGAGTGATAAAACTGAAAATAATTGGAATAAAGAGAAGTTTGTAAAAAATACATTAAATGCTTTTAGGAAGCAAGCTGAAGAAAGACTTTCAAGTCTTCCTCCCTTAAACAATTTACCATTTATGGTGCCTCGTCTTAGGCAATTATACTTTGAAATGTATTATGTTACTTTAATAGGATTGAATAATGTTTCAATTATTATGCAAGGTGTTTTTCTTGAAGCTTTAGTTAAAGAAATAATTTATGTAAACGAAGAAGAAGAATTTAAGAAGCCCTTTGGTCCTGCAATAACGCATTGCGAAGAGCAGGGTTACCTTGAAGAAAATAATCTTAAATTTCTTAGAAAATTTAAAAACAAAATAAGGAATGTATATCAACATATTGATATAGAAAAGCTATCTAGAGGCATTAAATATCCGGCTCAAATTATTAAATTTGAAGACCCAGAGGACGTAAAGAAGAAAATTAAGAAGATACGAAAAGAAGGAATGAAGCCTGATACTTTAATAGGATATGAGGAACTTAGACCAATCGGTTTGATCGCAAAAAATATGATTGAAAAAAAGGAAGCACTAACTCTTTTCAAAAAAGTAGATGAATTTGCACGAGAGTTATCAGAAAAGCATTTTGGTTCAGATCTTTCTTAGGTTTTATCTTAAAGTTGACCTTAATTACAATTAAACATAAGAGTGAATGCCACCAAAATGAGAAATAATCATAAAAATAAAATAAGTTAGGAGCGGAAACCAAAAAATCCCCGCACCAAAAAACTTTTGCTTAAAGTTTACTTTTTAGTTTATTCTGCTTTTTTGACATTTACTGCGTTAGGTCCTTTGTCGCTCTGTTCTTTCTTGAATTCAACTGCATCTCCGCTTTTTGGATGATATCCTTCAGCAGTATCGTTCTTGTGGAAAAAGAGATCTTTTCCTTCTTCTCCGCCTTCAACTTCAATAAACCCGTAGTTTTTGTCGTCAATAAACTTTTTTATTGTTCCTTTCATTTTAACACCTCCGTGTAATCTCGAAATAACTTCCTATAAATAGAAAATCAATCGCTTATAACTAATACATCCTTTGTATCCTTTAAATAGTTGGTTATTGGGTCCCGCAGTTAATTATTCCAATCAACTTCCAAAAACCCCTTTCAACAGTAAACTAATTAAACAACTTCTCCATAAATTTCTAAAAATGTTTGAAACACTGGGACTTCTTCCAAATATAGGAATAATAATAGCATCCTTAGCAGTACTTGTATTCGGGTCTGAAAAATTAATAAAAAGTCTTATAGCCCTTGCAAAGAAGTACAACTTCTCAAGCATATTAATCGGAATTACAATAGTAGCCGTCGGGACCAGTCTGCCGGAGATTGGAGCTCACGTGGTTGCTTCTTTCAATATATTGTCTCATCCGAATGACCTTGAACTATACAGAGTACTCTCCTCTGCAGTCCTTGGAGGAAATATTGGTTCAGATGTAGTACAGCAGACATTGATTATTGGAATTGTCGTAATTGCCATGGGCGGACTTACATTCAAAAAGAAATTTTTAAAGAAAGCATACCTTCCAATGATAGGGGGCGCCGTCCTTACTCTGGCTCTTTCAATAGACGGAACCCTTTCAAGACTGGACGGATTAATCTCATTAACTTGTTTCGCCGTCTACATGTTCTATCTGTGGAAAACAAAAACCAGCGAAATTTACGACGGAACTGAAATAGAAAAAAGTCAGAATGAAAGGAAAGATGTAGTAATAGTGCTCTTAAGCATGGCTTTAATTTTAGTGAGCGCGCATTTCGCTCTAACCTCAACGCATAATATAGTGAAATTAACCGGTCTTGGAAGTTCATTAATTGGAGTTGTATCTCTCGGGGTTGCCTCCGCTTTGCCCGAAATGCTCACTGCAATTTCCGGTTTAAAACATAAAGTGGCAGGCATCTCTTTAGGAACATTAATTGGGAGCAACATAACTAATCCACTTTTAGGTATAGGTTTGGGAAGCCTGATTTCTACTTACTTTGTTTCAAAGCCGATATACATGTGGGACCTCCCGATGAGGATAGTGACTGCAGTCATCCTCCTTATCTATATAATATACAAGAAAGGAGAACTAAGTAGGATTGGAGGATTCTACCTGATTGGAATGTATGCCTTTTACCTTATAATAAGAATTCTTTACTTTGCGGTTGACTGAAGTTTAAAAGAATGCAGGAGGAAGCTTGCAGAAGCACTTGCTTCATTTACCAAAAACTATTTATATAGATATATACAAACAGTTGTATAAACATATGAAAAAACAAGCTTTACACTATCCAAACTTAAGAACTGTCTTAATGGTGGAAAAAGTCCTGAAGAATGCAGAAACTACTTTGTCAAGAGAGGAACTAAAAGAAAAACTCCCAAGGAAAGTAATGCATCAAACTCTTAATGTAGTTCTTGAATACCTTGAAGAAAGCGGAAAAATCCTGGACGGCCATAAAGGGATTGTCTGGATATATAATCAAAGTCCTAAACTTGCAAAGGCAATTTCTGAAGCAAAAGAACTTTAATTAACTCAGCTCAGTTAAAGAAAGTTTATATTTCTAAAAGAGCCGATTTTTTATATGAGTAACTTTGAGAACAAAACAATAAAAGTTAAAATAACAGGAGATGCTCTTGAATATTTTGAAAGATTAGAAAAGAACGTTAATAAAGAAATAGAAAAAGGCATATCTTCCAGCGAACTTCAAACTCTTTACGATGCTATAAAAGAAAAAATTAATTTCTTGAAGAAAAACCCTGAATATGGGGTTCATATTAAAAAGAAATTAATTCCTAAAAAATATATCAATTTGTATGATGTAAATAATTTATGGAAAGTAAATCTTCCCGGCGCTCAGAGAATGATCTACACGATTAAAGGTAGCGAAATCGAGATAATTGCACTAATTCTAGACATTTTCAGCCATAAAAATTATGAAAAGACATTTGGATATAAAAGAGGTTAATTATTTATAACCTGCAAATAGACTTTTTTAATAATGAAATCATTCTTCGACTTAATAAAAACAAACAAGAAATTCGGATTCTACCTAATAATCTTCATTGCATTTCTGGTATGGGCCTGGATTAAAGGATTTAGAATTGTAGTAATAATCATGGCTGTCCTAGTTCTTTCAGCAATTATAGTAAACTTATGGAAAACAAAATAATATAAAGAGACCTAATATCTTTTATCGACATCAGGCCTGCAATCTTATTTAATTAAACAGGTGCTTCCGGACTATTTTCTGATCCGTTTTCTTCCGAAGTGTTTCCGCCTGTTCCATTTTGTTCTCCGGAAGCGTTTTCCTGTCCTGCTTCACTTGCATTTTCTCCAGCTTCTTGTCCTGCTTCAGTTTCGTTGCCTTCTCTGTATTCAGGAGGTCCTCTCCTCTTTACAGCTTGAAGGGCTGTCTGTAAGCCTTCCTGTGATTCTTCAGGAGTGTTTGCCATTACTTCTTCCAAAGTTTCTTCTGCAACAGAGTTAGCTCTTTCAGAGTTCCTTTTTCTAAGAGTATTCATTGCCTGCTCTCTGTTTCTGGCACTCTCATTAATTGCTTTGTCAATTCCTTTTCTTGCCTGCTCAGGAACCTGCTCCCTAACTCCTGCAAGTACAGCAAGATGGTTGCTTGCCTGCCGTGCAACTTCTTCAGCTTCTGCCTCGCTTTCATTTGCATCTTTCTGCCTTCTTTCCATTGCCTTTTCATAATTTTGTAGAGCTACATTGGCGCCTTTTTCATGTCCTTTTTCCGCCATTGCGACCATTTCAGCTGCCTTCTCATCTGCTACATTTTCAGCAGACTGGAATCTGTCAGACACTCTGTCTAAAAAGTAAAACGGGCTGTCAGGGGTCATTCCTGGACCAGGCAGTTCCGGCTGAGCAAAAATCGGAGTCACTAATAAAGCCGTCATTATTAAAGAAACTGCTAATATGTTTTTTCCTTTCATATTTTTCACCTCCGTTAAGAGATTAATCATATTTAATTTAATGTAATGCTAATATAAGAAACCTTTCTTTGCTAATAAAAACAAATACTTAACTAGGTTCAGTTGATCTAAGTCAGATTCTCTGCTTTAAACAACTCTTCAACTTTCTCTTCTTCCAATAAATCTTTCTCCAAAACAAGTTCCTTCATACTCTTATCTTTCTTCCAGGCTTCTTTTACTAGTTCGGCAACTTTAGAATACCCTAGTTCAGGGCATAGAGCAGTCGCCTGACATACACTCTTATCAAACAATTCCTTAACCCTTTCCTCGTTAACTTCAAGTCCTGCTATACATTTCTCATTAAACATCTTCACAGTTCTTGTCAAAAGTTCAAGAGACCAGATTAAATTAAATCCAATTAAAGGAGTATAGAAGTTCAGCTCCAGCTGTCCGGATCTGGATGCTTCATCAATTACAGAGCAGTTCCCAACTACCTGTAAACAAACCTGATTGACTGCCTCTGCAATTGAAGGATTGATTTTTCCGGGCATTATTGAACTTCCGGGCTCAACTTCAGGAAGTGTAATTTCATTTAATCCTGCTTTCGGCCCGGAGCTCAATAATCTTAAATCAGAAGAAATTTTATCTAATTCAAGAGCCAGATTTTTTATAGAGCTGGAAAATTCAACAAAAGGAGCCATGGTCCAAGTCATTTCAATGTTGTCTGACGCTTCTTTAAATTCAAAATCAGTAATTTTTGAAAGCTCGGAAGCAGCAATTTCTCTGAACTTGTCATCCGTATTAATTCCTGTACCTATAGCATTCCCTCCAAGACCAATTTCTAACAAACCACCTGAATTCCTTTCAAGTCTTTTAGCTGAATGGTTAATTGAGCTTGCATATGAATTGAATACCTGCCCGTAGGTTATCGGAACTGCATCCATTAAGTGAGTTCTCCCAACCTTAACCAAATCTCCATATTCTTTTCCTTTCTTCCTAAATTCTTTTGAAAGAAGTTCAAGCTCCGAAATTAAATCTTTAAGAAGTAAAAGAGAAGCAACTTTGACTGCAGTCGGAGTTACATTGTTGGAGCTCTGCCCCATATTTACATGGTCATTTGGATGAACATAATAACTTCCTTTTTCCTTTCCTAATTTTTCAGAAGCCAGATTTGCAATGACTTCATTAGAATTCATGTTGAAAGGAGTTCCGGCGCCGGCCTGGAACATATCTAAAACAAACTGGTCCTGATAATTCCCGTCTAAAATTTCATCACATGCTTCAATAATCGCATTCCCTCTTTCAGAATCAAGAGATTTTAGTTTAATATTTGCATTTGCAGCCGCTTTCTTAACAAGAATGTATGCTTTAATTAAAGCCGGATGCTCTTTAATCCCTGAAAGCTTAAAGTTGTCTTTAGCCCTCTGGGTAAATGAACCGTAATAAACGTTTTCAGGAACTTCTACCTCGCCGAGTGAATCCTTTTCTTTTCTTGCCATTCTAAGAATGAATAAAT
>JAWOEA010000005.1:0-8114 GCA_046483005.1 Candidatus Undinarchaeales archaeon
CGCCATCTGCGGCTCTTCTCTCTTGAACTGGCTCCGGATGGTCTGGTCAATGTACTTCTTTTCAAGAGGGGGCTCGTTTCTTTCGTTCCACTTCAGGAGCAGTTTTTCAATGTCGGTCCGGTCCCAGCCGGCGTGGTGCAGGAAGGTCGTCAGGAGAAATACGCTTCTCTTCCTCCCGTCTTTTAAACCTGAGAGGATGTTTTTAATGCAGGGCGGAAAATTTTGAACTGGGGCAGTCTTATTATTGCTTTTCTTCTTCTGGATTGAAAAATCCGGTCTTGACTTCTTCTTTGGCTTTTTCCTTCCCCTGTCCCAGAGCTCGGCGGACTGGACCAAGTCGTCCGCTTCCGGCTTTTGCGGAGATAGGTCCGGAGCGGAAACGTTGAAATTTCCGGGCTCCGCGTCTTTTTTCTTGAAGTTTTCAAGTTCTTCCTTTGAAAGGTAAATGCTGGAGAGCCAGGTCTTCTGGTGCAGGCAGTACGGCAGGCGGATTAAGTGCCTCGAGGCTATAACTGCAGAGTCTATCTCCAGGACTTTTTCCAGCTTTTTTCCGAACTCTTTTTCAAGCTCCGGCCTGACCGATTCAGTTAAATAGTCGAGGATCAGCCTCGGCAGTTCAGGGTAGGACTTTTCTGCCGGCTCGTACTTCCACTCCGGCGGGAATATTTTGAAGGGTAAAGTTACATGAAAGCCCCGCCTGCCGCTGAACTTTAAAGAGTATGAATTGACGCCGTAGGACTCCAGAGTTTTAATTAGTGCGAGGGCCGTTTTCTTCGCCGGTTCCAGCGAGTCTTTGGAGTCGATGTCAAGTACTAAATCCCAGCCCGTCCTGAGGCGGTCCAGCTGTGCCTTGTTCAGCTCCTTTTTCAGGGAGAAAGGGTTCTTCCACCTTTCGAGAGAGCCGTAGAATGTGACTGCTCCTTTCTTTACCAGCTGTTCTAAATCTTTTTCGTACTGGACTGCCGACGGCCTTTTTCCGAACTTTCCCTTCCTGAATACAGGGACTACTTCCCTGCCTTCGGCTGAGTTTAAAATGGCTTTCCTGATTTCCGGCCTTGAATAGTATTCCTGCACTTCTTTCCTGCGCATACAGTTAAAGTCCGGGAAAAGAGATATAAACTTGTTTTTGATGCCTAGGGTAAACTGGTGAAAAAAAATACATATTAGAAATTATAAAAGAAAATTAAAGTGCTACGAAGTAGAGATCCGTTGTGTAAACGGTTCCATACTTATTTTCAAAGCATGTTTAACTGCAAGCCTTACGGTTTACAATGTCCCTAATTCGCAACAGATACCATTACAGGAGCAGGTTTATAAAGGCTTTGGTGTCAGATTTGAAAAATACATATAGAACAGGAAGGTGTATTTGGGGCACGGAGCTAACTTTAGAACTTATCTAAGGAAAAGAAAAGCAGAGAAAAGATTGCAAAATTGATTGACAGTCCAAATCTGCCTGACGGAGAAGTTGCCTTTAAGATAACCGGCGACGGCGTGGTTGATTAAACCTTCGGTTTTTTCCTGGGGAGAGCGAATATCATCGTAGTGCCTTTGCCGACTTTAGTTTTGCACTTAATTGTGCCGTGCATTTGCTCCAGAATGTTTTTAGAAATATATAGGCCCAGACCTAATCCTTCTTGTTTTCTGGTGAGATAATCTTTTTTGTGAGTAAATTTTTTGAACAAATTGCGTTGATTTTCGTTTGAAATCCCTTCCCCTTGGTCTATTACCTTAAAAACCATTTTGTTTTTTTCTTTGGATGCGTGAATTTTTATTAATTCATTTGGTGCGCTGTATTTTGAAGAATTGTGAACAAGATTAGTGAAAACCTGCTCAAGTTTGTCGGGGTCTGCATAAAATACAGAATTGCCTGCCTTGTTTGTAATTCTTAGGCGCTTTTTATATTTGGCAGTTAATAATTTCAGTTTTAGTTTTATTTTTTGTAAGTAATCAGCGACATGAAGTTTTTGAATTTCAAAACTTTCCTGCATATGTTTAATGCGTTCTGACATTAAGAGGTTATCAGTGTGTTTTTTAATTTTATTTGCTTCAGAAAGAATTGTTTTTAAGGGCTTCTTTGCTTTTGCCGGGATTGACCCGAATTTCTCATTCAAAAGCAGGTCAGAGAGGCCAACAATGTTCATAAGCGGTGACCTGAGTTCGTGCACCGCGATGTTTGTGAAATTCGTTCTTGCTTCCTCGATGCGTTTCTCCTCTTTTTCTTTGTAAGTGATGTCAGTGCCGATACAAATAAGAAGGCCGTTCTTTCCATATTCCTTAAAAAAAGTGTTGCTCCATGCAATTAATTTTCGTTCTCCGTTTTTGACATAAATGGGGTTTATGTGTTTTGTACGGGCCTTTCCCCACGCTTTTTCCCATGTATTTATCATCTCCTCATGCTGTTCTTTCTTGAAAAATAAAGAAAACCAGTCCTTTCCAGTAACTTCACTTTCCTTATAGCCGGTAATTTTCTCCGCTCCCTTATTGAACATAACTATTTCATGGTTTTTGTCAAGACAGGCTATAATTAAAGGAGCTACAATAGAAATTCTTTCGTAAAGTCCTGTTTTCCCACTCATTTGAAGTTGTTTTTAATTACCTTATCAATTACACTCAGCAACTGCTTGGCAGTGAATGGCTTTTCAAGTTTTGCCTTCACATTTGAAAGATTGACTATTCTTTCAGATTCTTTAAAGCCCTCTGATGCAATACCGAGCGCGCTGAATAAAATAACTGGAGTGTTTTTTGCTAGTTTATTTTCCATCAACTGTTCAGCAAGAGTTATTCCGTCAATATCCGGCATCATAACATCTATAAGAATTAAATCAAGGTTTTCTTCATTTACTAAACGTTTGGCTTCTCTTGCAGAATAAGCCCCTACTGGCTCATGATTTCCGGAAGAAAGCTGGGCAGATATTGTTCCTACTGTAGCCGAGTCATTATCAACAACTAATATTTTTAATGTCTTATTTTGCTTTTGACTCATTTTTCTTTTTGGGCCCACTTTTCTGTTTTCTTAAGTTTTCTATTAAGTGTATATAATCCACTGCAGTATTTATTTCTTTTGTTACATCATCAGGAGCCACCTGCTCCTCTGATTTCAGAGTTTTTTTCACTTTTTTAGGAATACCTGAAATATGCTGATACTTTGAAGTGAGTACTGCAAGAACTTCTGCCGGATTTTTTCTCAGTTCCAAAACTTCTCCTTTTTCAGAAACTTTCAGCCCGTCAATTCTGTTGGCACCTTCAATCACTTTGTCTCCGGCGTGGAGCCGCATTATTGAGATTACCTTGTCAATTATCTTATAATATGTTCTTTTATTTTTTGATATATGGGAATAATCAAAAGAAGATATGAACCTTTTGGTTTCTCTTAGATAAAGCAGAAAAAGAGTTATTATTACAAGAACTGCACCCGTAAAAACCAGAAGAATTGCAACTAGGTCTTTTAGAAATATACCAAATAAACCAGGAAGCACTTCAAATTTCATGGAGGAAACTGCAGGAGATATTTGTCCAGGATATAATATTTCCACTACAAGAAAATAAGTGCCTGGTTTAAAATCGGAAGGAAATTCAATGCTTCTTATGAATGAAGCCGTTGTTTCAACTGCAACTGTTTCACTGCTTTCAAAAACAGTATTATTAGACCCGTCGCGCACTTCATAAAGTATTGTTACATCTGTCTTTGTTTTGTTCCCAAAATTTGTTAAAACAACTGTAAAAGGCAGAGAATCCCCTGGAGCAATTTGATTTAATCCCTTAGGGATACTTGTTTCAATTCGTGGGCCTTCTGTAGAATATACTGCTGTATTAAACGAAAGAAATATCAAGATAATTAAAATGAATAAAACAGCAATTGCTTTCTTTTTCATGCAGTTACCTAAGTTTTTCTAGTTTAAATATTTTGTAAAAGAAAATAAGAAGTGCAGCGAGTATTAATAACAGTGAAGATGTAATTGAGAGTAAAACGGAAATATCAAGACGTCTTTCTTTAGAAAGGAGCAGGACTCCAATGTCAAAGAGCGGCTTGCGAGGTTCCTCGGGTTCAACGATTTCCTCGGGAGCTGGTTCCTCTTCCTCCGGTACTGCCGGGGCGGGAGAAGGAGCCGGTGCTCCGGGAGCGCCGTATGTTTCATCTTCAGCTGGGGGCTCTTCAACTGTTTTTTCCTGTCCGGTAACTGCAAAATATGAAAAACCAGGAGTTTCTGACTTAAATGAAACATATTCCGAAAATTCTTCAACCTTATTGGTTGAAAGTTCCTCCCATGAAGATACATATCTATGCATCCTGATTTTTTCAATATTAATACTTTTTTCATTTGTCCATGAATTGTCAACATTAAAACTAATGCCTGCATTTTCAATTGAAGTTTCGGGAAGATTTGCAGGTACAAACTGCAGGCATGTATAAACCATATGAGGCGGTTCCGGGAGCGCACTGCAATTTATTTTCCTGAGTTTTAATACTGCGTTAGTAATATTTTTCCTTGCACAAATTTGAGTAGAAGTTACTTTTAATTCAGGATTCGTGAAATTGTAATCAACGCAAGTCCCTTTGCTTTGATTTGAAATGTTTATTGTTTCTTCATGCTCGATTGGACTTTCTATGTCAACATCAATAAGTCCAACAGCAGTATTAAGAGAGGTAACTGAAAAATTAAGAAATTGTATAGAAAAAAGTATCATAATTAAAACAAAGATAATTTTCTTATTTATGTTCATTATGCTTGCATGGCTGTGAATATTAATGATTCAGATTTAACTCCTGCTGGCTCATCTTCAGGCACATTTATTAAAAGGTCAACTTCGGCACTATCTTTTTGCTTTTGATGTCCTAGTTCATTTAAGAAATTAGTTGTCGTCGTGCCGGGTACATTTGTCCAGGAAGTTGTAGATGTCTCCCAGTTAAAAGAATTTGCTTCAGTAGTATTATCCGCCTTGAACTGGAAAGAAGCTGTATTATCTCCGCCTCCAGTCCCGTTAAACATTGGAGTTGATGAAGGGTCTCTTTCTATTGAAACATTTACAATTACGTTTCCGTCATTTTGAATTACAAAGGGGGCAGGATTATCATCAGTAGTGTCGTTTGTAGCTCCTGGAGTAATTTGTCCAAAATTAACAGAGCTTGTTGGCAGTGAAATTTGCGCGACTCCTGTTACCTCAACTTGAGCCGTTCCGGTAACAAGACCAGTTATGCCCTGCATAAATGCTCCAGATAATATAATTATTGAAACCACCAATGTTATGCTTATAATATCTACCCTTGTCATTTTAATGTTCCCTATTGTCTAGTGTCTTGATTATTATTTAAAGGTTATTATCAGGGTGCTTCTATAACTTTCCATCTCTGCATCAGGAGGGATGACTAATTTAACAGTAACATTTCTGGTTTCCTCTGGCTCAATTTCAAAGTTGTTATCTGAAATAGTTGTCCACGAATCAAGAATTCCGCTGACCCTTAAAATTGCGGTTAATGGTTTTTTGCCAGGATTTGTTAGTTCGACCTGCCTCTCTGCGGTTCCGCCTGGAACCACCGTGCCAAAAAACAAGGCACTTGTATTTACATTAAAGCCGGTGTAATTGCCAACATTTATCTGCATATCAATTCTCTGCTCCTGTTCCGGCGGGGAATATGTCAGCCAACTATATCCAACTGTTATGCTTAAAGAGAGCAAGGCTAACATTGCTACACCCAGTAGCAACTGAGTAAAATCAAGCTCTTTTATTTTCTCTTTCCTAGAGATCTTCTTCTTGCTCATAATACTCTCTGCGCCTCCTTCCTGTTGATGCCGTTCTTGATTTTTTCTCTTTTGAAGACCCTTTTTTGTGCCAGAGATAAAGAACTACTGCCAGGATTATAATCAGGAGCAAAATGCTGACGCTTGCAATGATTGTCATACTGGGAAGCGCCGATGGCTCTGTTATTCTAAGATTTCCTCTTTTTTCGGCAACTTTATCAGAATAATGTACTTTCGCAACTATTGAATATTGTTTTTTCTGAAGTCCTTCGCTGTCAATAAAAACTTCCACCGTTTTAGATGATTGTGGAGGAATTTCAAAAACGGAGCCTGTAAATTTCTTTAAAGTTTTTCCGTTGGACAAAAGTTCAACTGTTGCATAAGCTTCTGTTATTTTTTCATTCCAAAAACTCTGAACCTTAATCTCTGCTTTCCCAATGGACCCCGCAGTGATATCATCTATGTTTACACTCTTTATTTTTACAAAGAGGTCTCCGATATTGAAATCTGAACTTGCTTCCGTATTTTTTCCATCATAGGAAATTGCTGCAACGGCACTGTAAGTGCCTGCCGGAAGCTTTCCAGGGCTCCAGTCAGCATGTAATTCTTCAGTGTCGCCGTCGGCGGAAAGAGAAGTTGAACCGGAGTCTAGTGTTTTTAAAAGATCTCCATTAGAGTTGTACACTCTGATTTTGGCGCTTGCACTGTCAATTCCTTCAGTTCCTCTGCTTGTTAATTTGAGGGTAAAGTCAATCGTTTCACCTGCTGCAACATCTGGAACATCCAAAGAGGCATCCAAATATTTGCCTTCATACGGAGCATAAACCCAAAACTGGAGCTCTACTGCACTGACCGCCCCTACTGCAGCAGCTCCTTCGCTCTCTCCGCTTGCTATTTCAAGAGCGCCTATCCTGTTGTCGTGTTTTCCCGGACCGAGTGTAGAAGGATAATGAACTGTAAATTTTGAAGATTTTGAACCCCCTGCCTCCAGAGTAAGAACTTCGTCTTGTAAATCAATTGACTCATTAAGGTCTCCTTTTGCATATATCTTAACTTGAACCTGCTCATTCCTTGTGTTGACTACATAAAAATCAAATGTTGCACTCTCGCCCGCTTCAAAATCCGTCTTAATCCTGCTTGGAGAAACACCAATAGCTAATGCTGAAGGCATTAGTGCCAAAAAAAATAGGGTAGTCAATACGATTATTTTTTTCATATAGTTTGCATATATCTTTTTAGTTTATAAAATTTTAGATTCCATTATCTAATAAAAACAAAAAAAAAGAGAGAGTGCTTTCTCCCTCCTTCTACTTTAAGTTTCACTTTTATTTGCTTATGCCTGGCTTGCAGTAAAGGTTACTGTTGAACTCTTGGCACCAGCTGGTTCGTCGTCCGGAACAGTTATTCCTATATGTCCGTACAACTCGTCATTTGCATTCGGGAACTTGAAGTTCGTTGCAAAGGTTGCTGGAGCTGTGCTGTTCGGCATGTTTGTCCATGTAGTTACTAGGTCAGAAGTTTCGTCTACAGTTGAACCTGTCTCAGATTCAGCAGACTGGAACTGATAGTAACTAACCGGAACGTACTTCCTGAAAAAAACCGACTTCATCGCGGATCTTGAGGGCATCATCATGGGGAACGGCAAGGGCAAAGGCTCTGGACAGGGATGTCACCTCTTTAAGAAAGCGCTTTTTCCCGTTCTCTAATTGAAGAATATGCTCCATAGCAGCAGCAACTCCAGAGAGACGATTTTGGGGGGACTCCTGGAGAAGAGAGGAGTAATCGAAACCATGAAACATGGAAGCCACAACTTCGTACTTTTCCAACATTATCCTGACTGCTTCCTCTTGAAGGACAGCTGCTTCACCTCTGCCCCCTGCCTCTGAGTAATCGTTAAGAGCTTGCTTGAGCTGGTCTGCTATACCCAGATAATCCACTACCAAACCACCCGGCTTATCCCTGAACACTCGATTTACCCTGGCTATGGCCTGCATCAGGCCGTGCCCCCTCATGGGCTTGTCGACATACATGGTGTGCAAGGCCGGACAGTCGAACCCCGTCAGCCACATATCCCGAACAATGACCATTTTCAGGGGATCTTCCGGATCCTTGAACCGTTTAGCCAGAGCTTCACGCCTTTTTTTATTGCGAATATGGGGTTGCCAATCAGACTGGTCAGAAGCCGAGCCGGACATCACAATTTTAATTTCTCCTTTATCGTCATCATCACTATGCCATTCCGGCCTGAGCTTAGTTATAGCTTGTGCGTATGGGGATACTGGGGGATGCTGTGCCGAAAGAAGTCTTGATTTCTCAACGCTAAGTGCCAATGGCTTATAGCGTCGTCAGGGGTTTGCATGTATCCCAGCCCGTCCT
>JAWOEA010000016.1:0-13671 GCA_046483005.1 Candidatus Undinarchaeales archaeon
AGCTCTCGCTACTTCGACGTCATGCTGATTAATTTCGCCGTTCTCCAGTTTCTTCTGACAGCCGGAGCATAATATCTCCGAATTCTGGCAGATTTTACAGATTGGAGTTTTCATTTTCTCCCACAGATATTTATATAGAGTATTTAATATATACGTTTTGGGATGGCAAAATTAATAGGGCTTGTGGGAAAACCAAATTGCGGGAAGAGCACGTTCTTCAGCGCTGCAACTCTTGCAGAGGCAGATATTGCTTCATATCCTTTTACAACAATTAAGGCAAATCATGGAATGGGCTATGTCAGAATTGACTGCGCCTGCAAAGAGTTTGATGTTGAATGCGATCCAAATAATTCTTTCTGCCTGAACGGGCAGAGATTTGTTCCGGTAGAACTACTGGATGTTGCGGGTCTTGTACCGGGAGCTCATGAAGGGAAAGGTCTCGGCAACCAGTTTCTGGATGATTTAAGAAAAGCAGATGCCTTAATTCATATAGTTGATTCAGCCGGAGCAACGGATGCAGACGGAAAATCCTGCGAACCAGGTACTCATGATCCAAAAGAAGATGTAAAATTTCTGGAAGATGAAATAGATGAATGGTTCTTTTCTCTTTTGAAAGATGACTGGGATAAGATAAGAAGAGAAGTCAAACTGGCGGGTAAAGACCTGTTAAAAGAGCTTGCGGAAAAGTTTTCAGGATTAAAAATTGACGAGCATCAGGTTTCTTATGCAGTTAAAAAAGCAGAATTAGACCTGGACGAATTCAATAAATGGGAAGACAAAGAACTGAGAAAATTCTCAACCAGTTTAAGAAAAGTTTCAAAGCCAATTATTGTATGCGGAAATAAATGCGATTTAGAAGAAGGAATTGAAAACATAGATAAACTGAAAGAGCTTGGAAGGACCATACCGGCTTCAGCCGACTCGGAGCTGGCATTAAGAAGAGCCGCGGAAAAAGAGTTGATTAAGTACATTCCGGGCGATTCGGATTTTGAAATTGAAGGCCATGTAAAAGAAAAGCAAAAGAAAGGACTTGAATTCATAAAGGAAAATGTTCTGGAAAAGCTTGGAAATACTGGAGTTCAGCAGACGTTGAATGAAGCCGCTTTGGACTTACTGGGATTAATTGCAGTCTTTCCAGTTGAAGATGTAAACAAGCTGACAGACAAAAAAGGAAATGTTCTGCCCGATACTTACTTAGTTGAAAAGGGAACTACAGCAGAAGAACTTGCATATAAAATACATTCAGATATTGGTGAAAATTTCATCTGCGCAGTAGATGCAAGGACTAAAAGAAAACTGGGAGCAGACCACGAATTGAAACACGGCGATGTTGTAAGCATTCAGAGCAAAAATTAAATTTCTTTTTCCGAGCCAAAAGCCAATGTTCCTGGAGTAGGAACTATAAACAAAATAAGTTCAACTAAAGCATAGAATACCGGATAGAAAACAAGCATTGCTGTCAAAGTGTATGCATCAACTGGAACCGCCCCATAAATAAGAGGAGTAACCATTATGGCAATATAGGAAATCTCCCTGACTCTGCCAATAAGCATAACTATCTTTTCTTCTTTGAAAGCTTTAGTTACAAGGATTACTCCATAGATGAACAAAAGAGCTGAAAGAGTTAATTTGACAACAAAAGCCAGAGGATTTGGAGAGTCATAATATCTGCCGTAAGTTGCCCGAACCCAGTCTCCAGCAACCCAAATGCCTGTAAAACCATTCTTTGCCGCTTCTTTAATTTCTGGATAAGTTTCTTCTCTGAAATATTCACTTGTTATCCAGTTCAAGTAAATCGGACCAAGAGAATAAACTGTCATTAAATGAGTAGCCGGAGCTGCAAGAATTGCAACAAATCTGGCAGTAATTTCCTTGAAAACAGGAGAAATGAAAGCCATTAAAATATAGACTGCGAGCATAATTACGCCTAAAAAGGCAATTATTTCCCTTGAAATTAACAAATCTCTGTCCATAAATTTACTTTTGCATTCGAGTTTAATAAGTTTACTAGTAGTAGTTCAGTCTTTTCTGCCTTAAAATTCTGCTCTGCTCAGTATAGTCTGAAACATCAAGTTTAAGTTTTGAATCGGCGTACTTCAAAGCAGATTCCAAAGAGTTGAATTCAACCGGTTTCTCAGTAAATGCATTTCTTACATTTTCCCTGACCTGCCAGACGCCGACAGGTATAGTATAACCTTCCGAAACCTCTCTGAAAGAGACAACTCTCGCCTGTCGATTCATTTTATCCAAGCCTTCAACAACTCCAAGTCTAGAGGCATAGTATCCGCCTGTCTGCTTATCCGCATACTTTGTTCTGCCTTCAAACGGTTCGTACTCCTGCAGAATTTCCGATTCTTTTAAATGAAAAGACCAGTAGGAGCCGGGAGCCCATGCTTCAAAGTTTTCAAACTCCCATTTGCCGGGCATTAAAAGAATGACAAAATGATTTCCCAAATATTCAGATTCATAAACCTTGAAATTGTTTACACTTTGGTAATCCTTCAGCCTTCCAATTAAATATTTGCCGAGCATGTCGTCGACTGCGGTTATTGACCATCGAGTAGGAACTAATTTCTTGTTTTTATCTAAACCAAGAGCTCCTGAACTTAGAACATTAGTTATTTTGTAGATATCCAGTCCAATATCGTAGAACTTCTGAGCGGATTCAGTCGCCTTTAATTCATCAGTTGCAATATATTCAACTTTTCTTGAAATTGAAGGGTTTTCAGCCAGTTTGAATTTTTTAATGTCTGCAGAAGGACCTAAAGGAGAATTTATATTTGAAAATTTAAAGTCATATTTCGGCTTTTTCCTGAATTTTAATTCAACATCAGTCGGCTTCTTGGCAAGAACAATTTCCTGATTTTCAGAAATGAACTGCTCTCCTGATTTGTTGACATAAACGTCCTTCTTTTGTTTAGACCTTACAAGAGAAGCTCTGTTGCTCAGCAAAGTTGCATAGTCCGAGCCGAACCAGTCCGTTGGATCTAAAAAAGCGTCTTTTTCAACTATTCCCATTGGACCAACATTGACTTTTGGATATCCTGCATGCCCTACAAATATGGAAGTACTGGGCCCGAAAAATTCATCTGAAAGCTTCTTGGTTTTAGGCAGAGTCATTTTTGCAACTAAGGGGCACTTCTTAATGTCTTTAGGAGTATGCTTCTTCTTGCAAACCGGACAGATATTTGGAGTTGAAACCATGTTCAGGTATTATGTATTGGATAATAGGTTATAGATTTTTTGATTTAGTTAACTCCTCCCAGTTAAATAATATTTAAATAATTCATTTCCTCCAGTTAATTTATGAAAAAGATAATTCCATTAATCCTAATAATTTTAGTCTGCGGATGCATTTCAGAAGCAGATAATTCAGAACTAGAAGGCCCCTATTTAGTAACAAATGTAGTTGACGGAGACACCTTAGATTTAAACAACTCAGCCAGAGTCAGACTTTCAGGAATAGATACTCCGGAAAGAGGAGAATGCTATTACAATGAAGCAAAAGATGCTTTAATTCAGCTAACTCTTGATAAAGAAGTTTTCCTGGAAAGAGATAAATCAAATGTAGGTAAATACGGAAGGCTTTTGAGATACATTTATGTTGAAAACCAGCCAGTTAACTCAATTTTAGTATACAACGGCTATGCAAAAGTTCATGATAAATATAAAAATGATACAAAAAAGTATCTATATCTGAAAAAACTGGAAAAGCATGCAGTTCAGAATAATCTTAGAGTATGGAGCTGTGCAGAAGGGTAAATAAAGTAAAAACTATACTTAATAATTGATGACCACACAAGCAATATTAATTCATTTGAAAAAAGACATAAATGAAGAAAAGGCATATAAAAAAATAGCAAAAAAACTTAAAGAAATTGAAAAAAATTTAAAAAAACAAGGCGTAAAAGCCGATTTTAAGAGATATGAATTAAAAAATAATTCAAAAATAACTCTTGCTGTAAAATATGACGGCAACAAATTAGACGAAACTACTGACTCTGTTCTATTTTCAGGCTATCTGCAGAAGCATCTTAAAGAAAAGATGAAAGAACTTATTCGAAAAATAGAATAACTCACTCATATCTCAATGCTTCTATTGGATTAATTTTTGCAGCCCTTCTCGCCGGCAGTAGCCCACCGACTATCCCTAAAAATAGGGAGAAACCAAGAGAACCAAAAATTAATGGAAAAGTAACTTTTGTTAAACTCTCTTCGAGATATGCATTTATACCAACTGACGCCAAAAATGCCAGAATAAGTCCAAAAACTCCTCCAACTATTGCAATTATTGCAGACTCTGCAAGTATTTCGGAAAGAATCTGCCTGTCAGTTGCTCCAACTGCCTTCATAACACCTATCTGCTGTCTTCTTTCTCGTACAGACATAAACATTACATTCATAATAACTATGCCCGCAATTATGGCAGCAATCAAGCCAACTGAGTATACCATCACATTTATCTGCCCCAGGAATTGTTCAGCCCTTCTCTGAGCATCCTTTTCAGAAAGAGCATACAAATCATCTTCATAGTCGTCGTTTATTCGTTCAGCAATCAAATCAACTTCTTCAACATCTTCCGGTTTAATCATAACAAGAGTAATTTTATCATCTTTTCCCCATATTTCCTGAGCATTTTCAAGTGAAGTAATTACTGCTTCATCATCCGTTGTTCCTGTTTCTTCGAAGACACCAACTACTTCATAATTATTAGTCCTGATTTCAACAATATCTCCTACAGTATAACCGAGCCTATCTGCAGCCTTTGAACCTAAAACTATTTCTCTGCTTCCTTCTTCAAATAGTCTGCCTTTTTGATATCCTACATAATCCGCCGGAAAAAAATCAAGGTCATCCGGCTGAAAACCAATAATTGAACCAATTTTTGCGACCTGAGCAAAAATAACAGGAGCAGCATCCTCAACTCCACTTACATCCAAAAGTTCCTCTGAATAAGTTTCATCAATCTGGCTTGCCTGATAATTTGCAAAATTAACATCACTGCTTACTACAGTTACCAAACCGGAAAGAATGCTTAAATCTTCATTTATGCTCGCCTGCATTCCTGCAGTAAACGAAGCTAAAGTTACTAAAAGAAAAATTCCTACAACAATTCCAACTATAGTGAGTACTGTCCTTAACTTATGCCTTTCAAATTCTGTTCGTACTAAGTCTCCGATCATTTCGCACCTCTGATTGCATCTATTGCATCCACTTCTGAAGCTTTAACTGCCGGATAGTATGCTGCAGCCAAACTTAAGAGAATACCGAACAAAAGACCCGAAAGAGCAAGAACAGGAGTAACTCTTGCAAGAGGAACTCCCATGTACAAATTCATTGCCTCTGTTCCTATAATTCCAAACAAAAGACCAAATAGGCCTCCAAAAACAGACAAAACTCCTGCTTCTTCAAGTATCTGCCTCATAATCTGTTTTTTTGTAGCTCCAACTGCTTTCATAATTCCAAGCTCCCTTGTCCTTTCAGAAACTGACATGAACATAGTATTAATAATTCCTATTGCAGCAACAAATGCAGCAATTATACCTATTCCCAAAGTAATGATCCTTACATTCCCAATCATATCTTCAGCCATTTCAACACCTTCTTCTGAAGTCCATGCATCTAAATAAGGAAATTCAGATTCAATTTCTTCAGCCAGATATTCAACATCTTCCGGATCCTCCGCCTTGACATACATTGAAGTCACTGTTTCGTGCTCTTCAAAAACATCCTGCGCTGTTTCAAATTCCATTGCTATCAACATATCAAACATTGAATCCGTTTTTTCAAGAATGCCGACTATTTCCATCTCTTTTCCCTCAATTTTAGTAGTATCACCGAGAGCCAAGTCCTGATTTTCTGCAATTGCATCGCCTATTACAACCTCATATTCTCCTTCATACGGCCACCTTCCTTCATCAATTTCTATATTTTCCAATCCAAACAAATCAAGATTATCTAAATCCATCCCAAAAATAACTCCCTGCATTGGAACCTGCCTTGCAAGAGCGGGAACGGCCTCATCAACGCCATCCATTGCTCTTATATCATCTAGAACATCAATATCTATTTTAGTTGATGCTGCAGCCGACGGACTTGGCTCCACTCCGGCTTCAGTAATTTCAATCATTCCAGAAAACATTTCCATCTGCTCAGTAACGAGCTCATTCATCCCTTCAGAAATAGAACCAAGAGAAACAACGGCACCTATTGCAATTACAACTCCTAAAATAGTTAGAAAAGTCCTTATCTTATGTCCTTTGATGTCCTTAAAAGTAAGGTCTAACATAATCAGAAATTATTTTTTCTTCTCTTCAAAAGGTCCGATCTCTTTTAATTTTAAAATGAATACTGCTTCTGCAATAACAATCAAGAATAATACAAACATAGAAGGACTTATTCCCAAACCCCCGGATGATTTATCAATTTGAACCGAAACTGATTTAGTATATTCTTTATTTTGCCCATCAAGAAAAGTAATTTTAAGTTCGCCGATCCCCTTCTTATAAGTTTCAAACCTGAAAGTAGTATGCTTGTCAATTCTTAATTCATTATCTACATCTACACCAATTGTTTCTCCATCTTGAATTAATTCAACTCTAATGGCTTTTGCCCTTGCAGTTCCAAGATTTTCAATTTCAACTTCAAAAGTATCATCGTCAATTTCATAATTTAAAATCTCAAGTTTCGGCGTTCCTGATACTGGAAGTCCTATCGAGATAGTTTCAGAAAGTTTCTTTCCGGAAACACTTTCATAGTCAATATTCAAATTAGTTGAATATGTCTTAGTTTCTGCTTCACTGTCAATGCTTACTTTGAAATCCAAAATCTTAATTGAACCCGGAGAAAGTGATTCAAGATAGGCTTCTGCTCCGGAACCATATGGAATTATATCAGAAGTATTTGGGAGAAGCTCTGCAAAAATATTGTTTAGCTTCTGTCCTCCTACATTTTTTAAAGCTATACTTACCTCTCTGTCCGTTCCCGGTTCTAATGCATTCTTTTCATAATAGATATCTGAAATATAAAATGAATCCTGACTGCCGACCCTAAGTGTTTTTGATTCAGTAATAGGGGAATCCGTACCTCCACTGTACCTCACTTTTACAGTGACTGCATAAGTTCCATCTGAAGCGGTTGAAGATACTGTAAGCGGAATATTATACCGTTTAGTAATACCAGAAGGAACACTGTCTACGAAAACAAGTCCTGTACTATATCCAGTAAGTTCTGTTCCGGTAATTACCTCATAACTTACGCCCCCGGCAGCAGTATCTCCTGTATTTTCCATTGCTATAGTTAAAGTTACTGTTTCGCCCGGGATTACTGAACCTTCAGGAAGGTCAACCTCAACATCAAGGTCTGCTTTGGCAAACACAGGACTAGTAAGAAGTATTAAAAACACTGCTGAAATCAAAACCAATTTACGCATTTGCATATTTTTTAACATGTTTCTCCTCTCCTTTCTGTAATCTGCCGTCCTTTATTAAGATTTGCCTTTTTGTCTTTTTTGAAATATGAGGATCGTGGGTAACAACTATGATTGTCTTTTTCATCTTTTTATTTAATCTTTCAAGTTCATCAATAATCGTATCACCTGTTTTTGTATCTAAATTCCCCGTCGGTTCGTCTGCAAGTATTGCATCCGGATCATTAATTAAAGCCCTGGCAATTGAAACTCTCTGCTGTTCCCCTCCGGAAAGTTCATTTCCTTTGTTTGTAAGCCTCTCCCCCAAATCAACTTTTTTCAAAAGTTTTTCAGCTTCTTTTTCAGATTTTTCTTTAGAAATACCTTTAAATCTCATTGGAAGAGCAACATTTTCAACTGCAGTTAAACTTGGAATTAAATTATACGCCTGAAAAACAAAGCCAATTTTCTCTCTTCTGATTTGAGCCAGTTCGTCGCTGTCAAGTTCGGAAACTTCTTCGCCGTCTATGTAAACCTCGCCTTTAGTAGGAGTGTCAAGACATCCCATAATATGCATTAAAGTACTCTTTCCTGAACCACTTGGTCCGAAAAGAGAAGCGTATTCACCTGGCTTAATTTTAAGGCTGATATTGTCTACTGCAACGGTTTTAACAGACCCGCTATTGTATATCTTAGATATATTTTTTAATTTGAAGATTGGTTTTTTAGTCATTAAACTCTCCTTTTTTAAATCTCTCAAACGCTTCATCGGTTACTCTCCAGTAGCCTCGCTTGATGTGTTTGATTATGTTTTTTGAATTTAATCTTTTTAATAATTTATAAGGAGTAGTTACATATTCTTTTCCAATTACTAGACGAAATTCTTTGCTGGAAAATGGTTTATTATTTCCTCTCATATAAAACTCAGATATAATTTTCCGGCACAGTTCATTAAACTGTCTTTTTCTACTCATTAAACTCTCCTTTTTTGTATAAAATCTTAGCATTTCTGGTTACTTTATAATATCCTTTTTGCTTAGTTGATTTAATTATACCATTCTTTTTTAGAACATTTAATAAATCCTGGCGCCCAAGTAAGTTCTGCTCTCCTTTTCGTTTAAGAAATGAAGCTAATTTATCCCTGTTAAAAGGTTCATATTTAGGACCGAATCTTTCAATGACTATTTTACACAACTTTTTAAACTGATATTTGCTCATACCCTTTAGTTCAAAATCTGATTTTTTAGTTGTTTTTTCAGTTTCTGTTCTAAATTTAGTATATTTTTCTTCAGAACTAAATTTCCCTTTTTTATGGTCTCTGATTGCTTCTTCCGTAATTTTCCAGTAACCCCATCCTGCATCTTCAATTATATTTCTTTTTCTCAGCATATAATAATACGTTTTAATATTTGCATCTAACTCATTTAAAACTCTCCTTAACTCCCGAGTTCGAAATTTATCTCGTTGTTTAAATCTTTCAATTACTGTTTTTATTATTTGCCTTTGTCTTTCTTCTCTGTCCATTGTTCAGCTAATTCTATAATGTCTTCCGGCTTTAAATTAGTTACTTTTAAATGCTTTTTAATTCCTAAGCCTTCAACAAATTTTTTAACTTCCTCCTCTTCTCCAATTTCGTGGAAAGAGTCATTCAAAGCATTCCTCATTTTTTTGTTCTTATGCTGGAATAACGCCCGTACAATATCGTCAAACTTTTCAGGCAGCTCAACTTCTCTTTTAGTCATTTTTAAAATTGTAGAACTTACCTCCGGTTTTGGATAATATTTATCCGGAGCTACATCCTCCAAAAGAGTTACATTTGCCCTGACAGAACAGTTTACGCTTAATCTGGAGTAATCTTCGGTTCTTGATTTTGCAGCCATCCTTGCAGCAAATTCTTTTTGAAGGCATAAAACAGCTGACTCAAAATCATGCTCTAAGATTTTAAAAACTAACGGAGAAGAAATTGAATAGGGAGCATTTGAAATTAGTTTATCAAATTCAGGCCATTCCGTTTCTAATGCATCTCCTATAATAATTTCAACACCATCTATTTCTTCAAGAATGGACTTGAACGTTTCATCTTTTTCTATAACGATAGTTTTTCCGGCTCTTTCTGAAATTAATCTGGTTAAAGTTCCTATGCCCGGGCCTATCTCGAGAACAGTATCTTCTTCATCAACCTGAGCATAATCAACTTCCTGTTTCAAAACTTTTTCGTCAATTAAAAAATGCTGGTCCAGGTATTTTTTAGGCTTAATGCCGTGTTCTCTCAAAAGTTTCTTAATTTCTTTTAAATTCATAATTAATAATACTGTTTAAGATTTACTTCTTTCCTTTCTTCTTCTCTTTCTTTCCCTCAGATTGTTTTTCATCGGGAAACATCTTAACTCCGGCAAATATTCTATACTTTACTCTCTTGCCGTGCTCGTCTTTTCCTTTAAGCTCAGTTATAATTCTCTTTACAATTAACTTTTTAGGATTTGGAAGCAGAGGAACTCTTTCAGCAATATCTTCAAAACTTTCAAATTCTTTTCCTCGTCTTATTTTGGTTATATCCCACATGTGCTTCTTACCTACCCCTGGAAGAAGCTCTAATCTATGAAGTCTTGTAGTCAAAGAACCGCATTCGTTGAACCATCTTACAAATTTATCTTCTTTTTCCTCAACCAGTTTTTCAACCGCGTATTCAAATTCAACCTGAGCAGTCGAAGTTAAATCATCATATTTAAGTCTTTTAACAATGTGATGTACCTTTTCTCTTGTTCCTTTGCCTATATACAGAGTGTCGCCTGAAGATGCAGAGTAACCTTCTCTTAAAACAACTTCAAGAAGTGAAAAATAATCTTCTCCGATGACTTGAGCTATTCTCTTCTCTCGTTTATACCTTGGTACTTTAGAATCAGTTCTCCCTTCGGGCAAATAGTCCAAAACAATAGCGTTTTCTTCAGTTGGCATTGTGCCTCACTCCTTCTTTTTGCCCTCGCTGTAATTATTTAAAATTTCGAGAATCTTTTTGATTTCTTCGCCTGACAAAATAAAGTGTTCTTTACTGAAAAGAATCTTTACTTCATCTTCTGTTTTCGGCAGAATATAAGACAGCATAACTGCGTGCTCTTTATTCAATTTTTCAATTTCAGTTATGTCTTTTACAAACTTTTCTGCTTCCTTCTTAGAAAGTTTTGAGAACTTATTGCATGCTTCAAGAACTAAATTTTGTTCATAACTTAGTTCTCCATTTTTCTTTCTGTCTTTAATTAATTGTTTTACCTCAGTCATAGTTACTGGTTCCTGCCCCAGTAGTCTTTTTCCAATCATTTTGAACCTCCTTCTTTAAATCTTGAAAGGTGCTCCGGCTTTGCAATTACTTTTTTAGGAATTCCTTTGCTTTCAAGTTCAACCAGATATGCCCGTCCTCTTTTACTGACTATTTTTCCACTATTTCCCTGGAATTTTGGATGAGGCATTCCAGTGCTAACTGCCGGATTGATATTAACTAAAACTCTTTCTCCTTGCTTAAACTCCTGCAGAGCCTCCGCTATTGAAAACCTGCCGTTCCTCATTTTATGTCTGGATTTACTTCTGAATCCTTTTGAACGTTCCATAATTATTATTCTCCCAAATTGTAGGAAACCAATTGAACGAGAGGTTATTTAAACCTTTTTATTAATAGACAATAGATGATCGACGATAGACAATCGATAATAGCTGCCCACTATGGATAAACCCATCGTCTAGGTTCTAATATCTATCATATATAAGTGAATATTAAACATCTATTTCTCTTTCGGACCTGCCAGTTTCGGGTGCTTTGCAACAATTGCAGTCCCTACAGCAGATACTATTGTACTGATGAGAATAACAAATATTACTATTTGAGACATTATTTCTGCATGAGCTATACCACTTGCCACAATCATTCTGGATAAAACAGCAGCAGACAGACCTCTTGGAAGCATCACAGTAATTAAGTCCCTGTTTTCTTTCAGTGCAGGACTTCCTCTCTTAACTATATTAACTGCAACAAATCTTCCTGCCAAAAGAAGAATGGTCAAGACGGCTGAATAAACAACAATTAAAAGGGTTTGTTCAATATTTGCAACTGAAACAAGCATTCCTAAATAAACAAAGAAGAAGGATTTCATAAAGAAAGAGATCTGTCCGTGGAACCTCTTGCTTACTTTTCCGGCTTCCACCCTGAGTTTTCTCATTCTCAAGAGCTTTGAGACCATTATTCCGTTTCCAAGAACTAAACCAAAGATTAAAGCAAATATTGCCCCGTTTCCTCCGAGAGCTTCAACCACTGCATACATCAAAAGGACAAATGCAAGAGTAAACATTCCAAAATAATCCTGATCCCTTCCAATTTTAATTACTTTAAGCCATAGAACTCCTGCAATTGCTCCAACAACTATACCGATTGAAAAGGCGCTTGCAATTCCTCTTGCTGCAGATACAAAAATAGAACCGGCGGTTCCAGATACTACTTTAAGAACAGATAAACTTACAATAATTACCAAAGTATCTGTAAAAACCGCCTCCAAACTTAAAACAGTTTTTGCGGTTTCTGAAGTTTTAAGATGAAAAATCAAAGGAAGAACTGCAGAAGAGCTGACTCCACCAATTATCGCTCCTAAAAGAATTCCAGTCAGATAATTCCAGCCGAAAAGATAGTGAGTAAAACCGGTTGTAATTATTACACTAAAAATAAAACCAACAGTTGCAAGAGAAATAGATCTTGAACTTTCTTTCAAAACTTTGTTCAAATTCAGATTCAATCCGCCGTCAAACAGAATTACAATTAAAGCCAAGGCAACAAATATTGGAACTGCTCCCGCTAAAGAAGAAGGCTGGACAAATCCAAGAATAGGTCCTATAAGAAAACCAAGAAATATTAAAATTAAAACATCCGGAATTTTTGTCTTCTTAAAAAGATAGTTTCCCAAAAACCCTATGATTAAAATAATTCCAGTTAATGCAAACGGAGTTAGTGAACTCATGGCTGTATTTAAGATTAAAGGGTTTTAAACTTTACTCTTTTTTAAGAGTGAATTTCAATGAACTTTTCAAAGCTTCTGTCGTATGTTTTTTCTGTTTCAGAATCAAAACAGCAGGCAGGAAGTTCATTTCTGCTTAAATGATATGCAATGCACTCACAGCACACTCCTTTTCTTGGACAGCCCGAGTATGTACACGGGCAGTTTTCTGCATTTTGTTCCTGTTTACATTCCATTTTTACAATAAACCTACTATTAGTAAAATATAGAATATGAATCCGATTAAGACTCCTGCGCCTAACATTTTAAATCCGTGAATGACTCTGTTCTCTTTTGCAATTCTTCCGGCAAACGCGCCTAATGCAAAAACAAGGACTGCAGTTAAACCGAATGAGATTAAATAAGCTTGATGCATAGGCAGTGAATTATAGTTGGCAACTAAAAATGGAGAAGTAATAGTTAGAACTACGAGCAGGGGCGAAATACCATTGATTAATGAAATAATATTTGCCATTTTATGCTTCCTTTCAGAATACTTTGTCCCGTCCAAATTATTCATCAGATGTTTCTCCATTTTTTTGACTGATTTTTTAACTTCAGCTTTTTCTGCAATATATGCACTCCATACTCCAGATATAAGAAGCGCTACTGCAGCTCCAAATGCAGGCAGAACAACAAGTCTTGGCTCAGTTATTCCTCCAAAAAATGATGCGATTACAATACCTAAGACAGTTAAAGCGCCGTCAAAAGAATTCATTATAATGTAGCGCCTGATAATTTCATTTCCTTCCAGGAATTTGAAAAGCCCAATTATTTTCTTCATTTAGATTATTCTCTTTCTATATCTGCATGCGGAGTTTCAATGATTCCTTTCTTTCCAATAACCACTTTATCTATACTATGAACGACTGCCCCGTGTTTTTCAATTGCTTTTCTTACTTCAGCAAAATCAATATCTTTTCCTTCTAAAATTACCTTTAAAGATTCTGTTTTTTCGTCAATTGCATAGACAGTTATGTTTGCATTATTTACAGACTTCTCTTTGCAGATAACTTTTCCAAATTCTACAATGTTCGGCTTGTGCGGTTTGAGAACGTCAACCACGACAACTCTTACCGGATAATTATTTTTCTTTTTTGCCATGAATTGAAATAAAAGTTGTGAGCTTATATATGTTTTCTAATTTAGGCGGAAGGTAGTAGGTGGAGAGTAGAAGGTAGTCGTGAAAAGAACCCCTAACTTAACTAACTGACTGGAGTTAAATTAAGC
>JAWOEA010000028.1:0-9299 GCA_046483005.1 Candidatus Undinarchaeales archaeon
TCTTGCAAAAGTCTGGCAGGACGGAAACATAATTATCGAGAATTCAGACCATAATAAGAGGTCAAAATCAAAGCCTAAACTAGATACTAAATTTGAGGAAAAGGTCGGACTTCTCCACCATTATCCTGGTTCAGACCCGAAAGCACTGGACTTTTTTGTGGATGAAGGCTATAAGGGAGTTATTCTGGCGGGAACCGGTTTCGGTCATGTATCTACGAATCCGGAAAAGAAAAAATTCAGCTGGACCAAGCATGTAAAAGATGCAGTTGATTCCGGAATGTTTGTCGGCATGACTTCCCAGACTTTGTATGGAAAGGCATATCCTCTTGTTTACAGCGCCGGAAGAATTTTGAAAGACGCTGGAGCAGTTTATCTCAAAGACATGCTTCCTGAAACTGCGTTTGTTAAACTAGGCTGGGTCCTCGGGCATACAAAGAAACAGGATAAAGCAGAAGAAATGATGCTTGAGAATTACGCCAATGAGTTTAATAATAAGATAGAACCTGAAACTTTTCTATATTAAAATGGATTACACAGAACTAGGTTTGAAAGTAGGTTTAGAAATCCACCAACAGCTTAACACGAAAAAGCTTTTCTGCAGCTGCCCTTCTGAATTAGCTGAAGGTAAACCTGATTTAACTGTTAAAAGAAAACTTCGGGCTGTTGCAGGAGAAACAGGGGAAATTGATATTGCAGCCAGACAGGCTCAGACAAAAGGAGCCAGCTATACTTACCATTTCTATAATGACAGCTGCTGCATGGTTGAACTTGATGAAGAGCCTCCGCAGGAAATAGATGAAGAAGCACTTGAAACAGTTCTTAAAGTTGCACTTATGTTTGATTCAAAAATCGTTGACGAAATGCATGTAATGAGAAAGACAGTTGTTGACGGTTCAAATACTTCCGGCTTTCAGAGGACTGCTCTTACAGCAGTAGACGGCTCCCTTAATTTTAAAGGAGCTGATATTGGCATACTTTCTATCTGCATAGAGGAAGACGCCTCCAGAATAATTGAAAGAAAAAGGGATGAAACAATTTACGGCCTGGATCGGCTTGGAATTCCTTTAATTGAGCTGGCAACAGCTCCGGATATTGAAACACCGGAGCAGGCAAAAGATGTGGCAAAAGCAATCGGTTCAATTATCAGGGCAACAGGAAAAGCAAAAAGAGGACTTGGAACAATAAGGCAGGATCTGAACATTTCAATCAAAGACGGAGCGAGAGTTGAAATAAAAGGAGTTCAGGATTTAAATTCAATTCCTGATGTAGTCAATAATGAAATTGAAAGACAGCAGACTCTTTTGAAAATAAAGGAACTCCTGACCATTAAAAATGCAGAGAAAGTGGATGATAATTATACTAATGTTTCAAAACTTTTCAAGAATACAAAATCAAAAGTAATCAAATCCGCTCTTAAGAAGGAAGACGGAATTGTCGGGGCAATTAAACTTAAGAATTTTTCAGGACTTCTTGGAAAAGAAGTTCAGCCCGGCAGAAGATTCGGAAGCGAACTTGCAGACTATGCCCGAGCATATGGTGCCGGCGGATTATTCCATTCAGATGAACTTCCTGCCTATGGAATAACTGAAAAAGAAATTGAAAAATTGGAAAAGAAACTTAAAGTAAGTACAAATGATGCATTCATTTTAATTGCAGATAGAAAAGAAATCTGCGAAAAATCTTTTGAAGCAGTTACTGAAAGAGTAAATACTGCTTTTGAGTCCGTACCTGAAGAAACCAGAAAGGCACTGGAAGAGGGAACTTCAAGCTATATGAGGCCGCTAGCAGGCGGGGCTAGAATGTACCCAGAAACTGATCTGAATCCGGTAAGATTTGAAGATAAATATCTTAAAGATATGGAGAAAAATCTTCCAAAACTGCCGTGGGAGGAAAAAGGAGAATTAAGATCGAAATATAATCTGTCAAAAGAAATGATAGAAAAATTATATGATTCTGTTTATCTTTCTCTTTTTAAAAAGTTGACTGAAGAAACTGAACTCCCATCAAAACTAATTGCAGGAACATTTACAAATATTGTTCCAAGTATGCCTGATGATATTTTACTGCAGGAAAAACATTATCTTGATTTATTTAAAGCATTAGAAAATGAAAAGTTCAGCAAAGAGGCTATCCCTGATATTCTTGAAAAATGGCACGACAATCCTGGAAAGAACCTTGATGAAATTATAGATAAACTTGATTTAACCAGAGTTTCTGACGACGAACTTGAGGAAAAAATTGATAAAATCGTGGAAAATAAGAAGGATTTTATTCAAGTGCAGGGTGAAAGAGCAGTGAAACCACTTATGGGAGTTGCAATGAAAGAATTAAGGGGCAAAGCAGACGGAAAAATCATAATGAACATTTTGAAGAAAAAGATCAAAGAAGTTCAATAATTTCAGTAAATTTTCTTAATTTTTGGAAAAAGTATTTAAACATTTAAGACTTTTCCAATTCTGAGTATGCTGCCTCAAATTGAGACAGCACTAAATATTAGATTTTAGGCATTAGGGACTGTGGGGGTCCTGCTCGAACTGCCTGAATCTCAAAGAGGTGGAAAGAATGGCTGAATTAACTCTGTCCAGCGTAGGCCGTGTTATCAAAAAAGCGGGCGCAGACAGGGTATCAAACGATGGAAAAGAAAGCATGCGGGCCGTTCTGGAAAATTATGCAAAAGAGATAGCGAACAAAGCAGTAGTTCTAGCGAATCATGCAGGACGAAAGACCGTTAGGTCCGAGGATATAAGACTCGCACTTTCTTAAACAAACAGGGGCACCCAAGCCCCTTTCATTTTTATTTAGAATGGACCTGAAAATAAAAAACTATCCTGAACATCTGGGATTAATTCCCGACGGCTGCAGAAGATGGGCAGTCAAGCAGAGTTTTAAGCCCTGGAAAGGCCACAAAAAAGGAATAGAAGTTATGGAAGATATTGGAAGGTGGTCCTTCAAAAATTTACCAATTAAATACTATACTGCATACGGTCTTTCATATGAAAATTTAAATCGCTCTAAATCCCTTTTAAAAATTTTGTTTAATCTTTATTCAGAACACTTTTTGAAGCTTGCAGAAGATGAAACAATTCATGAGCAGGAAGTTAATGTAAGCGCAGTCGGCAGACTTGATTTACTTCCAAAAAAACTTCTGGATGCAATTCAGACTGCTGAGGCAAAAACAAAAGATTATGATAAAAAATATTTTCAGATAGCTCTGGCTTACTCAGGGCGGCTTGAAATTGTAGATGCTGCAGAGAAAGCATCTGAATCCGGAGAAATTTCCGAGAAGTCAATTTCAGATAATTTGTATTCAGATTTTCCGGATGCTGATTTAATTATAAGGACTTCTGAAAAAAGAATTTCTAATTTTCTCTTATGGAAAGGGGCTTATTCGGAGCTGTATTTTATAGACAAGTACTGGCCCGACATGACAAAAGAAGATTATATTGAAGCCCTGAAAGAATTTGACAAAAGGAAAAGAAGATATGGGGAATGATTTACCATAAGTATCTCAGGTAAGGCAGATAACTGAGTAAAATCGGATTTTTAACAGCTTCTTTTATCAGTTTAGAAGGTTTGTCCATGTCGCCGTGCTCTTCAATTAGTTTTTTAACTTCCGGCTTGTTTAGAAGCTCCCATAATTTATTCATTTTTTTGTCAGTTAATCTGTCAAGGAATTTTCTAATCATTAACGCATAATTCAATTCAGGTTTTACTTTCAGACTCCATAATTCTTCATAAACTTCTAAATCCTTCTTTTCAATAGCATCTGCCAGAATTTTTGCAGATTTAAATCCCATATATACTCCGCCCCCGCTTGTTGGCTTTACCTGTCCGGCGGCATCTCCTACAAGTGCAATATGGTCTTTCCATATTTCTCCTCTCCATTTCATTGGGAGTACTCCTCCGTATTTTTCCAGAATTTCTGGCTCTCCAAATTTTTCCGAAATAAATCTATCAAGATACTTTCCCGGATTTTCATTTGAGGCAAGTCCTACTTTCAATCTCTTATCCATTGGAACTATCCATGCAAAGAAACCGGGTGCAATATCCTCTCCAAAATACATTTCAACGAAATCCTTGCTCATGTTTTCATTTTCAATTTCAACCTGTACTCCTGTAATTGTTTTTTCCAGCTCAGGGAAGTTTCCAAGCTCTGCAACAGTCGAATGCGGACCATCTGCGCCTACAATGAATTCGGCCTCCTGATTTAAGTTTTCAATTCTTTTTCCTGTAGATATTTCAAGCCCTTCAGCCAGCTTCTTGTCAAAACCGACTCTGTCAAAAACATACGCCTGGTCTTCATCCCTCGTCAGTTTTAGACAGGTTTCATCCGGAGAAAATAGTTTGGCGCCTTTAACTTGATTTAAAACTACATCTTTTGAAACATCTAAAAGTTCATCTATATTTTTACTGACAAGTCCTGTACAATGAGGGGGTTTTCCTACTTCAGGATGTTCTTCAAATATCTGAAAGTCAATTCCTTTTCTTTTCAGCTGCTGACCTAAATAACATCCAGCATTTCCAGCTCCGACAATATGTACTTCTCCCATAAACTATAAATTCTCTGTAATTGATTTAAATATTATGGTTCTATCGGAAGAGAACAAGAAAGAAATCAAAGATGTGATTCTTGAATTAGAGCACGACAGCCAGTTGTTCAGACCGGATGAAGTAGTTGATGCTGCAAAGAGAAAAGGAATTTCTGAAAAAGAAACACATACGCTTTTAACTGAATTGAAACGAGAAGGATATATCCATGAAGTTCACGGAACAGAAGGCCTTTTATCCAGAACTATCTGGAAAGATTACAGTCCTGCATTTGAAAAAATGCCTGATTTTTAAATTGCACAGGAGCTTCCTGTATCACAGGGCGAATTTTGTAAGTATTGAATTAAAAGAGCAAATAAGTAAATTGAAAGAATTGTAGTTGTTATAACAAATATAATCAAAACAAGATTGAAATTTCTCTTTTTATGGAACCATTTTCCTGCAGATTCAAATCCTTTTTTTGTAAGCCACATCGAAAGAGCAAGCCTCATTCTGTTGTCAAAAGAAACAGAACATTTTTTGCCTTTTATTTTGTCTAAAAAGCACTTCCAGGCATCTTTATAGTAAGTTCTGTATTTAGGAATGAAAATACCAGCTATTCCAAAGTACAAAATTAATGCCAGACAGGGAATGCAAAACAGTACCATTAGTCTTCTCCTTCTTTCAGTTCTTTAGATTTCTCATTCAAGTCTTTTAGAAGCCCTTCTAAATCAAGCCCATAGTTTTTTCCAATCTGTCCTAAAGTTAGCTGGCCTGCTTCCATTCTTGCCATTGGACAACCGATGCACGGCATCTTGTATTTTACAAGAATATCTGCATACTCCGGAGTCAGAACTTCTTCGAGTTTTGTATCTTTATCGAATTTTTTATTTTTTTCAGTCATTAGTAACTTCTTTTATCCATTTCAGGTATTTATCATTTCCTTTTTCAATATTAATTATTAGTATTTCAGGGACGTCGTATGAATGAAGTTCTTTTATTCTTTTAATAACTTTATCTGTCAGCTCTTCTTTTGTTTTCAGAACCATCCCTGCTTCTTTTTCCTCTTTTATTTCTCCTTCCCATTTGTAAATAGAAGAAATAGAGAATATATTTGAACATGCAATTAATTTCTCTTCAAGAAGATTCTTTGATATTTCCTTTGCTTCTTTATCCGGCGCTGTCGTGTAGATAATTTTATATTTCATTTTTAATCTTTCAGTTCCTCATGAGCATGTTCAGCTGTTTCCTTTTCTTTCATAACTTTTTCATGAAGCTTTTTCAAATCTCCTGAAATGTCTCTGCCTTCTTTTTTGTAATACTGGTAAATTGCTTCTTTTAATGCATCTGCAGCCAGATTTGAGCAGTGCATTTTTAATGGAGGAAGCCCTTCTAAAGAATTGGCAACATCGTCGTTTGTAATTTTTACCGCCTCTTCCAGCGTTTTTCCCTTTGCTAATTCTGTAATCATTGAACTGGTGGCAATTGCAGCCGCGCATCCAAATGTCTGGAATTTAATGTCTTCAATTTTATCATTCTCAATTTTAAGATAAACTTTCATGACATCTCCGCATACCGGATTGCCGACTTCTCCGACAGCGTCCGGATTCTCAAGTTCACCCATGTTCTTTGGATTTTTAAAATGCACCATGACTTTTTTGGAATACATTATTTTTCTCCTTGCGCGAAGCGCAAGCTTCTTTTGCCAGCTTTTCTTTCGAAGAAAAGCTGCTCCATGACTTTTTCAGAGTACATTAGTTGCCTCCTTTCATTGGACTGATTTTTCTTAGATTTTTAACAGCTTCCTTCATTGAAGCAGTAGTATACTCAATCTCTTCTTCTGTGTTGTACTTGCTTAAACTGAGCCTGATGCTCCCATGTGCAATTTCTGCAGGCAGACCAATTGCAGTTAAAACATGACTCGGCTCCAGACTTTTTGAAGAGCAGGCAGAACCGGTTGATGCAGCAATTCCTTTTGCATCCAAATGAAGAAGCAGAGATTCGCCTTCTATAAATTTGAAAGAAACATTTGAATTGTTTGGAAGTCTGTCTTTTCCTTCCGGACCGTTTAAAATCGTGTCGTCAATTTCAAGCTGTCCTTCAATTAATGCATCTCTCAGGTTTCTCATTTTTTTAATGTCTTTTTTATCCATGACTTCAGTTGCCTTTGCAAAGCCGACCGCTCCAGCTACATTCTGGGTTCCGCTTCTGAGTTTGTATTCGTGCCCGCCTCCGTGCATCAAAGGTTCAATATCAATTCCTTCTTTAATTATGAGGGCTCCGACTCCTTTTGGTCCGTGAATCTTATGGGCGTTAATTGTCATTAAGTCAATATTGTCCCTTTTCATGTTGATTGGGACTTTTGTAAAACTCTGGCAGGCATCTGTATGCAGAGGAACTTCATTTTCAGAACAGACTTTTCCAAGCTCTTTTATTTTTTGAATTGTTCCAATTTCGTTGTTTCCGTGGATTATCGAAACCAAGAAAGTATCATCTTGTATAGCACTTTCCAAATCTTCCGGCTTGACAAATCCGTTTTCATCTACCGGAAGATAAGTAACATCAAATCCTCTTCCTTCCAGCCATTTTGCTGAATTTAAAATGCAGTCGTGTTCAATTTTGGTTGTAATTATCTGTCCTTTCTTTTCTCTGAAAGCGAGACCTTTCAAAGCGAAATTATTTGACTCCGTTCCTCCGGAAGTGAAAATAAGTTTATGGTTCTTTGCTCCTGATTTTTTCAGTATTTTTTCTCTGGACTTTTCAAGAGCTTCTTTTGCTTCTCTTCCAAATGAATGAAGGGCTGAAGCATTTCCGTACTTATCAGTAAAGTAGGGCTCCATTTCTTCTATAACTTCAGGAGCTGTTGGGGTTGACGCAGCATGGTCCAGGTATACTTTTCTTTCAGTCATTTTTTCCTCCGTATAACGGGCAGCACTCGTCCATGTATCCGCCGAGCGCTTTCAGAATTGTCTGTGTCTTCAGTCTCTTTTTTACTCTTTTATCTAGGTAGTAAATATTCTTCTTGCCTTTATTTTTTGAATGGACGATTGAACATCTTTTCAAAGTCTGCAAAGAGTGGGAAACTCTGCTCCTTTCCACTCCCAGTTTTTCAGCCAAATCAGTCACGCAGAGCTCGTCTTTTTTCAGAGTTTTAATTATATTTAATCTAAGTTCATTTGCCAGAGTTTCAAAACATTTGTGGACTGGTTTTTGTGAAATTGGTTTCATATGTGAAATATAATTCACTAGTAGTATATAAACGTGTTGGTAGGCAGAAAACAAATATCTACAACTATAATATCCCCCGACCGGGATTTGAACCTGGAACCTGCCGGTATCTACCCGCCATGCGGGTGACGAACTACAGCCGGCCGCTCTGCCGTTGAGCTATCGGGGGTTGTTGATAACAATTATTTACTTACTCTTATTTACCATTAACTATCTACTACTAAATATAAATATTCTATTAATAAACTTCATTAATGTTTATATATCCCTATCTCTTAACTATCAGATATGAACAGAAAAGGAAAATTAATCTTAATGACATTTTTAATAGTTTTAGTTCTCTCTGCCGGAGTTTTTGCTTATAATCAACAGGATGCGGAAGAAGCTTTGTCGGATGCAGAAGAGTGCATCCAGGAAATGAAGGCATCTAATCTTTCAACGCAAAGAGTAGAGGACCTGCACGGGCAGGCGCAGGACTTCTATGAGGCGCAGGTTTTAAGGGAGGAGCAAAACATAACTGCAGATTATGCTTTTGTTGTTACTACTTCGAATCAAATTTGTGAATTAAAAACAAACGCATTTCAGGTTTATGATGAACTAAAAGCTCTTGAATTTGAAGTTGAATCTGCCAGAGAGTCTGGAATAAATATGGAGGAAATCGACCCCTTATATACCGAAGCAGTTGAAGCATTTGAAAGCGAAAGGTACGGGGAAGCAGACGCCCTGATTTCTGAAACATATGATAAGATATCTGAAGTCGAGGCGACAACTACAAAAATAAGGGCATTTTATGAAGCAAGCACAAAAACATTAAGAGGATTTTTAGAAAGAAACTGGGAGATATTATTAACTGTTGTTGTATTTTCAATTATTGCCGGTTTAATTTTAAAGAACAGGATTTCAATTATGCTACTCGAGCGACATATTCGACACCTGGAGCTTGAAAAAGAAACAATTTATGATTTAATTAAGAATGTTCAGAGAGTTTATTTTGATGAGCAGGATATGTCTGAAAGCGAATATTTGACCAAGATAAAAAAATTCAAGCAAATTATTAGAGATATAAACAGGCAGATACCTCTTCTGAAAACTGAACTTGAAAAGAAGAAAGGAACTTTCTCTAAATTAAAGAAAAAAGGACCGCTTGCTTTCTTCAAGAAGAAAGAGAAGAAAGATTTGACCAAAGCCCAAAAGAAAAAGCTTGCAAGTCTTGCAGAAAGACTCGGCGGAGTTAAAGTCTCCAAGAAGAAAGAGAAGGAATCGGAAAAATCAAAGAAGACAGAGGAAGAAAAAGATAAACTAGGTGGAAAATCTTACCGAAAACTTCAGAAGCTTGCAAAGAAGCACGATATCAAGGCAAATCAAAAGAAGGAAACACTGGTAAAGAAGCTTAAAAAGAAAAGGAAGAAAAAACCCAAGAAAGAAAAGAAACAGAAAAAGATACTGCCGCTCAACGCCGCACGGTGCTGGACCTGTTGGAATCCTCGTTCGGCGGTATCCAGTCTCTGTTTGGGCCTGTATACGCGCCCTGCCGCAAGTCGTGG
>JAWOEA010000050.1:0-9326 GCA_046483005.1 Candidatus Undinarchaeales archaeon
ATAGAAACAGACAACCATTCAGATAAAGAAAAGAATAAAACAGAAAAGATTACACCACTCAAAATAAGAAGTTTATATGTAATTAAAATAGTTCCTTTGACTCTGGAAGTATCTTTCTTCCCTCTATAAAATGCTACGTATCTTGCAACGCCTTTTGGCAGTCCTATTGAAGCAATAGTAGAAAGTACTAAAAACACAGCAAGCCCTAATGTAAAAAGCCCATATTCAAAAGGGCCGAGCAATCTTGCAGCCAGAAGACGATAAAAATAACCTATACCACTTCCGATTACCATTCCAATAAAAACTATTCCGGCGCCTTTTGCAAATACTTTTAATGCCTCATCTTTTTCTTCTGAATTCATGAGATAACTAAAATTGATTAAGGATTACTCCACTTTAAACACTTTAATTTGATCGTCAAAATTCTTTACAAGTTTAAAATGCTCTAAATTTGTACCTTCAAATAAATGAAGTTGCGTAAGCATGTTATTTTCTAATCTTGGAGGCAGGAACAGTGCACTGCCGTAGCCCGGATAAATATAGAAGAGTGCATCAATAGTGTCATTTCCTTCATTATGTTTAATGTATGCTGAGTCATTATGCACATAAAATACTCTGGCTATTTCCTGAGACTGATAGCCCTGTTTATATGTTGCTGAAACTTCTCCATTATTCTTAAGATTTACAAGAATCTTCTGATTTTGTCCAATATAGTAAGGCAAAAGTACTCCTTCTTCAGTCTGCTGAACTTCATTCTGCATTACTGATAAAGTAGGATAGTTTTCTCCTTGTCCATTTGGACCGCTGGATGCCAAAAATGAAATTGCACCATACTTATTAATTAAGTCAGAACTTGTAAAGAAATATGTAACATTATAACTTTTTAATAATCTATATGCTTCATTTTCATTATCAGTTGTAAATACAATTGATAAATTATGGACGTGCTTGAAATTCTGACTTCCGTCTGCAACTGCAGGTCTCTCTCCAAGAGCAGTAACTGCATGCCCCGGGTCCCACCAGCTTGCCATTATATCTCCATATTCAAATTTAGTATAATCTGCAGACACGGTAGGAGCTTCTGTTTCTGTTCTCATCCATTCAAACAAATTGAGCCAGTTCTGTCCAAGCGAAGAACCTGCCTGGTTAGGAATTGAAATTCCTGTTGATACATACGGCGGAGAAAGCTGGTCGCTTCCCGCTGAATGTGGGATATTTGGCATTGCAAATAATATAAAAATTAAGCCGACAGCAATTCCTATTGAGAGTATTGGCTTTTTCACCTTAAGCTGCGATACTAAACTGGAAACGGAAATGCCTGCAAGAATACAAAGAGGAATCGCCAGCATTATAATAAACCTATTAGCTACAAGAGAGCCATATAAGAATCCAATAAACCATAGGAATATGAAAATAGAATGGAATTTTAATTTCTTCATTTTCTTCCATAAACCAAGATAAAAAGCTATTGGAAGATATAAAATTAATGCAAAAAGAGCGATGTGAAGTCTGCTTATTACTTCTCTTACTTTAGTTGGATTCATTTCTGCAACCGTTAGATACACATGTCTAACTTTAGTATCTTCTGTTACAGGCGCGCCTTTTAAATTGAAAATTCTAAAAGCCCCTCTGAAAACATTAGCAGGAGAATTAATGATATCCATCTCTCTCTGAGGTGTTGTTAAGTCATCAGCTCCAAATGATAGGAACATAATGGACATGGCAACTAAGAAGAAAACCAAAAGTAGTGGAAGGTAATCTCTAGTATAATTTTTAAGAATTTTAAATGCACTTGAGAACTTGCCTTTCTTATATATCGAATAAGCCATTTCAAATCCTACCAAAATAACGGCTGAACCTAAAATCAAGTTGGGAATATATGAATAACCGGAAGACCATGTTAAACCCAAAAGCCCAAGAGAAACGCCGGCAGATATGCCCCAATAAATCCTTTCTTTTGGTTTTTCTTTGTCCCACGCCTTTATGAAAAGGAAAAGCGTTAGAAGAGAAAAGAAAGCAAGCGGAGCATCAGTATCTGCAAATCCTGCTATGCTTCTCATCATAAAAGGGGATGAAAGCGAATACAGAAAAGCAGAGGCAAGACCGGCCTTACTTCCAAATAACTGTTTAACTAAAAGAAACATTACAAATACCGCTCCAACACCGAAAATTACAGGAGTTAATTTATGCCAGGAAAGTAAATCACTAGTCAGGAATTGCCCTATTCCTTTGTAAGAGTAAGCTACAAAATAAGGATACAATTCTTTCTTTGCAATATCTCCCTGCGGAGCATCGTGTAAGTAGTCCCAGGCAACTTGCTTTCCGCCTACTTCTTTTAATGCCTGTCCTGGAAAACCATGATCTAAAATTTCTTCTGCGTGCCGATAATGCCAGTACGGGTCCATTGCAGACAAATGAGTCTGATCTGCGGGAACCATTCTTAAATAGAAAGAAAAGAGCAGAATCAATACTAAAATAGAGTAAACTACAATTTTCTTGTTTTCTTTGATTTTTCCGGATAAGTTTGATATATCCAGAGCAAATGATTCGTCTTCAGTCATTCTCCAACTTCTCTATTTTTGTTTAATATTCTCCTTAATATAACTTTTGTCTTTCCAATTTTCAGATACATAAAACCATGTCTAAAAACACAGGATGGAAAGACAAAAGGAATGAGAAATCGGTACCAATCGGCATTTATTTCATATCAAGGAGTATGGGATTTCTGCCGATTTCCCATAAGTTATTGTTTAATTATTTCTCTTAAAAGAACAGTTGCATATGCTCCTTTTTCTAGGTCAAAGTTTAGAATTATGTCTGAATTTTCTTTTTTTGATTTGAGATTTTTAACTTTGGCAAGATAAGGTCTCCTGCTTCCCTTTACGCTGGCCTCCGGAAAGCTGTTTATTCTTAAATCGGTTTGTTGTAGGCCGTCTTTTTCTAAAAGTTCGAGTTCTCTTTCTGTCAAATCAGAATCATAACCAACTAAATTGCCTTCTCCGTCCAAGCTTTCGTTCTTTTCAATTTTTTCGGAAAGAATTAGATTGAAAATATAGGACTGGTAAGAATGTGTGAAAATTTTATACAAAAATTTCGGAAGCTGTTTGAAAGCGCCGACATAATCCTTTGGATATCTGTTTAATCTGTCAAGAACTGCTCTTTCAAAACGCATATAATTTGGAAAGTCCTTTAAAGCCTGTTTGAAGTCGGGCCAGTTTTTTTCCAATTTTTGCCTTGCCTTTCTTCCTTCTTCTCCTTCAGATTCAATCGTTCCTGTTAAAAATATCCTAACGGCCTTTCCTAGATTTTCTCTGAACATTTCTTTTCCCACTAAATGATTGTTAAGCCTTATACCAAATCTCTGCCTGCCGAAAAAGTTTGGAATCCCTCCTGCTTTTTTTAATTTTTTAATTGTTTTTTCTGCATTTTCAGGATTTTTTGGACCGGAGAGAGTTATTGTAAATCTGTTGCCCCATAAATCGCCGAGTTCAAGTCTGTCTTTTGCAAATGAAAAGTCGCCGATTTTGCAGTCTTTGAAGCTTATTTTTGAAAGAGTTCCAGGACCCACCTTCCAGGCGGAAATTCTCTGAGCAGTTAATGCATATTTGTCTTTAGTTCCTGCATATGAAAATCTTTTTCTTGAAACACCGCACCTTCTTGAAATTTTTTGAAGAATTTTGGACTGGTTCCAGTCTCTTTTTACAAGTGTAAATCTGGTCTGGTCGCCTTCCCCTTCTGGAATTTCAGGAGAGGGTTCTAAACTAACCGGATTTCCTTCTTCCGGTATTTCCTGAACTATGAAATCCTTTGGATTTTCTTTTATTTCTCCGCCAGCTCCTTCCGTTTTCGTAAAAAAGGTTGTTACACCAATTCTTTTGTAGTTGTCCATAGAACTAGTAAAGAGGCAGATTCCCCGTTATTTGATCAATTTCAGATGCAAGCGCCGGACCTAAACCTAACGCAGTTACTGTTCCGGGTTCAATCTCAGTTAATCCTGCATCCTTTATTAAAGCTGTAGGAAGTCGTGAGTTCCTTGCTTTTTCATGCAGTTTGAAAAGTTCTTCCTTGGATTTAGCTTTTAAAACTGCTTTTTTTGCTCCTTCTTTCCTCCATGCATTTAGGATTTTTGTGTCTGTGTGGCTGGCTGCTTTTTCAGAGGCATGAGCTACCTGAACTGCAAGCTTACCGGGGCTCAAATTTAAATCCCTCCGAACAACTATTGCCTGCTTGTATTTGAATTCCATAGGTTTTATTTACTTTCTCTTTTAATTAATGTTGCTATGACTGAAAGCAATGATGAGGAGAAAAAAGAAGCTGGAATAGAAATAATTGGCGTTTCTCACATTTCTCCTGAAAGTATTAAAGATGTTGAGGCAAGGATAAAAAAAGAAAAACCGGACTGTGTTGCCGTTGAGCTTGACCGAAATCGATTTGAAGCTTTAAGAAAAGGTGAAAAAATCAGCATTTCTGCTGTTAAGTATATTGGTTTTAGAAATTACCTGCTTGCAAAAATTATGTCTGCTGTTCAAGAGTATCTTGGCAAGAAAACAGGAGTTATTCCGGGAGAAGAGATGCTCTCTGCTGTAAAAGCAGGACATATGTCGGGAGCTGAAGTTGTATTAATTGACAGAAATTTGAAAGTGACTCTTGACAGATTGAAAACTATTTCTTTTAGAGAAAAAATAGGGTTGTTTTTCAGTATTTTCAAAAAGATTAAAATTGAGAATTTTGATTTAAGAAAAGTTCCACCTGAAAGAGTTATTGAAAAAATAATTGAACAAATTAAGGAAACAAGTCCCGGTCTTTACAGAGTAATGATTGAAGAAAGAAATGAATATATGGCAAAAGTTCTTTCTAAATTAAAGAAAAGACATTCTAAAATAATCGTTGTTGTCGGAGCCGGTCATAAAAAGGGGCTTGAACAAAAACTGAAGAACTTAAATTCCTAAGCTTTTATTTGTCTTTTTAATACTCTTGTTTCCGTCTGATTCAAGCTCAAACATCGCCCGGATTGCATCTATATTTTCCGGTATTGCATCGGATTCCTGGTGGATTGCCTGGAAGAAATAAAGTTCATTTCCGTCCATACTTATTGAATCTTCCCAGACCATATTTTCATACAGGTCATTTCTTTTTCTTCCCAGATCTCTCGCATATTCAATTACTTCTGCGGTAGACCTGAAACCTTTTTTTGAGTCAACCATCTTAATTCTTGAATTCTTTTCAAACAAGTCAGCAACTTCTTTTTCTGATGGTTCTTTTTCAAGTTCTATCATTAAAGTATGCAAATGCATTATTGTTGTTGGTATCTTAACTGCGCTTGTTACGATATCCATATCAGGAAGAACAGTTTTTACATCCGGACCGTGATGACTTGGGGATTTTACTGGGTTAGGAACGATTGCGTTTATTGGTCCTTTCTTTGAATTTCCCGGATCGGCGCTTCTTCTGATCAGGACTACTCTTGCTTTTTTGACGCCGAATTTTTCATCAAGTGAATTTAGAACTCTTGAAAGTCCCGTAGTGTTGCAGGAAACTACTCTTACATAGTTTTTTCCTAGTGCTTCTTTGTAATTAGACTGAGCATTGAAGCTCATTTCAGCAACTTCTGAGCTTTCTCCACCCTGGAAAATTGCCTTTACTTTATTTGGAATATAATATTTTTCCTTGTTTTTTGAACCGTATGGTTTTGGAGAACAGTCCACAATAATATCTGACTTTTCAAGTAAATCTTCAATTGTTCCTGAAATTTTAACTCCTGCTTCTTTGAATTTTTCAGCTCTTTCCGGTATTGCGCAGTATAAATCATAACCACTTTTAATAGCCATGTCGGCTTCCCATGTAGGTCTTGTCTTTGTAACTCCTACTACCTCCATATCATCCTGCTTTGAAACTGCATCAGCTACTCTTTTGCCGATTGTTCCATACCCGTTTACTCCAACCTTAATCATTTTTTGCCTCCTTTTTTCTTTTTCTTGCTCTTACCTTTCTTATTTTTCTTTTCAGATTTGAACTTTTCAGCCGTTTTCTTCAGGGTTTCTAAAGCAGGCAGAGGCTCCCCTGCTAAATATCTGATGCATGCGCCTCCTCCTGTACTTATGTGCGTGATTTTTCCGGAAACTCCTAGATCAGAAACTGCTGTTGCTATATGCCCTCCTCCTACAATGGAGAAAGATTTTGAATCAGCAATTGCCTTTACAATTTGGATAGTTCCTTTACTAAATTCCTTTTCTTCGAAAATTCCTGCAGGTCCGTTTGCAATTACTGTTCCTGCGTGTTCAATTATGTATTTATATCTTCCAATTGTTCCTGTTCCAATATCTGCAACTCTGTATGGAAGCGGAAGCTCTGCAAGTGAAACTTCAAATCTTTTTCCGTATTTGTCAAGAGCTAAATCCATTGGAAGTTCAATTTTTGAATTGTATTCTTTTAGAAGACCGCTTGCTTTTGAAACCAGCTGGTCGTAGTTTTCTACATACTCGGCTCCTCTGATTTCATAGCCTTTTGCAACTAGGAAGATGCTTGCAATTAACCCGCTTGTTAGGACTTTGTCTGCAATCTTTCTGTTAAGAAGCTGTTCAATTACATTAAGAGTATTTTTAATTTTAGCTCCTCCTGCTACGAAAACATAAGGTTTTTTCTTTGAATCCAGTACTTTGTCCAGCATTTTTATTTCATTTTCAAGGACTTTTCCCAGCATTGAAGGAACTACTTCGCAGAAGCCGACAAGGGAGGGCTGAGACCTATGCGCTGCTGCAAATGCATCATTTACAAAATAGTCTGCAAGCGGTGCTAAACTTCTCACGAAATGAGTTGTCGCCTGAACATCTGAAGGTCTGTTCAAAAGTTCTTCAGATAAGAAACGGACATTGTCCAGTAGGAGTATTTCCCCATTATCAAGTTTTTTAATTTCTTTTTTTGCAGCCGGACCCATTAAATCTGGAACGAACTTAACATCCTTTCCTACAAATTCGGAAAATCTTTCTGCATGTTTTTCTAAATTAGTAAAATCATATTCTGCTCCAGGTCTTCCCTGATGAGCAAGAAGAACTACTTTTGCTCCTTCTTTTGAAAGTTTTTGTACTGTTTCTGCGTGTTTTTCAAGTCTTCTGGTATCCAGAAACTTCTTTGATTGAGGATCTATTGGAGTATTCAAATCAACTCTTGTTAGGACTGTTTTCCCTTCCAGATCAAAATCTTTTATCTTCAGAAAATCGGCTTTTTTAGCCACTAAAACCACCTGCCATGTCTTTTAAAATTTGTTTTGGATTATCAGCTTTTACAAAAGCACTTGCTAGGAGGACTCCTTCAGCTCCAAGTTCGAGGGCTTTCTTTATGTCTGAACCGTTTGAGATTCCCGCTCCGCAGAGCACTTTTACATCTGAATTTGCATTTTTAACCTTTTTAACAGAATCGGTAATAATTTCCGGTTTTGAGGTTGATACTGAAACACCTGAACCAATAAGTTCTGGAGGTTCAACTGCTATATAATCAGGATTTAGTTTGGCGTATTCTTCTGATTCTTCCGGCGTTTGAGTGCATACAATTGAAGTCATATTTAATTCTTTAAGAATATTTATTGATTTTTTAATATCTTCTTTTTGAATTCTTCTTTCTGAATGATTTAGAAGACTTCCCGTTGCTCCGGCTTCTTTTGAGGCCTTTGCAAGAAGTGAACCTGTTCTTGAACCCGGTTTAACAGGATCAGTATGCTGGGCAAATGTTTCTATTTTGTCTGAAACTCTTAAAAGGTCTGCAGCTGCAGGAGAAACTATAATCCGTACTCCTGTTTCATCAGAAACTTCGGAAGCTGTTTTCGCAAGCTCGAAGGCTTTCTGTCCTAAAGCTTCGCTGTATCCCTTGAAATTTAATACTAGCAATTTCCCACCTAATTATTAGATAGGCGTAATAGTTTAAAAAGGTTTAGCTGAGAATATAACGAAAGCATTATAAAGTGCCTCCTACATGATACTTGACTATGAAATGTTCAAGTTGTGGAACAAATTTACAGACAGAAGAAGTAAAAGTAGAACTTAAATGCCCGGAATGCGGAGAAGGTAAAATCGGGAGATGTAAGAGGTGTAAAAAACTCAGCCGGCAGTATACTTGTTCAAAGTGCGGCTTTGTTGGACCATAATGGGAAAAACAGCTTTAATTTATTCAGTCAGACCGAAAAGTCCGGAAACTGATATGGAAAAAATAAAGGAAGAGATAAAGAAGATAGAACACTTCGACAGTCTTGAAGAGAAACCATTTATGTTCGGAATGAAACAATTACATGCCAGTTTTATTCTGCCGGAAGGGGCTAAACCGGAGCCGATTGAAGAAAAGCTTGGAAAAATAGAAGGCGTTGAAGGAATTAATCAGGAAGTATGCACAAAAGTTTAGATTTTTCCTCTTTTACAGACAATACAAATTTCCCCGTCTAAGTGCTTTTCGCAGGTTGGTTTACCGCAGAGTTTGCATGTCCTAGTTGCTTTGCTTTGACAGATGTGGCATAAACCAGCTAGATTGGACATAGTAAATTATAATATAGTGTTTCAATATATTAAAGTTTAGACAGGCAACTGCAGGGGTGGCGGAGTCTGGAAAACGTGCACGGTTCAGAGCCGTGTGGCTTAGTGCCTTCGAGAGTTCAAATCTCTTCCCCTGCATTAGTAATTAACCATGTTCGGAAAAAAACAAACAGATAAACTGATGCAGAAACTGAAAGAGAATGATTTAGACTGTCTTCTATTAATCAACTTAGACCTGCCTCAGCTTGATCCTAACTTTTATTATTTTACTGGAATGGATGGATACGAACATTCTATTGTTCTCCTTTCAGAAGAGCCGGCTGTTTATGTTCCTGGTTTTGAAACTGCAAGAGCTGAAAAGGAAAGTTCTATAAAAAATGTAAATAAGACCAAAAAAGGACTGACAAAAGAGCTCGGAAAAATATTGAAAGGCAAAAAAGTAGGGATAAACGGCGATTTCATGCCCTTTAATTTTTATAAAAAACTGAAAAAGAAAGGCATTGAAATGACTGATTTTTCAAAAGAGATTAAAAAATTAAGAGTTATTAAAAATAAAAAAGAGATTGAATATATCCGAAAAGCGACTAAAGTAAGCAAGGATGTTTTGAAAGACGTAGATACTGGTAAATCAGAAATCGAAATTGCTTCAGAGTTAATGTATAAATATTTCCAGAATGGAATGAAGCCGGGTTACGACCCGATTGTTGCTTTTGATGCCGATTCAACTGTTCCTCATTTTGTTCCTACAAATGCAAAGGCAGGGAAATCTCTTCTCATAGATTCAGGAGCTGCTTTTAAAAATTATACTGC
>JAWOEA010000035.1:0-12008 GCA_046483005.1 Candidatus Undinarchaeales archaeon
CCTTGAGCTCTTTTTTTCTGTCCATTAAAGAAAGTGTCTGAATTAAACTGGAAAGTCCTGCAGAATGGTCTGCATGCCAGTGACTTATAAAAACTGAGCTGATTTTCATTGGGCTTAAACCAGCTTCTATCATCTGCCTCTGGGCGTTTTCTCCGCAGTCAAACAAAAGAATTTCTCCTTTTAATCTGAGAGCTATCGCTGTATGCGCCCTTTCCTTTGTAGGCAATCCTGCAGTCGTTCCTAAGAAGGTGATTTCTATCATTTCAGAACCTATTGACCTGGATAGTTTTTAATGGTTTTGAAGGGGAAGAAATTTATAGGGAGAACATTATTCTAGAAGTATGGAGAAAAAACTGCCAAAAATAATTAGAGAAAAAAAATTTGACAGAAGAAAATACAGAAGAGTTTTCTTTAAATGGATGACTGGTTTATTTTCAATAAAACCAAAAAATCTGGAAGAATTTGAATTCATTAAATATTTAGGATTAAAAAACTATGATCCTCCAGATTTTAATTTTCTTGAAAACGAAATAGAAATCTTCTCAGAATATGCCAATTATTACAAAAATAAATACGACCGGAAAAAATTAATGTCTGACTGGTTAGAAGCAGCAGAATCAAAACATGTTGAAGTATTCAGGGGCTTTTTTAAGAATTTCACTCTAGGAAAGTATGACGGAGATGATGTATTTAATTACAAAGAAAAGAAGCCACCAAAAGGAACAAAACCTGTTTATTTCTTTGACCCTGATCAAGGCACTGTAAGTTCACTAAGAAGAAAGGTTATAAGAGGAGAATTTATTTCAAATAATATACTTTACGCCACGACCAAATTATTTAGAAAATTACATTTTCTTGAAAAAAAGAAATTTAGAACTCTTGGAGGAAGAAGTAGCTGGAGAATTAAAGGTAAAAACGGCTATATTATAACACTTGATTTCGAAAGAGAAAAATTCAAACCTGTTTTTAACAAACTTGGAGTAGACATTTGGGATAAACCGAACGGCGATATAGGTTACTAGTTTTCAACTAAATGCACGAACTTGGCGAGTTTTATTTGCCTGCTGATTAATAAATTGACTGCGGGCAATGTAGGATTTGTTTTGATCAAACTTTTCAGTAAAGGGAACCAATGGCATAGCTAACCAATTAAAAAAGCTGGCGCCGAGGGCCGGATCTGTAATGTCAGAATCTGCACTTCAATTTGTCCCGGTTCCGACACCTCCAGTATTATTCAACACTACTTTCCTTTATTTCTTTTTCCCAGGTTTTTCTTTTCTAAAGAAAAAGCTGGCGCCGAGGGCCGGATTTGAACCGGCATATCCGTGAGGAAACGGCCTTTCCAGGGCCGCGCAGTACCAGATTGTGCCACCTCGGCAGATAACTAGTGGTTTATAGTCAGTTCCTAATTATTTATAGATTTAGCCTCTATAAAAAAGTATTTAAACGGCAGAAACATTTTGGAAATTAATGAACCTTGAAGATTTAAAAGGAAGATTCATGCTCTGGCTGGAAGCCGTTAAAAACCCAAAAGAAACATTTTCAAAAGAGCATAGAAAAGCGGACTTCAAAAATGGTTCAATAAATATACTTCTCGGAGGACTTATTGCAGGACTCATTGGCGGAATTTATACAAACAGTATCATTACAGGAGCAATCGGCGGCGCAATAGGAAGTTTTATTGGATGGCTCATCGCCGGAGGAATTTATTACATCTTTGCTAAACTATTTGGAGGCAAAGGAGATTTCACCACACAAATTTATCTGATTTCATTGTATGCACCACTGTTAGCAATTGTTACTGCAATATTTACACCCGTTCCCTATGTTAGTCTACTAGTTGCAATATATGGACTGTATCTTTTAACCTTAGCTTTGAAAGAGGCCCATTCTTACGAAACATCAAAAGCAGTTTTAAGCTGGTTTGTTCCAATGCTGGTGATAATAGTAGTATTAGTTATTCTTGTATTCATAGCAGCATCATTTGTAACCGGTTTGCTGGGAACAATGGCACCGGAATATTCATCAATGCTTCCGACAGTTTAATTTTTCAACTAAATTTTGGATAAGTATCTGCATCCATTAAAACTCTTTCTGTTTCAACTGCACGCCCTTTTTCAGAACTTTTGATTTCTTTACTCGGCATTTTTGATTTTCCATACAAAACTGCTTCGCCTTTCTGAGTAAATACCGCAACAAGATCTCCCTTATTAATTTTAGTTTCAAACTTCAAAATGCCGGGAACTGCAAGCTGAGCCCCATGACAGACTGAATTAACTGCAGAATCAGAAATAATAATTTTTGGAAGATGAGCTAGGCCCGCCTCCATTGGCAGGACATATTCTCTTAAATATTTTTCATCTCCGTCTTCCTTCCAGAAATGATATGCATCTGTTAATTTCTGAAGAATGACTGCATTCCTATCCTGAAATGCTCCAACTTTGGTCCTTCTGAGCTGCTGCATGTGGGCCCCTGTTCCAAGAACTAAACCGATATCATGGCAGAGTCTTCTGATGTAAGTGCCCGCCTCGCAGCCGACTTTGAATAAAACATTCTTTCCTTTTATCTCAAGTAAATCAATGTAATAGATTTCTCTTATTCTCAAATCTCTGTTAACTGCAGACCGTACAGGAGGCCTCTGAAAAAGCTTCCCTGTAAATTCGTCAAGAACATTGATTATTTCATTTTTAGTTGCGTTTTCATGTAAATGCATTAAAGCAACATACTCTTTTCCCGCAGACAGAAGAGTATTAAGAACTTTTGTTCCCTCAGATATCCCAACCGGAAAAACTCCGCTTACGCCTGGATCAAGAGTTCCGGAATGTCCTGCTTTTTTAATTTTTAAAATCTTTTTAACAAACTCTGAAACTTGAGCAGAAGTAGGTCCTGGAGGTTTGTCTACATTAACAATTCCTTTCTTCAAATATTCTTCAATTTCTCTCTTCTCCGGCCGGCAGCCGTGCTCTTCACTTACTGGCTCTTCTCTTTTTACAATAAAATCTCTGTCTTTTTCAAAAGGTAGAGAGGTCATACTCTGGATAAGTCTCTCTTTCTATATAAGAAGTTCGAATAACCTATTCCCTCTCTTCTTTTATCTTCTTTACAAGGGTCTTTTTCTTCTGATTTGCCTTGATATCGTGCTTCTTTGCAAGCTTCTGAAGCTTCTTGTAAGATTTCTTGCTCAAATCAGACTTCTTTCCTTTCTTTGACTTTTTCTTTTTTGACTTCTTTTTCTTGCTATTTTTGCTCTTCTTTTCCTTTTCTTTCTTCTTTGATTTCTTTCCTTTCTTAGTTCTCTTTCTTCCGGTTTTTCCGCCTACTAAACCTGCTTTTGAAAGAGCATCAAGAACATTCTTTTCAGAAGCGCCTTTCTTCAGATTGAGTTTTTTCGGCTGTTTATCAAGATGAGCAACATTGCATCTCCGTCTTTTTACTCTCGGGCCGTCAATTTTAACAAAACTTTCGTCAATTTCATCAACAACCATACACAAGTTTCCTGATTCTCTGCCTGCATTCTTTATGCAAACCTGTCCTATATCCATTCTTAATCACCTACCCTGTCTTCTATATAAGAAATAACATTATTTATAACTTCTTGAACTATTAAATCTTCAGTATCAAGGACTAAATCGTAAATGCTAAGATCATCTAAATCAATGTCATAGTATTCCTTATACCTTCTTTTGTCTTCATTATCTCTCTTTTTGACGATTTCTTTAGCCTCTTCAAGAGTTGAATATTCCTCCGCATGCCTCTTCTTTTCATCATTATAAATTCGTCTCGCTCTTTCATCTAAGCTTGCTGTGAGCCAGATTTTAACGTCAGAGCCGGGGTTCATCCAGGCAGCCAAGTCCGATTCAATGACCACTCCTCCCTTAGCTGCTTCTTCCTTGCTTCTCCTGTCTACTTCCAGGTCAACTTCTCGCTCAGCGGACTCGTTTAGCTCTGATACAGACAGATTTCTCTTGGATGCAACCTCTCTGAAAACCTTTCCTGTAGAAAAATGCCTTAAATTAAAATGCTCTGCAACAGCTTTTGCAACTGTACTTCTTCCCGAACCATGAGGTCCGCCAATTGTAATTACTTGCCCGTTTGATTCTTCTTCAGTCATAAATAATAATTAGAGGAAATAGGATTTATAAGTTATTGAAACACTACCTACAACCTTCCACCTTCTACCCACTACCTTATCTATTGAACTCCAAACATCTTTCTGAAGAAGCTTGTAAACGGCATTGAGCAGATGATGTACCATCCCAGCCATCCGAGACTTGCTCCAAAGAGTGGCAGTGCAAAGCATCCGCCTGAACCTGCTGCAGCTAATGAGGAACACCAGGGGAATAGTAAAAATTCGCCCCATGCCTGCGCCTCAGCAAGCCTTCTCAAAAGTAAGAATACAACGAAAAACGGAAGCATTGACAAGAACATAGGCATCTGCATTTTCATAAGCTCCTGCTGCATCTGCATAATTGCCGGTTTTTTCTTCTGAAGTTTGTCAAGTTCTTCCTGATTATTCTTCTTTGTGGCTTTCATTAACTTCTTGTTGTATGCCTTTACCTTCGTATTGATTTCCTTCATCCTTTTCTGGTCAATAACAAGCATGTTAACAAGCGTAAGAATTAGAGAGATTATGATGGCTACTATAGTTATGAAAAGTGTTGGATTTGATAGCAATATTGTGCCGTTTGGTATATTCATTTTAATATTTCTGCTAGATTTTCTGCAGCCTCCTTTAACTTATTATCATGGTTTTCTACTATTTTAATAGTTGCCCCTGTCAAAACAGCTGATGCTGAAACTGCGGACCGGTTGATTTTTTGATGCAACTCTATTTTATCAGCGTCCTCTTTATCTCTTTCCCTGCTTTCATCTGTATTTCTTCTTCCAATAATTTCTTCTGCACCTGCTTCAACCAAAACAATGGTCTTTGGCTTCAGAGCTTTAACTACCCATTCCGGAAGGCCCGGAAGATAACCGTTCTTTGTTTTTATTGTTGAATGAGTATCAACAACAGTAATTCCTTCAGCTTTTTTCGCAATGTTTTCAGCTGCTTTCTTCTGAAGTTTAATCTGTTGTTCTACTTTAAGCTTTCTGATCTTATCATGATCGGAACCAAGTCCTGAATCTTTTCCTGTTTCAAGCATTACATCTGCATAATTAATTACAGACACATCAGAATCAACTAGATCTATTGCCTTATCTAAAACAGTGGTTTTCCCTGCACCAGGAGTTCCTGTTAATACAATTATTTCAGCCATTATATTATTCCGTGTTCACCAATGAAGTTTCTTATAGCAGGATGCATTTCCATGAGCTGTTCAGAAGCAATTTCCTGATACAGTTTGTAAATTATTCCTACGGTAAGCAGTATACCAGTTCCTCCTCCTAAAGCGCCGGTAAATTCTGCTATAGAAGCAAGACCTCCTACAAATGCTCCTCCTAATATAGTCAAGTAAGGCACATACCTTTTTAAAACTTTTTCAATTATTCTTTTGTCAGACCTGAAACCGGGTATTTGCATTCCGGAATTTAAGAGCTTTTGAGCGAGTTTATCTGAAGTCATTCCGGAAACTCCAACCCAGAGTTTTGAGAAAACAACTGCACCTCCTACCATGACACTGAAGTAAACAACTGCATGGATAATATCAGTCATAGCCAAATTTTGTTGGATGATATCTTTAGCAAAACCACTATATGGAAGAATATAAGATATTGCTCCATGTGCCTGTCCGCTTGGGTCAAAGTATCCTAAAAATTCGTATCCACCTCTCTGCAGAATTGAAACCCAAAATCTTAAATTTGCCAAAAGAGCGGAAATGAAAATGACCGGCATAACTGAAGCATAAACAAATGGAAGCGGGTACCTTCTACTTAATCCTCTTATTCTTCCATAAGATAGAGGAACTTCTACTTTTATACTTTGAGCATACATAGAAATTGCAAAAACAATTATAGTTGCAGTAAATGCAAGCATATCATTTGGATACTGCCGAATAAATTCAAAAGAACCTTTCATTAAAGAATTTATAAAAGCAGGAATCGCACCATTAATAGGCTGGCCGGGTCCAAGTCTTAGAGGGTCGAAAGACCGGATAATAATAGACTTGGAAACCCCTCCTGCAATAAAAAGACCAATTCCTGAACCGAAACCCCATTTTGAGACAATTTCGTCAAGATATATCAAAAGTAATCCTCCAAGAAGAATCTGGAATATCAATATGCCGCTTGCAAAACCCATCCCGCTTGATGAAATTAATGCCGGACTAGGATCTATCTGTCCTGAAAAGACAAGAAGCATTCCCTCAAACAAAGTAAATAAAATAGCTAAAAATTTCTGAGCTCCCTGATACAGTGACTTTCCTTCTTCAGTAGAAGTATCAATTTCAAAAACTCCTGCTCCGGAGAGAAGCTGAATTATAATTGAAGACATTACAATTGGACCAATACCTAAAGTAAGTAAAGTTCCGAAGTTACTTGCAAGAACAACTCTTAATTCACCGAAGATATCCCCGGTTGCTCCTGCAGGCAGTCCAAACAAAGTAATTTCTCCAAGAATGAAAAATAATAAAAGAGGGATAGCAGTCCACTTAAGCTTCTCTTTAAAGCCCAGTCTCTTTTCCGGAGCCGAGACGCTCGGAAGACTCATCAATAGTGATTTAATTCCCATTATTTCTTAGATTTCGGTTTTTTCGTTTCTTTTTTTGCTTCTTTCTTTTTTTCTATCTTTTCTTTTCCTTTTCCAATAACTTCAGCAGTTGCTCCGGCTTCGTTTATTTTGTTAAGAGCACTTTCTGAAAAAGAATTTGCACTAATTTTTAATTTCTTATTTAAATTTCCTCTTCCAAGTACTTTATAGCCCTTTAAACTTATTTCCTTTAAAGATTTCTTTCGAGCCATATTATTAATCTGGTCGAGGTTAATAACATCAAGTTTTTTCGATACTCGTTTCATCTTGCTTTTTCCAAATCTGTCGGGCTGGTTCTTTTGAGTCCAGCTCTTTTTATGCTTTTGAAGGCCTGCTTTACCTCTGCCTCCTCTGCTTCCGGCGCCCCTGTGCTTCTTTTTATGACCGTATCCAGTTTTTCTTCCTCTGTGTTTCCTTACTTTTTTCTTCTTACTCATATCATTCTCCTGAGAAGTTCATTAATTTCTTTCCCTCTATATCCAAGAGCTCCGCCTTCATTATGTCTTTTTCTGACTCCGCCCTTGTCAAAACCTCTCTTTGGAGGACTCAATTTAAAAGTTTTTGAATTTTCTTCTCCTCTTTTTTCTTTTAAAAGTTTAAGAGTTTCCTTGTCAATTTCTCCAAATGTAATGAAATTCTGGGCTTTCTGAATCATTCCTCTGTTTGACTCATTATCCTCGAGTATAACGCAATTATTTCTGTTTCTTAAATTCAGAAGATTGAGTGTATGGTCTATCCGTTTAGGTACTGCAGCATTTCCCCTTATTCTAATAACAGCAAGTTTTGTCATCTTCCTTTCACCTTGTTTAAATTATAAAGTGCATTGAATGTTGCTTTGGCAAGATTAGGTCTAGTCGCTGTATGTCCTTTTGTTGCAGACCAGATATCTTTTACTCCGGCAAGTTCAAGTATTCCTCTTGATGTTTTGTTGACAACAAGCCCTGTTCCCTTCGGAGCAGGTTTTAATTCAATTTTTACGCTTCCTGCTTTTCCTTTCGTTTCAACAGGTACTGAATGAGTTTCACCACATCCGCAGTCCCATGAACCACAGCCCATAGTAATATTAATAACATTCAACTTTGCATTCCTTAAAGCGCCTTCGATTGCTCCTCCGTATTCTTTTGCAGTTCCTGTTCCGAGACCAAGATATCCTTTTCTGTTCCCAACAGCAACCATTACAAAGTAGCGATTTCTTCTTCCTGAATCCGTCATTCTCTGGACCCACTTAAAAGGTCTTCCTGCGCTTCCAATCTTTAATATTAATTCTTCCAAATCCGGAAGTAAAATGTCAATAATTTCAGGCTCCTGTATCTTTTTACCCATCGTAAATATTTCATCAATTGAAGTTATTTTACCAGCTTTCACGAGCTTACCGACGCCGGTTTTAGGCTTCCATGAAGCATATTTCTCTTTAAGTTTTTTAGCTTCCTCACTTTCATAATTTTTAGATTTAGAATCATCCGTTTTCTTTTTCTCTTTCATTTCCTTGCTTTTCTTGTCTTTTTTCTTTGCAGTCATTTCACGTGTTTCCTCCTTTTGATTTGGAAGCTGCCTTCTTTTCAATTATTTTCTTAGCTTTTTCGAACTGTTCAGTCAATTTTGTCGGGTCTGCATCTCTGTCAAGATACCTTGAAAACCGTTTCTTATAGGATGCAGAATCATTTTTCTTCAAATCTGAAGCATAATCTTCAATGTGTTTTCCTTTGAGCCTGTCTTCTGCCGGAACTGATTTTTCATTTTCAGGAATGTCCATTCCTGCATCTACTGCGCCTTTGAGTGCAGCAAATAATTTTGAGCCTGCTTTCGGTAAATATAAACCGATATCTAGAACTGCTTTTTTAACCCCATTATCTAATGCCCTGAGTCCGCATAAATATCCAGTTAAATATGCTGAAGGAATGCTAGAACCTGCGAAAGGCCAGTCTAAGTCAAGCAGTTCATTTGAAACTGCACTGCTCTTAACAATGTCTCCTTCAGAGCCATATACAATAACCTGAACAGAAATCTGATCTAAACTTCTTCTTACTACAAGTCTAGGCTTCCTTGATTTGAGAAGCTTTAGCCTCTTTCTGTAATCAGTTTTTCCTTCTTTATGTCGTCTGAATTTAGATATTCTTCTTTTTCCCATTATTTTTCACCAGATTTCTTTGATTTGTTAAGTAGAAAAGTTCTAAGCTGTGCTTTATTTTTAAATGTACCTGCCTTGCTTAACCTGTAGGCTTTTCTGTAAAGCTCGTTTGATATTTTCTCCTCGTCTCTGAGTTTTTTAAGGAATCTTCTTTGAGCTCTTATTTTTTTAATCCAGCTTCTTTTCTTGGAAGTTCTTGCTTTCTTTCCCCCGGAGCGTTTTCCATGTCCTTTCTGCCTTCCTTTTTTCCTCTGAATATTTCTTTTTCTTGTTCTCCCTCTTGAATTTCCTTTTTTGGGCCTAACATCAATAAATCCAAGACCGATATATTTTCTTATATCTCCTCTAGTCATTGCAGTAGAAACTTCATCAACAGCATCCGGGTCTATCCAAATACGATTTTCCCCTGTTTTCAATATCTTTGATGCGAGTCTCTTTTGAGTTTTAAGTTTCATTTGTTAAGCACCTTTATGTTTTTCTTATCTGCTTTTTTAAGTATAATTTCACGCTTTTTGCCCCCGACGCTTGAACCAATTTTAATTGCCTGGGTTTCCGGGTCAATTTTGTCAATTTTATTTGGATCATGAACAAGAACCTCTTCGTAACCTGAAGGGTGAAGTCCCCTGACAATTGAAGGAGTCCGATAGCCGATACTTGGCACTTTTCCTTTTCCCCCATGGTATTTCTTTAGTTTATTATGAATTCCTCTCGGCTTTCTCCATGAACCCTGAACTGCTTTATAATGGCGATAATTCTGCCTTCTGAAATTAGGCTTTTTCTTTTTCAATTTGGAGCGAAGCTCTTTCCTAACTTCAATTTTTTTGTTTTCAGATTTTTTCTTCTTGGTCATTTGCCTTTACTCGTAATATAAATTCCATCCTGGAATATTCTAATATCTCTTCCTTTTACCCTCGTTGCAGTCTCAATATTTGCAGCTGTCTGGGCTACATCTTCTTTGTCAATTCCTTCAACTTCAACCTCTTCTTTCTGAATTTTTACTTTAGAATCTCCGAGGATTTTAGCTTTTCTTGGAGCTTTTTCTCCCAAGAAATTCTGAATTTCAAGTATGTCTCCATTTTGTTTTACAGTTATAGGGAAGTGAGAATAAACCATTTTAAGCTTGTAAGTAAATCCATCTGTAACACCTTTAATCATATTTGCAAAATGGGTGCTGAAAGTCCCTACTATTGATCTTGCCTGTTTTGTTTTTAAATCAGTACTGAAAGTAACTTTACTGTCTCCAAGTTCTGCCTTGACACCAGGATAATGGAGTTCTCTTGTAAGCTCCCCTTTTTCGCCCTTGACTTTAAATACAGAACCGTCTAGCTCAACCTTTACATTTTCAGGTATTTCAACTGTCCTTGGTTTAATTTCTTTTTTCTTTTTCATCAATATACGTAAGACAAAAGAACGCCTCCAGTCTTCTTCTCTTTTGCTTCTTCGTGTGTCATGACTCCGTGAGGAGTACTCAATATAAGTGTTCCGAACCCTTTTCCGGGAAGATAAACTTTTTCATATCTTTCAATATCTGAAACCTTAACAGGCAGACGTGGTCTTATTGCTCTACATTTGTTTATTTTACCGACTAAATTAACTTTAAACTCTCCGCCTTTGCCATTATCAACATATTCAAATCCAGCAATATATCCTTCATCCTGCATTGACTGAAGAACTGCCTTAATTAAATTAGATGCAGGTTTAATTCTGCAATTAGGCTTTCCGATTTCCTCATTGTTTTTAATATTTACCAGTGCGTTTGAAAGTGGTTCATTTAACATTTTTTTATATCTCCTCTATTGGAATTTTTTAAAGCCAAGTTTGGGAGCAACTTCTCTGAAACATCTTCCACAGATATACAACCCATACTTTCGGATAACCCTATCATGGGTTCCGCATATTCTGCATTTTTTGGAAGACTTTCCGTGTTTTCTCGTTGCCATTACTCAACTTTCACCCCGAATTTTTCATTTAAGAATTTTTCAACTTCTTCTGGTTGAATATGAACTTTTTCATGAAGTTTCTTTTTCTTCAATCTTCTTCTATTTATTCTAAAACCGATTCTTTCCAGATCAACACATACATCAAATCCAATCATTCCTATATCTGGATCATATTTCATACCCGGCATTTCAATATATTCTGAAACACCAAAAGAGAAATTTCCATTATCTGAAATTTGACTTCCTTTAATTGTGTTTTCCACGGCTTCAAAAGACTTCTTTAATACTTCTTCTGCCTTTTTCCCTCTAAGTGTAACTTTGACTCCGATTGGATCGCCCTGTTTAACATTAAGTTCGGAAATAGTTGCCTTTGCCGAGGTTCTTACCGGTTTCTGATCAGAGAGCATTTTAAGAAGCTTTTCTGCTTTCTTCAAATCATTTAGGTCTGAACCTGTTCCTATATTCAATGTTATTTTTGCAATTCTCGGATCTTTAATACTCATTATTCTTTGACATACACGTTTTTCAGGCGTGTTCTTATTTCACCGTCCTTTGTTTTTAAAACAGCTTCTTTTGGTTTTAAATCTGAGAGTAATTTTGAGATTTTTCCTGATTTTCCCTGATGAGCTCCTTTAATTACTAATGCTTCAGATCCTTTTTTGAGCTCAATTTTCCCTTTGATTTTATTATTTTTAAAGCCGACTTTAATGACATCGCCGATATTGTAGCTCTTTTTATCTGCAATGAGATTTGAACTTCCAAAAAGATTAAGCTGAATCTGTCCCTTTTTAACGGCTGTTTTTCCTTCGATTCTGGCGAACCTGTAGTCTCTGTCAACTTCTTTAGCTGTTAATTTTCCAATGTCGCTGAATGTAAGCTCATACTTCTTTTTCAAAGACGGGAGTTCAATAACATCAAATAGAGTTACCGGGAATTTTACTGACTTGACAGGTTTTCCATTTACAATAGCTTCTCCTGAATTAAGAATAATCTTTACTTCTCTCTTATTGTTTGCAATACCAATTATATCTCTTAAAAGAACGACCATAGGTACAGTATATTCAAGCCGGCCTCTGGGATCCGGTCTAGTTATGAACTTTCTTTCTTTCCTGTTCAATTTCCATGTTTTTGGTACGATTAACCTTTTAAGATGCATTTATTTTTTCTCCTCTTTTTTCTTTGATTTTTTAGATTTTGAGCCTGATTTAGTTGATTTTGATGATTTCTTTTCTTTCTTTGACTTTTTCTTTTTTGA
>JAWOEA010000025.1:0-12087 GCA_046483005.1 Candidatus Undinarchaeales archaeon
CTTTTAAAGTACTCACTTGCGACCCCAGTTGCAGCAGCGGTAACAGAGGTTAGCTTCGCTCCAACTTCACCAACTGTTTCGCTTGGCTTCCGCGGTGAGCAACCCAGAATTCCTCAAAATGAGGAAGAAGCAACCTATACTCCAAAGAGAACTCCCGAGATGGGCGAGATTGACTGGACTAAGAGTGCTACGGAGTTGTATAACTTTATTAGAGGAATAACTCACCCGTATCCTGGGGCTTTTACTTTTTTTAATGATAAGAAGATTATGGTCTGGAGCTCAAAAATATATGAAAACACCGGAAAGAATGGAAAGCCGGGAGAAATTATTGAAACTGAGAAGAATAGAGTTATTGTGCAAACCGGAGACGGTGCGCTGGAGTTAAATATAAGTAGTCCGAAATTTAAAAAGGGAGACAAACTGGGAGACTAAAATGAAGGTAATGATATTAGTTGCACACGTGGATGATGAAGTCCTTGGATGTGGAGGATATGTACCTAAGCTAATAAAAGAGGGACATGAAGTCCATACAGTATTTTTGACGGATGGAAAGCTGCACCCTCCGAAAGAAATAGACAATAAACCAGATGCTATAAAAGCCAGCAAAGAGCTTGGTATTAAAGAAGAACATCTACACTTTATAGGCTTACTTAATCAAGAATTTGATAAATACAGTATTATTGAAATTAATAAAAAAATAGAAGCGCTGAACCTTAATCCCGATATGGTAATAACAAACAGCCCGGATGATGTGAATAATGATCACAAAATCGCTTACAAATGCGCTTCAATTATTGCAAGACCCATTAAAAAGCAAATAAAATTCCTTACCTGTGAAGTTCTTAGCTCAGTTGAGTGGGGCAGGAAACCATTTAATTCCAACTATTACGTGAATATAAAAGACACTCTTGACACAAAATTAAAAGCAATGAGTATGTATAAAAATGAGCTTAGGGAATTTCCGCACCCGCGCTCTCTTGAAGGGATAAAAATAAAGGCGAAACAGAGAGGGATGGAAGTTGGGCTTGAAGCAGCGGAAGCTTATAATATAATTAGGTGGTTCTGAGCCAGATGGCAAAAAAGAGACCAATTGCAAGTATTATTATAACAGCGCATAATTACGGGAGATACTTGGAAGAATCAATAGAAAGCGCTGTTAATCAGAATTTTGATAACTATGAAGTAATTGTAGTTGATGATGGTTCTACAGATAATACACCGAAAATTATTAAGAAATACAAAAAGAAATATCCAAGTAAAATAAAAGCTGTAACTCTTGATGGGGTTGGGCTTTCAGAAGCATGCAACAAAGGGGTTAAAAAGTCCAAAGGAAAATATATTGTACGGCTTGATGCTGACGATTATTTTGACGAAAACCTTCTTTTAGTTGAAGTTACCTACCTTGAAAAACACCCCAAAGTAGACATGGTTTATCCTGATTATTTTGAAGTTGATGAAAAAGGCAATCTTCTGAATTACCATAGAAATATGAAAGTGGGAAAAGAGTCTAAATTGCTTGACAGGGCACCAATAGCCATTGGCGCAATGTACCGAAGATCGTGTTATGATAAAATAGGAGGATATGATGAAAATTTGAAATACCAAGAAAATTACGAGTTTTGGGCCAAATTCACCGAGAAGTACAAAGTTCAGACCATTAACATTCCACTTATGTATTACAGGCGACATGGAAATAGTATGTCCTCTAATGAAGCGGGCAAGAGGGCAGCAAGAAGAAAAATTAAGAAGAAATTTGCAAAAAAAACAAACGGACGAACAATAGCACTTATTCCTGCGAGAGGGGCTGCAAAAGAGCAGGACAAATTGGCATTAATTGAGATTAATGGGAAGCCTTTGATATATTATACGATAAGAGAAGCACTCAAAGTAAAAGAATTTGAAAATGTTTATGTTTCCACAGAAGATGAAAAAATTGCCGATGTTTCAAGAAAAATGGGTGCAAATGTTTTAATGAGACCTAGGAAACTGGCAACAGCCAAAACACCAATGGAAAAGGTTGTCTTGAACGCTGTGGAGCAACTGGATGTCAAGCCAGAGGTAATTGCAATTCTTCAGGTTCCATCGCCCCTTAAAAAAGCAAAACACATAAAAGAGGCCATTAACACGATGAAGATGTATGATGTGGACTCGGTGATTAGTGTTTACAAAACCAAAAAATTTTACTGGAGACCGGGTATGTATGGGTTGACGCCTTTATTTAAGAAAAGATTACTGAAGCAAGAAAAAGAAGGACTTTACGCTGAAAATGGTGCAATTTATTTAATAAAGACTGAAAATTTAAGACCAAATGATATGTTAGGAAAAAGTGTTGGAAACATAATTATGAGTAGACATGATTCTTTTAGAGTTAGGAGCAAAGACGATATTTGGCTTCTTGAAAAAATTCTTGAAAAATATAACTAAAGTGAAACATGGGCTTTTGTTAGAATTTGTTCTGCATACATATCAAGCTTGCATTTTTTACCGACTACTTTGTCAATGAGCATTGGACTAATTCCAGTTTCGGGGCGCAGTGGTATTAGGTTTTCATTTGTGAATTTTTCACCTTTTTTAATTGGAACTTTTGCAGCAAGACTTCTTCTCATTGATTTTTTTATTTCAAATTCAGAATCCTGTACTTTCTTTTCCTTTTTTCCGAGAAGTTTCTTTCTTTTTTCCTTGTCGGAAATGATAGCTTCAACTGGTGTTTTGTTTTTTCTTATTTTTTTGACAGATTTTACTAATTCAGACATGTCGGATTTATCAGCAGAAAGTCGGTGATCTCCTGTTTTAATTGTTTTATCCAGAGTGAAGTGTTTCTCAATTATTTTTGCTCCTAAAGAAACTGCCACTCTGCAGGCGTCAATTCCAATTGTATGGTCTGAATAACCGACAGGCAGATTAAATTTTTCCTGCATGTAAGAAATTGAAAGCAAGTTTGCACCTTCTAATGGACAAGGATATGTTCCAACACAGTGAAGTAAAGCAGTTCTGTCTTGAGGTAAATAAGAAAGCGTTTTTTTTATTTCATCTGCTGTTGAAAACCCAGTTGAAAGTACAATCAGTTTTCCTTTTTCTTTTACATGCCTCAATAAAGGCAAATCTGTTAAATCTCCAGATGCTATTTTATAGAATTCTGTTAAATCTTCTAAAACATCTGCATTGTCATTGTCAAAAGGCGTTGCACTGAACATAATTCCTTTTCTTTTTGAATATTCTGCCAATTTAGAATACTCATCCGAAGTTAGCTGGAGCTCTCTGAATCTTTCCTGCTGGCTTTCATAATTATCTCCTGCTAGAGGCAGAGGAGGGACATTCTTTGTTATAAGCTTCTCAGCGGTATACATCTGAAATTTAACTGCATCCGCACCGGTTTCTGCAGCTGCATCAACATATTCTTTTGCAACTTCAAAATTTCCTCCGTGGTTTCCCCCAACTTCTGCAATTACAAATGTTTTTTTGTTTAAATCTACAGGGCCAAGTTTCATTTTTTCCACCAGCTTTCAAAATATTTGGCAAGTGCAGATACCATGTTTTCATTGGTACTTATGCAGAGTTCTTTGAGAAAAAGAGTGTATCTGGCCTCATCCGGAGAGAAAATTACTTTGTTGTTATCAACCAAACTTAAACGAAGAGGCATTTCTTTGACAACTTTTACCTTTGTATTTTTCAAGTTTTCTAAAACAGGAAGTATCTCTTCCTGCGTCTTTCTGCCCCTCTCAGAAAGAGCCTTTTTATCTTTTAAAACAACTTTGATTTTAGCGCCTTTGCCTGCCGCCTTTTTTAATTCTGTTAAAACATGAGGCAAATATTCAAAGACGCCAGTCATAATGTAAATTCTTTTTTCTGCAGAGTCATACATCTTCTTAGTTTCCTTTTCTGAAACTTCTCCTGCAGGAATTATTTCAAAAACACTTTTCTTTTTCTTTAGAGGAGTTGATTTTTTGAAAGTATCTTTAATTTCGGGAACGAGGTTCTCTTTTAGACCAGATAGTATTTTCGTTTCTTTCTTTGCCTTGTCAAGTCTGAAATCAATAATATTCTGAAGGGTTTTTTCAGGACCTAGAGAAATATATTTAGTCGGTCTGCCCGGCTTTTTTCTTAATGCGCCTAGCTCAACTAACTCATCTAAAATACCGTATATCCTTGCTTTGGGAATTTCTGTAACTTTGATTATATCTGAAGCAGAACCTTCTCCTAAAAGAAGGACACCAGCTAGTGCTTTTGCCTGGTACTCAGTCAGATCAAACTTCAAAAGATCTTTACTTATTTTTTCTATTTTTTCCCTCAAATTAATCACCTTTAATTTAGATTGGTTTAGTATTAACTTATTTCGTTCCAATGCCCATTACTAAACACCTAATACTATATATGACCATAACCTTTAAATACTATTACTTTATTTAATAGTAACTACTCATATATAAAAGTAACTCAAAAAATGAGTAACTAATAAAAGAAAGGAGGCTATGATGAAAAATACAGAAATAGAAAAATTAAACGACGAATATTTGAATAAAACGCCACAGGAGATTCTTAAAAAAGCCCTTGAAGGCTTCGACAACATTGCACTTGCCTGCAGTTACGGGCCGGAAGATGTTGCTCTTTATGACATGATTGTTAAAATAAAACCAGATGCTAAAATTTTCTATCTTGATACAGGGTTTTTGTTTGATGAAACATATGGACTCATTGAAAAGATGAAAGAAAAATACGGAAACGGAGACCATATTGAAAAGTATGAAAATGAAGAGCTTTCGGTTGAAGAACAAAAAGAAAAATACGGAGACAAACTCTGGGAAAAAGATCCAGAAAAGTGCTGTAATTTAAGGAAAATAATTCCTTTGGAAAATGCTCTTTCAAATTTAGATGCCTGGATTACGGGAATAAGAAGGGAGCAGAGTCCGACAAGAGCAGAAGCAGGTGTATTTGAAAATGATGAGAAATTTAATTTAGTTAAAGTAAACCCTCTTGCACTCTGGAAGCAGAAAAACGTTTGGAATTACATTAAAGAAAATGATGTTCCATATAATCCGCTGCACGATAAAAATTATCCAAGTATTGGATGCGAACCTTGTACAAATCCAGTAAAAGAGGGCGAAGATTTCAGAGCTGGGAGGTGGAAGGGCTTCAAAAAAACTGAATGCGGCCTGCACAAATAATGGTAAATATGAAAAAGAGACAGACTCCTGTCGGTGGAAAACTCATTAACAGAAAATTAAAAGGAAAAAAGAAAAAGAGAATGCAGGAACAGTATAAAGAACTCCCTTCAATAACCATTTCCAGAGACCTTGCATCTAATGTTGAAATGATTGCGACGGGAGTTCTAAGCCCACTTGAAGGATTTTTAGGAGAAGATGATTTCCAAAGTGTCCTTGACAACATGCAGCTTGCAGACGGCACATGGTGGACCCTTCCGCAGGTACTTGCGCCCAAATTTAAAGATGAAAAGAAGGAAAAAGAATTCAAAGAAGGGCAGGACATTGCATTAATTGATACTGAAGATAATCCGGTTGCTGTTTTTCATCTGGAAGAAAAATATGGTTATAGTAGAGAAGAATTTGCAAAAAAAGCTTTTGCAACAAAGGAAAGAGCACATCCTGGTGTAGATAATATATATAGAAACATGGGCGACAAGATGTTTGCAGGCAAAATTGATTTGATTGAAAGACCTACCTGGGGTCCTTTTGAAAAATACAGACTGGAACCGGAAGACACCTGGAGAATATTCTATAAAGAAAGAAAATGGAGAAATGTTGCAGGATTCCAGACAGCAAATCCAGTACATAGAGGGCATGAGCATCTGCAGAAGTGTGCTCTTGAATTATTAAGTGGTTTGTTTATTCACCCTATAATCGAAACAACAAGGAAGGAATACTTCAGAAATGAATTTAGAATGCAGGCTTATGAGACTGCAATTGAAACATATTATCCTAAAGAAAGAGTTGTACTTGCGCCTTTAAGAGTTACGATGAACTATGCAGGGCCAAGAGAAGCAATTCTGCATGCATTGATTAGAAGAAACTTTGGATGTACGCATATGATTCTTGGAAGAGACCATGCAGGCTTCAAAGATTACTATAGTAAGTATGCTGCCCAGGAACTGTTTGAAGAAATAGGACCGGACCAACTTGGAATTGAACCTCTTTTCTTTAGACACGCATTTTACTGTTCAAGATGTAATGCTATGGCAACTGAAAAAACCTGCCCGCATGGAAGAGAGTACCATATAACTTCCGGAGGAACAGGAATAAGAGATCTTATTAGATATGGGTTTGTTCCGCCAAAAGAAGTTACCAGACCGGAAGTTACTCAGATTGCAATGCAGGGAATACAGCCGAAAGGAACAGATGAAAACGGTATGGCTGTAAAGCCTCCCGGAAAAACAATCAAGGCGTTGTTCCCATATTATCTGACTCATCACAGACTTGGCGGATATAGAAGGGAGCATGAACTTGATCCTGAAGAACTTACTGTCAAAGATGTTGAAAATGCCCTTCTTGATGCAAGGGAGAATGCAAATAAGGTCTATAACAGAGTTTATCGAGAGATTTCGCACACATTTGACATAAAAAGAAGCATTGCAAATAAATGCAAGAGCGAAGCTTTAAGGCACTCAAAGAAAATACAGAAAGACTTGGTTGATATACTGGAAAAGAAACTGGAATATGCTGAAGAAAATGTAGAGGACAAATTCATGTTTCAGGATAAAGGCGAAACCAAGAAGGAACTTGAAGTTGCAAAAAGCATACTAAAAGATATTCCAACCCCTGTAGACCCAAAAAGCTTTAAGGACAGAGTTTGGAATATAATAAAATACGAAGAACATAGAAAATAGGAGGCAAAAAAAATGGCAATATTACTTACAGGAATAGACGGCTACATGGGATGGCCCGCAGCTCTTAGGCTGTCAAAAGAATTCCCAGATGAAAAAATTATAGGAGTTGACAACCTTGCCAGAAGAGGCTGGGTTGAAGAAGGAAATTCTACTTCCATGGTTCCAATTGAAAACATGGAAAAAAGAGTTGAAAAAGCAAAAGAAAAAGGATACGATAACATAATTTTTGAAAAAGGAGATCTTGTTGATCAGGATTTTGTATATGATATTGTTAAGAAATATGAGCCCAAAACAATTCTACACTTAGCTGCCCAGCCGTCAGCGCCATATTCTCAAAAAGACGGTAAGCATGCACATTATACGCAAAAAAATGATGTTCTAAGTACAGTTAATTTGATGTGGGCTTTAAGGGATAATAATATGGATGACGCTCATTTTATTGAGACTACAACTACTGGAGTATATGGAGCTCCAGACCTGCAAATTCCAGAGGGATTTATTAAAGCCGTTGACAGAAAGGGCAGAGAAGATGAAATTCCATATCCTTGTATGGCAGGCTCCTGGTATCATGTAACAAAAGGTTTTGATGCCATAAACATGAGACTTTTCAACAACCAGACTGGAATAACCTCCACTGATTTGAGAACATCTATTGTATATGGTCTTGAAACAGAAGAAACAAAAGAAGATGAGGCATTTAAAACAAGATTTGATATAGACTTCTATTTTGGAACTCTATTCAACAGATGGACATCAATGGCAGTCGTTGGCTACCCATTAACTGTTTATGGCACAGGCAACCAGATAAAACCATTCATACATCTGGAAGACTGTACTGAATCACTTGTGAATGCAGTTAAAAAAATAGACTCCGATGGTAAATTGAGAGTCCTCAACCAGACGACTGAAGATATAACAATAAAAACACTTGCAGAACAGATTAAAAAATCAGCTTCCAAAGTACTGAATAATGATGTTGAAATAAAACACATAGAAAATCCAAGAAAAGAGTCGGAAGACAAAGAATACCATTTTGATAGAGAGAAATTCATGAAACTTCTTGGCAAGCAAAAATACACGATGGAAAGTTCTATGTCAGAAGTTCTTGAAAATCTCAACAAACATAAAGGAACAATTGATAAATATAAAGAAACCTTCCTGAAATAAAGAGAACTAAAAATGAAAATATTAGTGACAGGTGGAGCAGGATTCATAGGAACAAATCTTGTTCCAAAACTTATTGAAAAAGGACATGAAGTTAAAGTCCTAGACCTTCTGCTTTATGGAAACGGCAAAGAAGTAGAGAATGCAGGTGCAGAAGTGTTAAAAGGCGATATAAGAGACAAAGAAACCTGCAGTTCTGCTTGCAAAGGAATTGATGTAATTATACATCTTGCAGCTCAAACAGGCGTTGTTTATTCTGTCAAGAAACCGAGGTATGATTTTGAAACCAATGCAGTTGGAATTTTCAATATGTTAATGGCTGCAAAAGAAAATAATGTAGATAAATTCATATTTACTTCATCGGTTGCTGTTCTTGGTGACCAGGAACAGCCAGTTCATGAAGAACAAATTCCGAATCCGAAAAGCGGGTACGGAGCAAGTAAACTTTGCGGCGAAGGATACTGCAACTTCTTTGAGCAGGCCTATGGTTTAGATTCCATAATTTTAAGATTTACAAATGTATATGGTCAGAAATCTGCTCATAAAAGGAATATAATGAACATATTTATTGAAAGAATCGAACAAGGAAAGCCTTTGACTGTATTCGGCGATGGAACTACTACGAGAGACTATGTTCATGTAAATGATGTGTGCAGAGCCCTTATACTATGCCTTGAGAAAGAAATTTCAGGAGAGACTATACATGTATCCAGTGGAAAGGAAACAAGTATTAATGACCTTATAAATGCATTAGAAAAGGTTACTGAAAAAGACTTTGAAGTTAAAAATGAGCCTGCAAGAACAGGCGAAATTTTAAGAAATTATTCGAAAATAGAAAAAGCCAAGAAAGTTCTTGGATTTGAACCGAAAATTAGCCTTGAAGAAGGGCTGAGGCAGACATATAGATGGTTTAAAGGAGGAAAAAGTTAGCCCAATGAAAAAAAAATATAATAAAATATTTTTAATTACTATAGACGCTCTAAGAAAAGACTTTGTAAACGAAGAAAATGCGCCCTTCCTTACTAATCTTGGTAAAAAAGGAATTAATTTTGAAAACTGCTTTACTGCCGGTCCAAACACACCTCCTTCATTCAGAGCACTATTAGGCGGGGTTTATCCCCTTCAGTATGGCTTAAGAATTCAAACACCCCCTAAAATAGAAATGGTAAATGAAGTTTTGAAAAGAAATAAGTATTATACCATAGGCATTCACTCTAATCCTTGGCTCACAAGTCATTTTGGGTACGGCCGTGGATTCAATGTTTTTGAAACATATTCAACCGGACATAGAAAAAGCAGGAGATTAGGGAAAGAACTTAAAACAAAAATAATAAACATAATAGGTAGAGATTCTAGGATATATAAGATACTTGCAAAAATTTATAAAAAAATTATTCCAACCATTGATTTATTCCTTCCTGCAAAAGCACCATATATAAGATGTGAAAAAATAAACTCAAATGCAATTAATGCATTAAAGAATACAAATAAAGAAAAAATATTTTGTTGGACACATTACATGGAAGTTCACAGTCCCTATTATCCAAAAACAAAAAAAGTCAGTGATTTCAAAAAAAAGAAAACAATGAAAGAACTAAGGAAGATAAAAACAGGAGGGAGTGCAAGTAAAAAACTTATTGAAGATGTTAAGAAACTGTATCGAATGGAAATAAAAGAAATTGATTCAGAACTTAAAAAATATATTAATGGTTTACTCCGTAAGTATGGAGAGGAAGCACTATTTATAATAACTGCAGATCACGGAGAAGAATTTTATGAACACGGGAACTTTACACATATTAATTTTCCATATGATGAATTAATGAAAGTTCCTTTGATAATATATAGTAAAAATATTGAAGAAAAAGTAGATAAAAAAATGCACAGTACGATTGATCTTCCATCTACAATACTTGATTTTGCAAGTGTTGAAAAGCCTCCAAGTTACAAAGGAAAGAATCTTTTTAAAAATGAAAGAGAATTCGTAATATGTCAAGGAATTGGAAGAGATTATGGAAGTAAATGGTCTTGGGACATCTTAAAAGGAGACTATGAACTAGATGAATTTTATCCAATCAACTGTTATCGTGATAAAAAATATAAATTAATCTATTCCGAAAAAGGAGAAGAACTATACAATATTGAAAAAGATCCAGAGGAAAAAAAGAAATTAAGTATAAAAGAAAATAGTGAACTAGTAAAAAAATTTAAGAAACGAGTAAAAGAAGAAACGAAAACAGAAAATACTGAAAAGAATATAGAAGAATTAAAAAACACAGATATTGAAGATAAAAATGAAAAGGACCAAAATAAAGAAAAAATAAAGGAAAGGCTCAAAGCTTTAGGATACATATAAAAGAGTTTAAATTATAGGAATTTTTTGAATAAATTTTTCAATAGTTTTAAATCCAGTCCAAGTCTTTTTTCAATAGTTATTAAAATCATAATGTCTTCTTCTTCAAAACCCTTGAATAACAGAAATAGGACAAAATACAGCAGAAGGAAAAGTAAAAGCAAAGGAGTTAAAGAAAATATTGTCCTCGCATGTAATATTTTTGCTAAATAGTAAACTGCCAAAATAGAAATGGATGCTGCAAGAGTTGGCTTTAAAAATACAAATCTGAAGGGTTGTATTTTTGAGAAATAATAGACCTCAAATAAAGTTAAGAGGTTCCATAATGCAAAAGAGACAGCAGTTGCAGTTGCAGCACCAACTATTCCGTACAAAGGAATGAGATATAGATTTAAGGCAACGTTAATTCCAAGAACAACAATATTATTCATTAAAAAGATTTTTGTTTTTCCAAGTGTTTGAAGTGTTGCTCCTGTTGGTCCTACAGCTGACGCCACGAAATACCCTGCTGCCAAAATGGAAAGAGCAGCTGCACCGGATACATACTCTGCTCCAAACAGTATCCTTAAAAGAGGTCTTGAGAAAAATACCATTAAAAGTAAAAGAGGGAACGTTATAGAAAACATCCATTTTGTAACTACATGGAATACTGACCTTATTTCATCCATTAAATTTTTTGCAAGCATTTCACTTGACATGGGCATAAAAATCATTTCAGTACTTCCAAGAACTAATGTTAATAAAAAGGCAGTTGGAAAAGCAGCATTATAAATTCCAACTTGGGCAGAAGTGCTAAAAATACCGAGCATTAATGTGTCTAACTTTCCAATTAAAGACAAAAGAACTGAAGCGAACATTAAAGGAACAGAAAAGTTAAGAAGGTTTTTATATACCGGTTTTGACTTTATTTTCTTATTAAAAACTGAGAAAATTTTGTTATTTAAGAGATAAAATGCTACACACGCTGAAAATATGAAAGATAGGGCATATCCAATAGAAGCTCCAAGAATTCCAAATCCCAACCAAAAAGCAACCAATATTAATATTAAGATCATGGAGTGGTGAAATATATCATAAGAATATACTTTGTATTTCAACTTCTGGAAACCACGCATACCCCCCACAGTAACTATTAAAAAAGCATTGAAGGGAATTGCAATAGAAAATGCTTTTAAAATACTTGAAAACCCAGGATTATTGAAGACAAATATAGACAACCAGTCGCTCAAAATAAATAAAATAATTCCTATGAGAGTGCCAGTAATTAAAGTTAATTTATAGCCAGAAGTCAGGGTTCCTTTTAATCTAGGCTTGTCCTTTTTTCCCTTATAAAATGCAACAAATCTTGCTACTCCCTGAGGTAGGCCCATTTTAGCAACAGTGGTTCCTATTGCAAATACAGAAATACCCAATGAAAACAAACCATAATCAGAAGGTCCAAACAGCCTTGCTATAAGCAGTCTGTAAAGATATGCAATTCCTGCACCAAAAGCTAGGCCGAAAAAGGAAATCCCTGCTCCTTTAGCAAATACTTTTAATGCCTCATCTTTTTCTTCTGAATTCATGAGATAACTAAAATTGATTAAGGATTACTCCACTTTAAATACTTTAATTTGATCGTCAAAATTCTTTACAAGTTTAAAATGCTCTAAATTTGTACCTTCAAATAAATGAAGTTGCGTAAGCATGTTATTTTCTAATCTTGGAGGCAGGAACAGTGCACTGCCGTAGC
>JAWOEA010000031.1:0-8471 GCA_046483005.1 Candidatus Undinarchaeales archaeon
ACCAGGGTCTTCTTGATGGAGTTGAAAAGAAACAGCACAATGAGCACCATCAGCCCGAAAAAGATGGGAATCGTGCCGGCAAGTCGGGAGTTGGCTTTTGCGGAGTCTTCCGCTTCTCCCCCCCACGCCATGTAGTACCCAAAACCAAAAGAAATGGTGCTTGCCGGAGCAAAAGTCCTAAAAGAAAAAACAAAGAAGTTTGAAAAACTAATTAAATAAATCAGCGCTCTTTTTCTCTTTTAGGGTGTCTATGCTTCATTTCTTTTCTCTTTTGGAGATTTTCCATCTGTTTAGCCTTTTCTTTCATGAATTTTTTGAGGTTAATTCCATCCCTCTCAATTAAAGTAGAGGCGTACTCAGCTCCTAAGAAGTAGGGCATTAATACATATGTAGCTCCGTCGTCATGCAATTGAAGGGCTTCATCTATCTGATGAGCAACAGTTATGATAATTATGTCTTCATTCTCTTCCTTGGCCTGATTTATTATCAGCAGATTTGTTTCTAAATCAGGAATTGTTGAAATAACCATGTCTGCATTCTCAAATTCAATTGAACTCAAGAGCTCTAAATCATTTGCATCACCATATTTGCAGTGATATCCCTTTTCAAATAAATCAGAAATTATTTCAGGATTATGGTCAATAATTAAAAACTTTTTCTTGAGCTTTTTAATTGCATCTAAAAGCGCATATCCGGTTCGGTTGCATCCGAACATTATAATTTCATGATCGTGGTTTGGATGCTCTAAATGCTCTCCTTCGGCCCATGGTCCTTTTCTTTCAAAGAATTTTAAATGCTCCGAAAAAATATGATAAATCGTGTCTGCATGTTCAATCAGGTATGTTGAAACAAGGAAAGTAACTAAACCAATTGCAGTAACCATTGATAAAATTGCATTATCTAAATGCCCTACACTTACCCCTAGAGCAACGAGAATGAAAGAAAACTCACTTATCTGAGCAATAGAGATGCCAGTAAGAAAACTATTTCTTTTTGTATATCTCATGGCCCCCATTACCGAAATTACAATTAAAGGCGTTCCAACTATGACTACTGCAGAAAATATCAAAATAGGAACTAAGTAAGCTTCAAGACTCGAAAAGACCATTTGGGAGCCCAAAAGAACGAAGAAGAAGAGAATAAAAAAGTCTCTCAAACTCTTCATTTTTGCCTTTATTTCATAGCTATACGGGGAGCCTGCAAGAGTAATACCTGCAATTAATGCACCGATTTCAACAGAGAATTGTAAATAGCTGAAAATTGCAGAAATGAGTAAAAGCCAACCAATTGAAAAGAGAAGCAGAAATTCTTGAGACTTCGCAATTTTTTCATGCAGCTTTGGAAGAACTAAAAGACTAAAAATAATAACAAGTGTAAGCATACCAACGCCCTTTAGAAGAGTATTTACAGTTATATTCAGTGAATAAATACCTCCGGCAAAAGAAGAAATAACCATTAATGCAACAATAGCAGCTATGTCCTGAACTACAAGTATTCCCAGAATTATTCTTCCGTATAAAGTTTCAAGCTTGTCTTTATCTGAAAGCAGCTTGACAATTATAATTGTACTGCTGAAAGCCAGAGCAAGAGCAATATACATGGATTCAATAAATGTAAAACCAAAATACATTGAAAGTAAAAAACCAGGAATAAATGTGGAGAGCATTTGAAGAATTCCTGTAAAAACAGATACCTTACCCACACTTTTAATTAAATTAGGACTCAAACTTAATCCTGCAATAAACAGAAGGAATGCAATTCCCAGGTGAGAAAACATTTGAATGCTTGCAGAAGAGACGCCAATATTCAAAAGATAGGGACCAGCAATTATTCCGGTCAAAATATAACCAATAATTAAAGGCTGCTTAAGCATGCGCATTACAGCAGATACGCCAACTGCAATTAAAACAATTATGCCCAGTTCAATGAATATGTTCTCAATCATATCTTCTGGTATAAATTCTTAATTTAAATGGCTTTCGGAAAAGACAGTTTTATTTGTTTCTCTTTCAGTTTCTTCCCTTCTCCTTCCGGCAGTTCAAGAGCATATTTTATTGGTTTTTTTGGTACTATTAAAGGCCTCCAGGGCTTTACAGTTCTCTTTTCAACGATCTGTTTATTTGCATTAATAAATATTAAATCAATTGGTTTAAGCATGAAAAATGTATGAAACGGATACCTTTTTTCTATATTAAAAACAAACATAATCGGCTTAATTTTCTTTTTGAGCATTAATCCCTTAAATTTCTGCCATTCCGTTTCCGCAACTCTGCACTTTATCTTTCTGTTGCCTGATTTAATGACTGCTTTCATTTCTTTTCTTTAGGTTTTTCAGGTACAATCAGCCATAAAAGAATGTATGCAAGAAGTCCTCCGCCGAAAAAGAGAGTAAAAACAACCCAGCCCACTCTTACTAAAGTAGGGTCTAGATCAAAGTATTCGGCTAAGCCTCCGCATACGCCTCCGAGCTTCCTGTCTTTTGTTGACCGATATAATTTTTTCTTTGCCATGACCTTTCTATAATTCTCTACTGGTTTTAAAGCTTTTGTATTAAAAATATGATGCGGGAGAAGAGATTCAGAACCGCCTGTGCTCAGGCGGCAAGCATACTGCACTCGCTCCTTTCAGTCGCGAGGCAGGATTAGATTTTTATTTCCTCTTTATCGTAGATATATAATGCGGGGGAAGAGATTCGAACTCTCGAAGTCACTAAGACACTAGGCCCTCAACCTAGCACGTTTGGCCGCTCCGCCACCCCCGCAATTTATGCTTCCTCGCGCTTCTCTCTAACTCTTGAAAATGCGAGGCTGATTTTATCAGAGTCCCAATTGAATTCCTTCAACTGCTCTTCAATTTCAGTTTCACTGAAGCCTTTATCTAAGTGCTCATTTATGTATTTTTCTAACTCCGTAAACTCCGGCTCTTCTTGAGTAAAATATTTTCCAATTATATGATACCTTGTATCTTCATGTATAAGCAGGACAAGGAAAATGATAATTATTGAAAGAAAAGAAACTGCAGCTAGCGCATAAGACTGTTCTCCGGCCGAAGGAGCCAGTGATTCGTTTGCCAATTCCTGCTCTTCTGTCTGAGAAGAAGAGGCTTCCGCAGCTTCTCTTTCCACGAAAAGAATTCTTTCATCAGTAGTATATGATCCTCCATAAACATCATTACAGGAAACTGCCCAAGCCCACTTTCCGTTTGAAATTTCAACCTTTTCAAAAGAATTCATTCTTCCACTTCCCACGCTTTTATCCTTCATTCTGATACTTCCATTTGTAAGAAGAACACAGCTTTCTATTTCAGCTATCTCATCTGGAGTATAATTGAATGTAACTATACCATCTGTATTTGTTTCCCTGTCAGAAGGAGAATTCAGAGTAACTTTAGTTATACTGGATGCAGGAAGCTGAAGCCACACTGAAAGATTTCTCATTTTAGAAGCCCCTCTATTTCCTTCATTATCACTGCAGTTAATCTTCCAGAGCCAGGTTCCATTTGTAAGTGGAACGTTCAAGAAATAGTTTTTTGAGTTGTTTTCTATATCTGACTCACTTTCATTAAAAACAAAATAGGGTTTTCCTCTTTCAACATTTTCATCTGCATCAGGAGATTTATTCAGCATTAAAGCGCAGTCTGCAAAATTGTTATAACTTACAGGCGTATAAGTAAAATTAACATTTTTATTAAAAACTCTAGTATTATTTTCAGGAACCGATGTTTTGACTGAAGGTATATAGTCCACCTCAATTAGAGCTGTGCTACTCTCCCCTTCATTTTCCATTTCATCAGTACAGTTAACTTTCCAAGTATGGTCTCCTCTGGGTAAATTCAAAGAAAAGGACATTTCAGAATTATTATATATAGTTCCTTTTGTTGCATTTACTTCTCCATCTATTATCAGCTCGCAAAAATCAATATCTGAAGCAGTGTCAATTGCTTTAAATCTGAGTCTGGAATAGCCGGTTCCGTTTGCAGTACTGTTAATCTGATGAGCATAAATAGTAGGTTCTTTCCTGTCTATCTGGACATAAACAGTTTGGTTGGAAGATACTCCTGTATTTGTCTGATTATTCATACATTCAACATGCCACTCCCAGGTGCCGTTTTGAACAGTAGATTCTATTCTGTTTGTTTCATTTGCCTCTATATCATTCTTAATCTTCAAAATAGAATCATTAAAATGAAGCCTGCACCATTCTACTTCTGAAGTCCTGCCGACAGAAAAAGTAAAGTTAGAGATATTAGAATATATATAAGCATCATTGCCGGGAGATTTTAAAGAGATTTGAGGAGTTAAAACAGCTGAAACCCCTGCGGATAAGGCTAAAAGTGCGGCAAGTGCGAAAATAGATACAAACATTTTCTTTTCCATGTCTATCCATAATATCTCCTATTAAATAATGTTTATTATAGAAAGATTTAAATGCTTAAACCTACACAATTAAAGCATGGAAACAGAACCTTTCGCAAAAAAAGTGATGCTTGGAGTTTTAGTTGCACTTGTTATTTTAAGTACACTAGTTCTAAGCAGCGGTTTGAGTGGATATATTGTAGGAGTTCCCTCTTCATGCAAAAGTAAATTAAGCATTGAAGCTCCTGAATCGCTGGAAGCATATCAAGGAGATATGGCTTCTTTTGAAGTAAAAATCTACAATGTTTCATGCGGAGTTTCGTATGCAAGACTCGAACTCTACACAATTGAAGATGACTGGTATGATACTGCCCCGACAAGTATAGGAGTAATTCCGCCGGGAGAAGAAAAATCATTTATGGTCTATTTAGATGTTCCACTTGATGCTGAACTGAAAACATATTCAACGCCTTACAGAATATACACAAATGAAGGAACATTCACAGTAGGAAATCTTGAACTGATACTTATTGAACCTGAAAAACCAAAAGCAGAAATTACAAATCAGATTTCAACCGGAGAAGGACCGGTACAAACAGAAACTAATCTGCCTTTCTCAGAAAATGCAAAATTCTGGTACGGCATTGCACTTCTTGCAAGTATTCTTGCTATAGCAATGCTGGGAACAGATGTTTTCAAAAGAGTTGAAGCTTTTGATGAAGCAAGTAAAAGGAGAACCGGAGAAGAACTTTCAAAAGCAATGGGTAAAAAGACAGAAAAGAAGAAAAAACTTGAAAAAGCCCTGAAAAAGAATAAATAGGTCAATTCTTAAGAACAAAAGGTTTAAAAACATGTTATGAGATAGTTATTCTCTGCATTTATGAAAAATAAAACCAATCCAAGAATAAGCAACCTTATACAGGAATTGTATAAGCTTTCAAAGAAAGAAGGAGTAGCTTTATGGAAAGCTCTAGCCAAATCTTTGGAAAAACCGTCAAGAAACTGGGCGGAAATCAATTTAGACAGACTAAATGAGATTACTGAGAAAGGAGACAAAGTTGTAATCCCTGGAAAAGTTCTTGGAAGCGGAAAAGTAGATCATAAAGTAGAAGTATATTCATTTAATGCAACAAAAAACGCCAAAAAACAAATTATTAAAGCAGAAGGAAGCTGTTTAGATATTGAAGAGTTAATGAAGAAAAACCCGCAGGCAAAGGGAGTTAAAATTATAAAATGAAAGTTATAGATGCAACCGATTTAAAAGCAGGAAGAATTGCAAGCAGGATAGCCAAAAAAGCTCTGGAAGGTGAGGAGTTTATCATTATTAATTCAGAAAAGGCAGTAATTTCAGGAAGCAAAGAAACAAATTTTGAAAAGTATTCAAAAAAGAGAGATGTTGGAAGCAGATACAGAGGACCATTTTTCCCAAAAAGATCGGATAGAATCTTAAGAAGAACTATTAGAGGAATGCTCCCATATAAAAAGAAGAGAGGGAAGGAAGCTCTTAAAAGAATTAAAACTTATATCGGAGTGCCTGAAGAATTTAAAGATAAAAAAGCTGAAACGATTGAAAAAGCAAAGATAGGAAATGTTGAAAAGAAAAGATATATACAGCTTGAAAAACTTTCTAAAAAATTAGGCGGTAAAAAATGAGCAAGAAAAAAGACGTTGTTGTAAAAATCGGTAAGAAGAAATCTGCTAAAGCAAGAGCTACAATTAAAAAAGGAAAAGGAGAAATTAAAATAAATTCAAAACCTCTGAATGTGTGGGGCTCAACATATGAAAGAGGAATTATTGCAGACCCCTTCTCATTAATTAAAGATAAAATTAAAGATTTAGATATTAAAGTTAAAACGTGGGGCGGAGGAAAGGTCAGCCAGGCTGCAGCTGCAAGAGTTGCAATTGCAAGAGGAGTAGTTGACTGGACAAACGACAAAAAAATTAAAAAGATTTTAACAAATTACGACGATAAAATACTCTCAGGAGACGCCAGACAGAGAGAACCAAACAAACCAAATAGGTCTTCTCCTAGAGCAAGGAAACAGAAAAGTTACAGGTGATGATAAAATGATAATACCAGTCAGATGTTTTACATGCGGAAAACCAATCGGCTCTGAACATGAGCAGTTCAAGAAGAGAGTTGAAAAGGGAGAAAATCCTAAAGAAGTTCTTGACAGCCTTGGATTAGACAGGTACTGCTGCAGAAGAATGCTCTTAACTCAGGTCGATCTGATAGACGAATTAAACAAGTTTGAAAAATAAAGAATTTAGTAGCTTTTTGCAAAGTAGACTTCTTTATACTTGGCTTTCTTACCGCAGTAGATACACTTTCCGCCTTTCTCAGAATTAAAAGGTATAGCTCTTACTGTTGCAGTAGTTTCTTTCTGTATTTTATCCTCGCATTTCTGAGAACCGCACCAGCCTGCTTTAATAAAACCTCTTTTTTCATCCATTATTTTCTTAAATTCTTCATAACCTTTGACAGAATCAGTGTTTTCTTTTAAAAATTTCTCCGCTTTCCTGTATAAATTCTCCTGAATATCATCGGTGAGTTTTTCTAATGCAGAGTCAAGGTCCTTTTCCTTGACAAACGCCTTTTCGCCGGTATCTCTTCTTACAAGGACAACCTGTCCCTTCTCAAGGTCTTTCGGACCAATCTCTACTCGTACAGGCACTCCAAACAGCTCCCACTCGTTGAATTTCCAGCCTGCAGTGTAGTTTTCTCTGTCATCTAGCTTGACTGAGAAATTTTCAGAGAGTTTTTCTTCAATTTCTTTGGCTTTCTTCAAAACTTTGTCTTTTGTATCTTCAAATATAATTGGTACAATAACTGCCTGTATAGGAGCCACTTTCGGAGGCATAACAAGTCCCTTGTCATCCCCGTGAACCATGATTAGAGCTCCAATTAGTCTGGTTGAGAATCCCCAGCTTGTATTCCAGGCATACTTTTCTTTTTCGTCTTTTCCTAAAAAGGTTAAACCAAATGGCTTTGAGAAATTCTGTCCTAAATTATGAGAAGTACCCATCTGAAGGGCTTTTCCGTCCGGCATTAAACCTTCAATTGTTGTAGTTGTTTCAGCTCCGGCAAATTTTTCAGATTCTGATTTTATGCCTGTAATTACAGGTATTGCAAGGAGTTCTTCAGCCAGCTTTTTATAGAGTTTAATCTGGTCCATCATTTCCTTCTTAGCTTCTTCTTCTGTTGCATGAACAGTATGGCCTTCCTGCCAGAGGAATTCTCTTGTTCTTAAGAAAAGTTTAGTCATCTTTGTTTCATATCTAAAAACAGAGTTCCAGTAATTGAATAATAAAGGCAGGTCCCTCCAGCTTGTTATCCATTTTGAATATGAATCATAAATTATTGTCTCTGAAGTTGGTCTGAGTGCATATCTTTCATCCAGTTCTTTAGGTCCTTCGTGGGTTATCCAGAAAGCCTCCGGTGTAAATCCTTCCAGATGCTCTTTTTCTTTTTTTAAGAAAGATTCAGGAATTAGAGCAGGAGCATATGCATTTCTATGTCCTGTTTTCTTTATTTTTTCATTGAACCAGTCCTGTATTTTCTCCCAGACTTCGTATGCATTCGGTTTTATTGCCATGAAACCCTTGATTGCAGTAAAATCAGCAAGGTCTGCTTTAAGAACAACCTGATTATACCATTCGCTGAAGTCTTCGTCTTTCTTTACAGTTATTCCTACAAGTTCCGGTTCGTCTGCCATAACATACACTCTAAGTTTTATTGTTTATTTAAATTTAGTGGAAAAGTGATTGCAAAGGGAACCAATTAAAAAATCTGGAATGCAATAAAGAACTTCAACATCAAATAGCTCCTTACTGTCGCCTCCGCGAACAAATTTAATGGCAAGCGGAGTGCGGCACATGTTTTTACCAGATTTTTCAGCATAGAGAATAAAATGTATAGGGAACCAATTAAAAAATCTGGTGCGGGAGGCAGGATTCGAACCTGCGAAGGCACTAAGCCACAGGATCTTAAGTCCTGCCCCTTAGACCAGACTCGGGTACTCCCGCAAATTTGGTGAACGTCAACGTGCGCGCGTCGTCGCTCACCGTCCACGACTCGGCCATGTCCGGCTCGAACGACAGGTCCGCGAGCGGCCGG
>JAWOEA010000022.1:0-26461 GCA_046483005.1 Candidatus Undinarchaeales archaeon
AAGAGAAAAAAGAAAAAGAAGAAAAATCTGAAAAAGAAAATTCTAGTTCTAAAGAAGATAAAGAAAAGGAGGCCTGACCATGGGTCTTCCGGAATTGAATATTGGTCTTGTCGGCCATATAGACCACGGCAAAACTACTTTAGTTGAAAGATTGTCAGGGGTATGGACTGACAGACATTCCGAAGAATTAAAAAGAGGAATTACAATCAAGCTCGGCTATGCAGACTGCACTTTCTATAAATGCAAAAAATGCAACGAGCCGAAATGCTTTTGTTCAAACAAAAAGTGTCCTGACTGCAGTTCAGAAACAGAAGAATTGAGAACAATAAGTTTTGTTGACGCTCCAGGGCACGAAACTTTAATGGCAACAATGCTTTCCGGAGCTTCAATCATGGACGGAGCACTTTTGACAATTGCAGCGAATGAACCCTGTCCTCAGCCCCAGACAAGAGAGCATCTAATGGCTCTCCAAATTATTGGAGTTGAAAATATTGTAATTGCACAGACAAAAATTGATGTTGTTTCAAAAGAAGAAGCTGTTGAAAATTACAAACAGATTAAAGAGTTTGTAAAGGGAACTGTAGCGGAAGATGCAAAAATAATCCCGGTTTCCGCTCTTCATAATACTAATATTGATGTTCTTATCAAAACAATTCAGGAGGAAATTCCTTCCGCAGATAAACAAGAAGACAAAGAACCAATAATGTATATTGCAAGGTCTTTTGATATCAATAAGCCGGGTACTGAAATTGAAAAACTAAACGGCGGAGTTCTCGGCGGAGCGCTTGCTCAGGGTGAATTAGAAGTCGGCAAAAAAGTAAAAATTCTTCCAAAGGAAAACGACAAAGAAATTGAAACTAAAATAGTGGGCCTGACCCACGGCGGAAAATCAGTTAAAAAAGTGACCAGAGGCGGAACTTTTGGAATTCAGACCGAATTAGATCCTTCTCTTTCAAAGGCGGATAATCTTTCTGGAAAAGTTTTAGGTTACCCTGATAAGATGCCTGATGTTTTTGAAGAACTCGACTTAAAAGTTGATCTTTTAGACAGGGTTGTTGGGGCAAAAGAAGAACGTGAAGTCAAGTCTCTCCAGCGGAACGAGTCCGTAATGCTTAATATAGGCACTGCAACAACAGTTGGTGTGGTTAAATCAGGAAGCGGAGGAAGATATAAATTAAATCTAAAAATTCCGGTCTGCGCCAAAAAGAAAAGTAGAGTAACTATAGCCAGAAGATTTGGAACTAGATGGCGTTTAATCGGCTACGGAATTATTCAGTAAACGTTCTGAAATCTTTTCTTCTCGTAATTTTCAAAACTATAGTAGTTTATGTATTCCATAACTGCAATCAAAATCAGCATAATTACTGCAGTGTTTATGAAAATTGTCAGATATAAATGAAGTAAAGTTACGTATAAATACCAGAGAAGAAGGACAGGAATGGTGACAATCAATGCTGCAGTAAGACCATAGGCTCTTTCAAGATGTTTCATAATTTTTTCACTGCTGTGTTTTCCACTTTTCGGAGCAGCAATTCCCCATTTATAATAATATGCAATAGTGGGAACTGCAAGAATAATATCTGTTGCTATGAGGTATATTATGCCCATCTTTACAATTATACAGTATTAGTAATATTATATAATCTTATTGAGTCCGTTAAATTCGCTGAAAATTTAAATACTGGCAGTACTTTATTACTATTTATGAAAGAAAAAATTATCTGCAGGGGATGCGGGAGATTAGTAGATTCTGACAGCGAAAAATGTCCGCATTGCAAAGCTTTACTTAAAAAAGGTGCAAAGAAGATCAAGTTAGAAAAAGAAGAGATGCAGGCTGAAACTCCTACAAAACCAATTTCTCAGTTTGAAAAACTTTTCATTATTGGAATAATTGGGATGATTGTCCTTGTAATCGCAATTTCACTTTTTGTATCCTACGGAGCTGATTTTAACTTTTTCTCAGGCTCAAATCAGACGGAAGTTCTTGAAAACAACACGTCGGAAATAGTAAACGAGACTAATGAAAGCCAGGCAGATGAGACAGAGACTGAAGTCCAGCCGGAAAAAACTCCCCGAGAGAAATTAAAAGACTATTTGAGAAACCATGAAGTCCCGATTTTTGGCGAGCAGGCCAGCAGGATAAAAACGGTTCAGCTTGAAGGCAGCACTGCTTATGTAACTTATACTACTACAGATACTGATTATGAGGCAGAATCAACTTATCTAGTTGGAGCAACTCTAATGGCTGTCGAAGAATCAGATAAAGCAGATGTAAAAGGTTATAATGAAGACGGCATGTTCATGAATGCGTCTCATAAGTATAAAACACGGGAAGACTACAAGTTTGATTTATATGGAAGCTGGTTCCCTGATTATGAAGCAGAAATTGAATGCGAAACAGATGCAGACTGCGACGACGGAAATGAATGCACTAAAGACAAGTGCTATGAAGGAAAATGTTCAAATGCTGAAATTGTTGACTGCGTATAATAATTTGTTAATAGTAATTCCTATATAGCTATTAGTTATACTTGAAAATGACAAAAAAAGTAGTCCTGGACACGAGCGCTTTAATCATCCATGGAAAAGGAAAGCAGAACATATTTGAATTATGCGACAAGTTTTTCGGCCTGCCTCAGTTCTTAATTCCAACGTATATAAAAAAGGAATTAAAACGAAAGTCAAAAGGGGGCAGAGGGATTAAAGGAGCTACAAAAAGGGCTGCAAAAGTTGCCATGCAGCAGATTGAGCAGTTCAAAAGAGCAAAGATAACAAATCCAAAAAAAGACGCGAAAACTGTTGACACTGCACTCTTAAATTATGCTGAAAGGAACAAATATCCAATCTGTACAAATGATGGAGAATTGAGGAATAGGGCAAAAAAGAAGGGCATCAAGGTGATTTATGCAAGCGACAAATATTTGAAAAGAGTTAAGGAGAGGTAACCATTACCTTTATATATCATTATGTAGGTATAATGAACGTTCTTACGATTTAATCGGGAGATATGAAATGCTGGAATTAATATATGTGGCACCAATAACAGCGGTTTTGGCTCTAATTTTTGCGGGCCTCTTAGCTGTAAGTATAAGAGACAAGAGTCAGGGAACTCCAAAAGCACAGGAAATTTCCACTCATATATACGAAGGTGCAATGACTTTCCTCAACAAGGAATATCAAAAGCTGGTCATTTTTGTAATTGTAGTAAGTGCTTTTCTATTCTATTTAATTGGAACAAACACTGCTTTGGCTTTCATTTCAGGAGCAATTCTTTCCGCTCTGGCCGGAAATATAGGAATGAGAATCGCAACCAGTTCAAATGCAAAAACAGCAACAGCAGCAAAGAAAAGCCTTTCTGAAGGACTTAAAATTGCATTTTCCAGCGGAGCAGTCATGGGCATGTCAGTTGTAGGTTTAGGTCTTCTCGGTGTAAGCGTTCTTTATTTAATATTTAATAGTACTAGTATTCTTTTCGGCTTTGGATTTGGAGCAAGTTCAATCGCCTTGTTTGCAAGAGTAGGCGGAGGAATTTATACGAAATCCGCAGATGTTGGGGCAGATTTAGTTGGAAAAGTTGAAGCCGGAATACCGGAAGACGACCCAAGAAACCCTGCAGTAATTGCAGACAATGTCGGAGACAACGTAGGAGACGTCGCCGGAATGGGCGCAGATTTATTTGAAAGTTATGTTGATTCAATCATTGCCGCAATGGCTCTCGGCGCGGCAGGTCTTGCAGTTGCCGGAGCAACACTTGATATTTCAAAGGCAGTAGCTCTTCCAATGCTTCTTTCAGGAGTAGGAATAATCTCAGCAATTATCGGAAGTATGGTTATCAGCATCTCAAAAACAAAGAAGCCCCATAGTACTCTGAACAAAGGAATATTCATTTCCGCTTTTGTCATGGCGGCAGCATCATTTTTCATAATCCGAAACATGTTCGGCACTATTCATTTATTTATTGCAATGCTTTCCGGACTCTTGTCAGGAATTATAATCGGACTTTCAACTGAGTATTACACTTCAGACAGCTATTCACCGACGCAGGGAATTGCAAAGTCAGCAGAAACGGGAGCGGCAACTGATATAATTACCGGACTTTCAGTTGGAATGATTTCAACAATTATACCGATACTTGCTGTATGCACGGCAATTATGGTTGCATTCCTCTTTGCAGGTCTCTATGGTATTGCAATAGCAGCTGTAGGAATGCTTTCAACTCTTGGAATTACACTGGCAACTGATACTTACGGACCGGTAGCAGACAATGCTGCGGGAATTGCAGAAATGGCCGGCCTCGGCAAAAAGGCAAGAAAAAGAGCTGAAGAACTTGATGCAGTGGGAAATACAACTGCTGCAATCGGCAAAGGATTTGCAATAGGTTCAGCAGCTTTAACTGCTCTTGCACTTCTATTTACTTATTCACAGACAGCAGGACTTACAACTGTAAATCTTACTGTACCAAGCGTTATGGTAGGGCTTTTACTTGGAGCTCTCCTTCCGTTTGTATTCTCAGCTTTAACAATGAATGCAGTTGGAAAGGCAGCCATGGATATGGTAAATGAAGTAAGAAGGCAGTTCAAAGAAAGTAAAGGAATTATGGAAGGAAAAACAAAACCTGACTACAAGAGATGCATTGACATAAGTACTGGAGCAGCTCTAAGAGAAATGATTGCTCCAAGTCTTTTAGCAATAATTTCACCAATTGTAGTTGGAATTGTTCTCGGCCCTGAATCTCTCGGAGCAATGCTTTCGGGTGCATTAGCTACAGGATTCTTACTTGCTGTATTAATGGCAAACTCAGGCGGAGCATGGGACAACGCCAAGAAGTATATTGAAGCAGGACATTTAGGAGGAAAGGGCTCAGACGCCCACAAGGCAGCGGTTGTCGGAGATACTGTTGGAGACCCATTCAAGGACACAAGCGGACCAAGTCTAAACATACTTATAAAACTAATGTCAATTATAGCATTAGTATTCGCAAGTCTATTCATATAAAATGTACAAACTAGTTGAACTTGAGGACATTGTAAGAGTTCCACCAGAATATTTCGAGGAACCCTTAGACGATGCTCTGAAAAAGATTTTAGCAGAAAAGTATGAAGGAAAGATTGACAGAGATCTAGGTTCAATTGTTCTAGTCAGCGAAGTAAATTCAGACGGAGTAGGTAGAGTTATTCCTGGTGACGGAGCTGCATACTACAAGACAATTTTCAAAGCTTTGACTTATAAACCTGAACTTCAGGAAGTAATTGAAGGAGAAGTAATTGAAAATGTTGAATTCGGAGCCTTCGTAAGAATCGGACCTCTGGACGGCTTAGTACATGTTTCTCAAATAACTGATGATTACTTAAATTATGATCCCAAGGGGAAGAAGTTTGTTGGAAAAGAATCAAAGAAAACCCTTTCTGAAGGCGATGTTGTAAGAGCAAGAATTGTTACAATCAGTCTTAAGAAGTCAAAGGAAAATAAGATCGGTTTAACGATGAGACAGCCGGGTCTTGGAAAGGTTGAGTGGCTTTATGAGGAAGAAGGAAAATCCAACAAGAAAGGGAAGAAAAAGTCCAAAAAGAAAAGTAAAAAAGGAAGTAAAAAATGAAGAAAGCATGCAAAAAATGCAGACGATTAACTAAAAAGAATGTTTGTCCTGCCTGTGGTTCTGTTGAATTTTCAAGCAGATGGAGCGGGCTTGCCATAATTCTTGACCCTTCTAATTCAAAAGTTGCAAAGAAACTTGAAATTACTGAAAAAGGAGAGTATGCTTTAATAGTACAATGAATTTAAAAGTCGTAGAGAAAAAGAAAAATCCACTGCTTAAAAGAAAAGAGCTTGTTGTAAAGATAGCTAATCAGGGCTCTACACCAAAGGAATCTGATTTGATTGACAAGCTGAGCGCGGTTTTGGATGCAGACAGCGGACTTTTTGAAATTAAAACGATTAAGCAGAAGTTCGGAACTCAGGAAAGCGTTGCATTTGTAAATCTTTATGATTCAACTGAAGCTTTTAAGAAAATTGCTCCGAAGAAAAAAGAAGGAGATGAAAAAGAAAAGAAGGAAGAAAAGGACGAAAATGTACCGGATGAATCTGGACAGATTAAAGTTGATTTAGACGAGCCTTCTGAAGAAGAAGCTGAAAAGAAAGAAGAAAAACCAGAGAAGAAAGAAGAGAAAAAAGAAGAATCAGAAAAGAAAGAAAGCAAAGAAGAAAAGCCGGCAAAAGAAGAAAAAGAAAAACCGCAGAAAAAAGAAGAAAAGAAAGAAAAAGAAAAGGTAGCGCCAAAAGAAAAAGAAGAAAAATCTGAATAAATTATTTCCAGTTTAGACAATAATTATATAGCATTTTAAATAATAGTCAGCCATGAGAATGAAAATTTCACCTTCAATCCTTTCAGCAGATTTTGCTAATTTAGGAGAAGAAATTAAAAATATAGAGCCGTATGCCGATTACATTCATATAGATGTCATGGACGGCCATTTTGTCCCAAATTTAACAGTTGGAGTTCCAGTAGTAAAATCAGTTAAGAAAATTACGAAACTTCCTCTGGATGTCCATTTGATGATTGAAAATCCTGAAAATTTTGTATCTGCTTTTGCAGAAGCAGGGGCAGACATATTAGTTGTCCATGCAGAGACGATTTCAAGCTCGGAAATTTTTGAAAAAATCAAATCAGAAGGTATGAAAGCAGGAGTTTCTTTAAATCCAGACACTAAATTAGAAGAAATTGAGCCGTATCTGTCTGAAGTTGACATGGTAGTTATAATGTCGGTAAATCCCGGCTTTTCAGGGCAGGGTTTCATAGATGTATCTAAGAAAATTAAAAAACTCAGAGCCAGTTTTGAAGGAGATATTGAAGTGGATGGCGGAATAAAACTGCATAATATCAAAGATGTGGCGGATGCAGGCGCAAATGTTTTTGTTTCCGGCTCCGGAATATTCGGAACAGAAAACCCGGCTGAAACAATTAGAAGAATGAAGGAAAAGATAGAATAATAGAATAATTTTATAAACAACTTCGTATTAACTTAAAACCCGGGAGTTTGAATGGCAAAACTGAAGCAACCTTTAATCAAATCAGACGATTTTGACGCTTTAAAAGAAAAGGCAAGACAGCATAGAGTCAATATAGTAAAGATGACTCACGAAGCTCAGTCTGGTCATCCAGGAGGCTCTTTGTCGGCAATTGATATTCTAACAGCTCTATACTACACTAGATTAAACTTAGATCCGGACAAACCAAAATGGGAAGACAGAGATAGATTCGTATACAGCAAGGGACACGCCTGCCCGGCTCTTTACTCAATTCTGGCAGATTTAGGCTACTTCAAAGAAAAAGAGCTCTGGAAATTCAGAACTTTCGGCGCTTTATTGCAAGGACATTCAACCATTAAAATTCCGGGAATAGATATGAGTTCTGGTTCTTTAGGAATGGGACTTTCATATGCAAACGGAATTGCTTTAGCAAGAGACCTGGACGAAAAAGATTACCGGGTTTACGCCTTTTTAGGAGATGGCGAACTCGAAGAAGGTGAAATCTGGGAGTCTGCAATGACTTCTGCAACTTTCAATTTAGATATTACCTGTATAATTGACGCCAATCAAATTCAGAATGATGATTTTGTTAAAGAAACAAAGGAAATTGAACCTTTAACTGAAAAGTGGCAATCGTTCGGCTGGAAAGTAAAAGAGATAGACGGACATAATTTTGAAGAAATAATTAATGCTCTAAATTGGGCCGACAAGGAAAAAAGCCCTACAGTAATAATTGCAAGAACAAAGAAAGGGAAGGGAATCTCATTCATGGAATTAAATCCAAAATTCCACGGAATGGCCCCAAATGATGAAGAATTTGAAAAAGCAATGAAGGAGTTAAAGAAATGAATTTGGATTTCAAAAAAATAAAAGATGCAGAACAGAAACCAAGCAGAGACGGATTTGGAAACGGTCTTTTAAAAGCCGGAAAGAAGAACAAAGACATTGTATCCTTAGAAGCAGATTTGGGAAAATCAACCAGAAGCAGCTGGTTTAGAAAAGAATTCCCTGACAGGGCATTTAATGTAGGAATTGCAGAGCAGGACATGGTCAATACTGCTGCAGGACTGGCATTTTCCGGAAAAATTGCATTTGCAAGCACTTTTGCTATTTTTACTGAAAGAGCATTCGAACAGTTCAGAAATGCGGCAGCCAGAACAAACCTGAATGTTAAGCTAGTGGGGAGCCACGCCGGATTTAAGACAGGACCGGACGGCGCCAGCGCTCAGTGCATAGAGGACATGGCTGTATACAGAGCTTTACCAAATGTAACTGTCATATGTCCTGCGGATGCTGTTGAGGCGGAAAAGGCAACCATGGCACTTGCTGAAATGGAAGGACCTGCATACATGAGAACTACAAGAGCCAAAGTCCCGATATTATTTGATGATTCTTATGATTTTGAAATAGGTAAAGGAGTTGTTCTTAAGGAAGGAGACGACTTAACAATATTTGCATGCGGTCCGCAGGTTTATGAAGCCCTTAAAGCCTCTGAACTGCTTGCAAATGATGATATTCATGCCAGAGTTATCAACATGAGTACGATCAAACCAATTGATGAAGACCTAATAGTTAAATCAGCTGAAGAAACAGGAGCAATAGTCACTGCAGAAGACCATAATATATTTGGCGGTATGGGTTCGGCAGTTTCAGAAGTACTAACTAAAACAGTTCCTATACCGGTAGAAAAAGTCGGAGTAAAGGACACTTTCGGCGAGTCCGGCGATCCAGATGATTTATACGAAGCTTATGGTTTAACAGCAAGACATATTTATGAAGCAGGTAAAAAAGTTATCAGGAGGAAAAAATAATGGAATTTTTTATTGATACAGCAAATATAGACGAAATAAAATGGACGAAAGAACTAGGAATGCTTGACGGTGTTACTACTAATCCTACTCTTCTTTCAAGAGAGGGAAACGACCCGGAAGAGCAGTGCAAGAAGATAATCAAGCTCTGCGACGGACCAGTTTCTGTTGAAGTAATTGCAACAGACAAAGAAGGAATGGTAGAAGAAGCAGAGAAGTTTTCAAAATGGGGTAATAATGTTGTTGTAAAAATCCCAATGACAGAAGAAGGTTTGAAAGCAGTTAAAGTTCTTTCAAAGAAAGGAATTAAAACAAACGTAACTTTAGTTTTTTCAGCAAATCAGGCTCTTTTAGCTGCAAAAGCGGGAGCAACTTATGTTTCTCCGTTCATAGGAAGACTTGACGACAGAGGAGAAAGAGGAATGGAAGTAGTTGAAGATATAGTTGAAATTTTTGACAACTACGGCTTTGAAACAAAAGTTCTTGCAGCGAGTATCAGAAATTTAGATCATGTAAAAAACTCAGCTCTTACCGGCTCAGATGTAGCAACTATACCGCCGAAGGTAATTAAGGAGCTTGCAAAACACGAGCTGACTGATGCAGGACTGAAAAGATTTTTGGAAGACTGGAAAAAGTTAGAGAAATAGATAAACTCTAATCAAAATCTAGAAAAAGTTTTTATTTATTCAGTTTTTTCTATATCCAAAATCTTAACCTTGAAAATCAGCGTTTCTCCGGCCATTTCGTGATTGAAGTCAACAACTACCTGTCCGTCTTCAATCTTTGAAACTGTTCCAACTCTGCCGTTTGAAACTACTTGTGTTCCTATATCCGGTGTATTCTTGTAAACAACTTTTGTTTCATTTATTGAAGTGACTTTAATCGGCCACGGCAGTAGAAGCGGGTCAGTATAGAGGGAACCGTTCACTGGATCATGTTTATATGTAACTTCCTGAAGTGTCTGTCCGTCCTGTTCAATTTCTTCAATTGAAAATATTGATATTTTCCATGGAAGTGTGTTAATACTTATTTTAGCTCCGGCTTCTATTTCTTCGTCTGTAACTGTTTCTAAAGTAGAAAGTGCAGCTGAATCTGATCTTGCAATTTCAACTTCTTCCTGAACGATTTTTATATTTGTAGGATCGTAAGCTCCGTATCCAAGCTCCGGAGGAACTTCTATTGTATCTGTTTTTCCTTTAGACATTCCAATAATTCCTTGTTCAAGACCTGAAACTATCTGACCCTCTCCAACAACAAATGTCATCTCATTTGTTTCAAGAACGTCATAATTTTCATCATATAATGTGTATTTCATAGTAACATTATCTCCTTCTTCAACCTGATTTGGAGCATATGTTAAACCAATGAATGCAACTACAATTAAAATTCCGACAAAACCAAGAATTGCCAAACTCTTTTTAATATCATTAATTGTTTCAAAAACACTTATTCCGCTTGCCTTTTCACTTGTTTTTTCAATTGTTTTTACTGAACCAGTACTTCCGCTTAATTTCTTAATTAGTGTTTTCTTCTTCTGATTAGCTTTGATTCCTTTTTTCTTTGCAAGCTTCTGAAGTTCTCTGTATGATTTATTTTCTAAGTCTTTTTTGTCCATCTACATCCTACCTTTAAAGTTCATACCCTTTAAAAGTTTTTTCATGTTTCTCTTGTTTTTTCCGAACTTTTTCATCATTTTCTTAGTCATATTGTAGTGTTTCAGAAGGGCCCTGACATCTTCAACTTCTGTTCCAGAGCCTTCTGCTATTCTTTTTACTCTTGAACCACCTAGTTTATCTGGGTTTTCAAGTTCTTCCGGAGTCATTGAATCCATAATAATTGTAAATTTGTCAATTCTTTCCTGGGACAGCTGGAGCTTATCTTCTGAAATATCCATTCCCATCCCGCCGGTTGGGAGCATTTCCATAACTTTTTTCAAAGGTCCGACCTTTTTCATGCTCTGGATTTGAGTATACATATCTTTCAGGGTAAACTTGCCCTTCATCATGCTTTCTGCCATACTTTTTCCCTGTTCATCTCCGAAAATTTCTTTTGTCTTCTTAATCAGGGATTCAAGGTCGCCCATTCCAAGCATTTTTGAAATAAATTTAGTAGGGTCAAATTCTTCAAAATCATCTATTCTTTCTCCAAGACCGACAAATTTAATTGGAACATTAACAGAAGCGCATGCAGAAAGGGCTCCTCCTCCCTTTGCACTTGAATCCATTTTTGTAAGTATAACGCCGTCTATGCCGATTGCTTCATCAAAACCAGTAGCCTGTTCAGATGCTTTTTGTCCTATATCCGCAGGAAGAACGAGTATTTTCTCGTCCGGCTTCACAACTTTGTTTATTTTAGTTAATTCTTTTCCAAGTTCTTTATCCAGTGCATCCCTTCCTGCTGAATCTACGATAACTACGTCGTGTTTTTCAGTTTTCGGCAGGGCTTTTTTCAGAATTTTAACTGGGTTCTTTTCATCTTTGTCTCCAAAAACATCAACATTTGCTTCTTCTCCTAGCTGTTTTAACTGCTCGAAAGCAGCCGGCCTCCAGACGTCCGTTCCAATCATTGCAACTTTCAATCCTTTCTTCTTGAAATATTTTGCAAGTTTTGCAGTAGTAGTAGTTTTTCCTGAGCCGAATAAACCGACAAGCATAATTTTAGTCTGACCCTTTTCTTTAAGTTCAAGTTTTTCAGCTTCTCCGCCTAAAGCATTCAAAAGCTCCTCATAAACAATATTAACAATATGTTCTCTCTGTGTCAAACCTGCTTTGGGCTTCTCCTTATCCGCTCTTTCTTTAATCTTTTCACTCATCTTAAAGACGAGCTTTACATTTACATCAGCTGAAAGAAGCGCCCTCTGTATTTCCTTTACAGTTTCATTCAGAGTTTCCTCATCTATATAACCGGCTCTGGCAAGTCTTCTAAGCGACTTTCTTAATGTTTTCCCAAGTTTTTCAAGAGCCATTTCTCCTGCTTTTTAATGCTTTTTCAACTTTATATGTCTTTCAATTGTCAGAATCGCAAATCGTAACGTTTATAAGGGTTAAAACACTCGTTAATTGCTAAGATGGACGACGCTGAAAAATCACTGGGATCGCCGACCGGAATATCTGTAGGTATTTTAGCTTACGGCTTCTTACTGCTTCTAGTGGCATTTGTGTATGTTCTGTTTAAACCAATAATTATGGATCTTATTTCACTTCTTTAAGAAGCTCTTTAGCCCTTTTTTTGTCCTTTGCTTCAACAGTAATTCTTATTTTGGGCTCAGTTCCGGACGCTCTGACTAATACCCAGGCATCTTCAAGGTCTACTCTTACTCCGTCTATTTTTGTTGTTTTCTCTACTCCTTCCAGCTTCTTCAGTTTCTTGGAATATTTTTTGACTGTTTTTTCTTTGTTCTTTTCTTTACATTTAACTGTTTTTCTAATGGTTTCGTATTCAGGCATTTCAGAAATAGTTTCAGACAGTTTTTTATCTTCTCTGTCCATTAATTCAAGAACTTTCAAGCTTGATAGAATTCCATCCGGACATAAACTGAATTCAGGAAATATGAAGCATCCGCTTGGTTCGCCTCCAAATACTCCTTTCTTCTTTTCCAGTTTCTCTGCGACGCAGACATCTCCTACCTTACTCATAACGACTTCTCCTCCTTCCGCTTCGACAACATCCCATACAAGCTTTGAAGTATCAACAGGGACAACTACGACTCCTCCGGATTCAAGTTCATTTTTTGCCAGAAGAGCTAAAAGAATATCTTTTTCAACAAATTTTCCCAAGTCATCAACAACTGCCAGCCGGTCTCCGTCTCCGTCGTGGGCAAATCCAACATCAGCTTTTTCATCCCAGACTTTTTTCCTCAAAGCTTTCAGATTTTCTTTTGAAGGCTCGGATTTTCTGTCGGAGAATTTTCCGTCAAATTCACAGAAAACTTTTTTCAATCCATGGGAAAACTCACTCAAAACAAGAGGAGCAATAACTGAATTGGAACCGCCTCCGCAGTCAACTGCTATTTTGTACCTGTCATTAATTCTGACTTCTTTTTTAACTTTTGAAATATAATCCTTTGCTAAATCAACTTCTTCTGAATGGCCTATTTCCTTCCAGTCCACCCTTTTGAATTTTTCTTTTTCAATCTTTTCTTCAATTTTTCCTTCAAGTTTTGAAGTGAAAGCCATTGAATTTTCCTGCCATAATTTAATTCCATTATATTCCGGTGGATTATGGGAAGCAGTTATCATCGCTCCTGCTTTGCATCCTTTTTCTTTTATTGAATGAGCCAGAACAGGCGTAGGAACAACCCCTGCTTTCAATACATCAATTCCTGTTGATTCAAGTCCTGAAATTAGTGCATTTTCAAGAGCAAAAGAAGTTTCTCTCGGGTCTCTTCCGACCAGAACCTTTCCTTTTTTTATTTGGTTTCCAAGGGCAAGTCCGACAGAAGAAGCAAGCTCAGGAGTTATTTTTTCTCCGTAAATTCCTCTTATTCCGGAAGTCCCGAATAATCTTCGTTTTTTCATCTTTTCTTTTTTGCCAGCTTTTTTTCTAAAAAAGCTGTCCCGAATAATCTTCGTTTTTTCATCTTTTCTTTTTTGCCATATCTCCAGATAATTTAAGACCGAGATTTATAAATAGTTTTTTTGTTTATCTTTTGACATGAATATTCCAAACAAAATAAGCATTTTTAGAATCTTTCTAATTCCTGTTTTCTTTCTTCTTCTTTATCTGCCGATAAAGAATAATATCTATTTTGCAGCTGCCGTGTTTTTAATAGCTGCAGCAACTGATGCGCTGGACGGCTACATAGCCAGAAAGAAAAACCTGATAACTGATTTAGGAAAATTTTTAGATCCTTTGGCCGATAAAATTCTGGTTGTAAGCGCTCTAATTTATTTGGTTTATGTACAAATAATTCCGGATTGGATAGTCATTCTAATAGTCGCCAGAGAGTTTGCGGTTATGGGTTTGAGGGTTTCTGCAGCATCAACAGGAAAGTCAATTCCGGCCAGTAAACTAGGGAAGTTTAAAACGAATTCACAAATACTGGCAGTTATTTTTGCACTTTTTCAGTGGCCTTTTTATTACGAAATCATGCTTCTGGCAGTGCTTCTTACACTTGTCTCAGGCATCGAATATATATGGAAAAGCAGGAATTTACTGAAAGACAATTAAATTCTGCTACCGAGCCTTATAAATAGTGTTTATAATTATATTCCAATATGGGTTTAGAAACAAAGAGGAGTTTAGCAAATAAATTTTTGAAACCGACTGCTAAAAAAATGAAGTTCATGAGCCCGAACTCTGCAAGTTTACTTTCAATAATTTTTGCAGCATTTGCAGGCTATTTCTTTTATACTGGAGACCCTTTCTTAGTTTTATCAGCCGGCTTCTTTGTTTTTCTAAACGGTTTGTTTGATGCATTAGACGGCGCTCTTGCCAGAATTCAAAAGAAAGCTTCAAAAAAAGGAGATTTTATTGATCATGTTTTAGACCGATATGCTGATGTTTTTATTCTTTTGGGATTAACTTTCAGTCCTTTAGTCAGAAACTGGATTGGCTTCCTCGCAATAATTGGCGTTCTTTTAACAAGCTACATGGGAACGCAGGCAATGGCTTTAACTAAAAAGAGATTGTACGCCGGATTCTTAAGCAGAGCAACTCGATTGGTAATTTTGATTTTTTCTCCAGTAATTCATTATCTTTTAATTTATCTTGGAATTTCAATTCCTTACCTGTTTTCTTTCATGGAATTGGTTCTGATTTACTTTGCAGTTGCAGGCAATTTAACCGCTCTTGAAAGGATTTACAAAACCTGGCAAATGCTTTAGAGAACGCATTAAACATAAATACTCCTCGCTCCATTCTTTTGTTATGGATACCGGAACATCTGCAATTTTATTGACAAACAGAAACCAGAATGAAGTAGATCCGGGGATGAAAAAAATCTACGGGCAGACTCTGGCGGAAGTGACATTTCATAAATTAAAAGACTCCTTCCAGAAAATATTTTTTGTGGTTGAAAATTTTACTCATCAGACAAGATATGAAAAACTCTTCAAAGAAGACATTATAATCAGCAAGTACGGAAAAAGCCCCTTGACAAAGACTCTCTCCGGTTTAAATGCTTGCAGAACAAAATATGCTTTTCTGGCATCAGTTGAAATGCCTTTAATTAATAAAAAAGCAGTTGAACTTTTGAAATCATATCTGGAAAAAGATTATGGTGCAGTTGTACCAAAGCATGAAAATGGAAAAGTTGAGCCACTGCACGCGTTCTACAAAGTCAGACCTGCAATTTCAGCAGTTCAGGACAGCATAGCAGATGAAAATTTTAAGTTTGAAAATGTTCTTCTGAATTTAACCAATGTGAAGTATGTTCCTGTTGAAAAATTCAAAAAAATTGACCCTAAACTAAGTACATTTACAAGAATTAAATCCGAAGTTGAACTGGACAGGGCAAAAGACAGGATGAAGCAGAAGGTTTTCAAATCAAGGCTGGACAAGGCCGAAAGATTGTCTCCCGAAATAAAGATGCTGGAAACTCCGACAACTGTTTATTTCAAAGTTCCCGGAACGGATGAAGAGCACGAAGTTTCCTATAATAAGAGAAAGGACAACTGGGCCTGCGACTGCAAGTACTTTACAATGAAAGCATCTTACTGTTCTCATATTTTGGCGGCCCAGAGAAAATTTAAAAGGAGCCAAACTAAATAAGTCTGATGATTAAAGATTTCAAAATACCGGAAGAAGCATCAAAGTTTCTAAAAAAACCACAGGGTGATTTCATTTCTGAATCAGAACTTTCAGATTTAGATGAAGTTGTTTCAGTAGGGGACGAAGTTACTTTAACACTTTTGGAAAAAGGAATCAATCCAAAGCTTGCAGTTGTTGATTACAAAATTCAAAGAGAAGAAATAGAACCTAAACAAGCGGACAAGATTAAATCCTTTGGAAAAAAAGTGGAAGCTGAAAATCCCGCAGGTTCAATTTCACTGGATGCCTGGAACAAAATCAAGGAGAACAAGGACAAAGAAGGAATTAGATTAGAAGTAAAAGGAGAAGAAGACCTGCTTGCACTGGCATGTTTTTTCATCTTTCCGGAAGGAACGAATATAATTTACGGCCAGCCGGAAGAAGGAATTATCCTTTTCAAAGTTTCAGAAAAGAAGAAGCAGGAGTATGCAGAAATGCTCATTTCAACTTCAGCCGGAGAGTTTTTAAATTCAATTAATGGAAAAACAGTTATACTGCATCACAGCGATTCAGACGGCTTATGCTCGGCGGCTCTTTTTATAAAATATCTTGAAACAAAAGGAATAGAAACAGACAGCATAATTTCAGCGGACCCCGTAATACATGAAAATCTGTTCAATGAGATTGAAAATGAGAATCCTGAAAATTTAATTCTTCTTGATTTAGGAGGAGAAGCCGGCAAGTCAATCAGAAAACTTTCAAAGGACATGAATATTCTAATTCTGGACCACCATCAAATATTTGAAACCGATTTCGGACCGGCTCAATTTTTAAATCCGCATTTGTTTGAACTTCCTGAAAATCGAATAGCTCCTACTTCATATCTTGCCTATAAAACTGTTGAAATGTTTGATTGGCTCGCCTCAATCGGAGTAATTGCAGACAGAGGAGAAGTTTCCTGTCCTGATTTTTTGGAAAAAGTCAGGAAGAAATATGATGTTGATTTGGATGAATTAGTTGATTTAATTGAATCAGCGGACGCAGCTAAAAAGTCAAAGGAAGCCCTTCAAATACTATTGGCTTCAAATGAGCCGGAAGATCTTCTTGAAAATGAGAAGCTTATTCAATATGAGGATCTTGTCAGTTTGGAAATTGAACAGCTGATTAAAAAGCATAAAGAGGACGGAGAGTGGCTGTCCGACTCCGTATTTTTGTATGAAATTTCATCTGACTTTGAAATCAGGGGCGATATTTCAAATTTGCTTCAGGAGAAATATTCCGACAAAGTGATAATTATCGGAGAGCAGGAAGGCGACTCTTTCAACATGAGCTTAAGAACTGAAAGAGACGATGTTGACTTTCCAAAAGCAATTAAAAAGTCAATAAAAGGTATGAAAGAGGCAACAGGCGGCGGACATGCAAAGGCATCCGGGGTAAAAGTACTGGTAAAAGAGAAAGAGAACTTCTTAGAAAACTTTATAAAATCACTAAATATATCATAATTTATGAAACAACACATCTGGAAAATATTCGAATTCTCCGGCTGGTTTATTCTGCTGGTTGGTATAATTTTCGGCCTGCTCTACGGAAGCATGAGTATGGGCGTCCAAATGCACGGGGCACTGTTTTTGATTGTTCTGGGAATAATCTTTGTGCTTATCGGCGAATACCTGCTGGGCGAGTATTCTGAAACAAAGTATTCTATGATATGGAATGCACTGTCTATAGGAGGCGCTTTTGCCCTGACAGTTGGAATCATCTGGCTCGTAATCCAGTTCCTTGAAACATACAGGTCCTGGTTCGGAATTCTTGTACTGCTTGCAGTGGGAATCGGATTAATCATATTCGGAGAAAGTGTAAAATTCGAGAAAAAATGAAATTCAGATTTGACTCTAAAAAACTGGTCATGGTAAGCGTATTTTTAGTATTCCTAGTCATAGCTAGTTCCGCTTTTGCAGCAGAAGAAAGCGGACAGGGACAGCCGAGCATTGCAGGAGAGTTCTTAGACAGCTTTGTATGTATATTTACTCAGTGTGGATGGCCTGCAATCGTTATATTTATACTGCCTCCTATTGCAATATATGTCTGGAAGAAATTCTTCAGCTGGGGTTAGATTTAAATAGTATAATCATCACTAAATAAGAGAGGATTGATACATATGGCGAAAAAACCAAAAATAAAGTTAGCATCCACAGATATTGAAGATATTATTCTAGGCAGAATTAAAAAAGTTCCAGGCAGTAAATTAAGTCCTAAAAAAGCTGCTGAAATTCTTAGAAATGTTTTTATGGTAGATTCTCCACGAATCGCTCCACTTTCTCCAGCAGGAAAAATTAAATTTAGTTTCGGAGAAGGAGGAATTCATAAGAAACAGGCAGGAAATGCAATGAAATTCATGAAAACCAATTTTCCATCAGGTTCAGTTGCGAGTGAGAAAGCGATCGTTACTCTTATAAAAAGATTAGGAATTGATGAAAAGAATGATTTAACAGTAACTGCTTTGGAAAATGCAGCTATATTATATCTTTCAGAAAATATGGATAAAGGTAAAAAAGTTTTCGCAGATCAGACTTTTACCTCCATTTTGAGAACACTTTTCTCTTACTTCATAGCAGATTTAGATGTATTAAAGGACGACCTTGCAACTCTCCATTCAAATGAATTTATGGTAAGACGCCACATCAAATTAATTCAGGATGAATACGAAGATGTTGTTGAATGGGAGAAATGGGCTAATATTTTTGAAGACCAGACAGGAAACAAACAAGAAAAACAAAAAAAAGAAGGCGAAGTTAAAAAATTAAGAGAAGCAGTTTCAGAAGCTTTCAGGGCATCAAAGAAATTTGTTGCAGGAACCGCAGATTCACCATCTTCACTTCTTTCAAATCTTCAAAGACAGGCATCAGCACTATGGCAGAACATTGCAGTTGCAAAAGGCAAAGAAAAAGTAGCAATCAAAGAGACAAAAATGTGGTTGAAAGAAGGCAAGGAAGTATTAGATTATGTTGAAGAGTTCCATAGTAAGAAGAAAAATCCAAAGGTATTGAGTGATAAGGAACTGGTTAAAATGTCAAAAGAAATCGGAAGAGGCATCAACTTAATGGGAATCCAGAGTGCACTTATTCAAAAAACAACAGATGCAATTGAAAATGATATGGATATGGGCCATCTTTTGAGGGATCCTATCTTTATTTCTCTAATAAGACTCTACTTTGCTGCAATGATAATGAAATTGGCAGCAGTTGAAAGATTCATGGTTATTATCGGCGAAACAAAAGTAATGACCAGGCTGAGGGGCGGAAGAGTTTCTGAGAACTTTGAAGACCTGATTAAAGCAGAGAATTATAAATCTATCATGGAAAAAGCTGAGGGAAAGACTGGTTTGAGCAAGAAAGTAACAAAAGGTCGCGGAAAAGCCACTGCTTAAATAGCCATTTAAATTTATAAAATTGTATTTAGTTTCTAGAATATTTACTCTTTAATTTCTTTAGAAACCTTCTTGCCGGACGTCCTTTTAGCCAGAAAGTTCTTTTCAACCCAGCTGTCAACATCTTCAATTTCCAGGATTTCCGCAAGCGATTTGCCTGCCAAAAGCAGTTCTCCTTTTGGTGTTTTCCTGTGAGTTGCTTTCACTACTGCTTCCACCAATTCGTCTATATCTTCAGTAACTTCGTTGTTTTCTTCAATTATTTCTTCTATTTTTTTTGCTTTATTTTCATCAAGCTGACTTTCAAGTGTTTTTCCCAGTTCATTAAAGAATTTATCAAATTTCTTTCTTAAAGAATAGTAGTGCGCAGAATATCTCAAAATTGCAATCATTGTTAAATAGCTAATTGCAAACGACTCATCTACTTTTTTAATATCCTCAAAAGCTTTTATGTATCTCTCAGCGGCTTTTTCTACATTTTTACCTTTTTCAAGGTCTTTTTCCAGGCCTTTAAATTCAGATATTTCATCTTTAATGCTTTTTGCAGCATCATGCATTACACTGTATAAATCTCGATGATGTATAGAAAGCTCTTTTGATGTTTTACTTACTATAGTGTCAATATCTTTCTTTTCTGCCTCAGTAGCCTTTATCAGGTTTTCTATTTCATTTATTATTCCCTGACTTCTTGGTTTTCCTTCAGCCATTTTATCTTCAATTAACTCTTACTTTCCATCATTTATATCAATTTCTACTTAGGGTTATTAGTTAATCGTTAAACTATCTGCTATCTAATCATTAATAAACTATTTATTGTAAAAAATCATAATATACGGCATGGATCTAGAGTACGGAACCGAACAGAACTACCTTGACAATGTATCAAAGCTGATAAATGTAGCTTCATCCTTTCTCGACTCTTTAAGAGTATCTAATTTATTCTTCCTGCATTCAAGCTCAAAATCAAGAATAGAAAGAATGATTTCTCACGCAAATTCAGCTCAGCTTGGCTCAGTAAGAGAGCTTTCGTCTGATTTTGAAACATTGAATGAGGAACTCAAAACGCTTACCAGAAAGTTCAGAATTGTCAAAAAGAGCTATAAAACTGACTCAAAACTGGCTGATTTCCTTGGAGATTTCCAGAAAAATCCAAAGAACAGCTATAAGAAACTCCTTTCATTAATTGACGGCAGTATAAATCAGATAGATGTGGTTGTTTCTTCATACGCGGCCATTGAAAAGAAAATTAAACCGGCTAAGAACTGGGCCCACACCATTTTATCGCATCAGTCTAAACAGAGCGCTATTGAAAAGGCAAGACAGGCGAACCAAATTATCAAGGCAATGGAGACTTTAATTGAGGATTTAAGGGGCATCTGTCAGGATGCAAAAGTAGACCTGCTTGATTTAAGGTCCGATATCAGAAAATATACAAAAGCAGCTGAATCCGGGTCCGGCAGCAAAACGCCAAAAGGAAAGAACTATTCAGAATATTACAGGCAGAAATTTGCCTCAGAAAAGAAGAAATCTGAGCAAGAGTTATAAAGGAGCGTAGCGATTGTTATCCCATGGATAAAAATTATTTCCCACACGATATCAAAATAACTGATGCAGCAGAACTTCAGGAAGAGTTTGCAGAACAGCTGGTTTTAGAAGACAAAATACCGGTTGCCATAAAATCGATTGCAGGCATTTCTGTTTATTCCAGAGGAGACCAAATAAATGTAAGTATCTGCATTCTGGAGCCAGAGCCTGATTTTACTGATTTTAAAGTTAAAGAAAAGGAAGTTATAACTAAAAAAGCGAAGTTTCCGGCCGTTCCTGCCTTTGAAGGATTCAGAGACGGGAAAATTATAGTTGATGCATTAAAACGGTTGGGAGTTCCTCAGCTTTTAATTATAGAAGGACATGGAATCGACCACCCTCGAGGTTTCGGTCTGGCAAGTCATATCGGACTGGCACTTGACTGCAGTACCATCGGCGTTTCTCAGGATTTATTGGGAGGAGATGTTAAGAGCCAGGGAGGACAGGAATTTGTTTTAAAAGATGGAGAAATTCTGGCAAAGGTAGTAAAAAAAGAAGTCGGTTCTCCAAAATTCTATGTAAGTCCCGGAAATAAAATAACTCTGGATACTGCTTCAAAACTAATTAAAAAATCAATGGTCAGTAAAGTTCCTGAACCAATAAAAATCGCAAAAAGCAACCTTCTAAAAGAAATGACTCAGCCATAAATTCTTTCGTATTTCTTTTTATCTATTCTATCGAGAGCTTTTCCAACAGAATAAACCAGCGTATCTTTTACATGCGCAGGTCTTTCATCTTCCAAATTATTTTCCAAATCAGAAATAACTTCCTGCAGGGCTTCAGCTGCATTCTTTTCAGGTCCTTCCAGTTCATAAACTAAAGATTCTAAATATCCTGCTCCTTCAAAATTTTTGAAATCGCCGAGCATTGAAGCAATTATGTTGGTAGCCCAGAGCTTTGCATCTTTGTATCCGTTGCTCTTTAAATTTTCAGCAACCTGTTCAATGCAGTGATCTCCCAGCTCTTTTTCTGTCTTATTTAATTTTTCCAAAACAAGCTTGATATGCTTAGATTTCTTTTTCATTTAAATCACATAAATAAAATGATTTCAGGGGTATTTATGTTTTGCTCCCTTCCAGTTTTTTATGCATGTAAGGGCCCTTTTTTCTATATCCAAATTTCTCATAATACTCTCTTACTCCGAGCCCGCTCAATATCAAGATTTCTGTTTTTCCGTTTTCAAGGGCGGTCTTTTCAGCTTTTTTCAGCAGTTTTTCTCCATATCCTAAGTGTTGATATTCAAGATTTTCTGCTTCATTTCCTATTAACACTTCAGAACCGTATACATGCAGTTCTCTGATTAAAGCAGTATTTTCATTTATTTCCGGTCTGAAATACTTTCCAGATGGAATTCTCAGTCTTATATATCCAATTAATATGTCTTTTTCAAAATCTTCAGCAGAAATGAAGAATTCAGTTCCTCCTGATGCCTCGTATTTTTCGTTCCTGATTTCAATTTCTTCCGGTTCTTCTCCTTCCTTTCTAATTTTATGTCCGACTTCTCTGCATCTGATACAGCTGCATTCAATTCCTTTTCTTTTCATAACTTTCTTAGCAAGCTGTCTGAGGTTACTTTTCTTAACTCCTGCAGAAATTAAGTTTGCAGGGATATCTCTCTGAACTCTCATAATTCTAACCCATCTTGGAACAATTTCTTTCATTTCGGCAACAAGGTCTGTCGCTTTTTCGGAAGTTAATGGTTCATATTCTCCTTTTTTCCAGGAATTATACAGTTTGGTTCCTTCCATTACAAGCGTTGGATAAATCTTAATCATGTCCGGCTTGAAATTTGAGTTTTCAAAAATATTTTTGAACATTTTCAAATCATCTTCTTTTGAACTTCCGGGGAGCCCGGGCATTAAATGATAGTTAATTTTAAATCCGGAGTCCTTCAGAAGCTGAGTACTTTCAACTATGTCTGAAACAGAATGTCCTCTTTCAACCTTTTCATAAATTTCATCATCCGGATTTTGAACTCCGAGCTCTACTCTGGTTCCTCCCAGCTCAAGCATGTTGTTTATCTCTTTTTCTTTTGCATAGTCCGGTCTGGTTTCAAAAGTTATTCCAATTGGTCTGGCTTCTATTTTTTGAACTTCCTTTTTTGCATCTTCAAATGATTTGAATTTCTTATCTGCAAGACCCTCAAAACAGTTTTTCAAAAACTCTTTCTGCTCCTCAAAAGGTCTGGCTGGGAAGGTTCCTCCCATGATTATCAGTTCAATTTTATCTGTTGGATGACCGACGGCTTTCAGCTGTTCCAGTCTGTTTCTTACCTGCGAATATCCGCTGAATTCATTCCTTCTGCCTCTCAAAGCGGCCGGTTCTTCTCCGGTGTAGCTCTGCGGGGCTTCCGGGCCCTGCGGGCAGTACAGACACTTTCCATGAGGACAGTCAGCCGGCGGAGTCATTACAGCAACCACTGAAACTCCTGAAATTGACCTGGTCGGTTTCTTCAAAAGGAGGGGTTTGAGTTTTTCTTTTTCATCTCCTTTGGCTGATTTCAGTATTTCCGAGTTTTTGGGAATTTTTTTCAGACCATATTTACTTCCAATTTCTCTCTTCAATTTTTGAAATTTCGGTCTGGATAAATCCTTTTTCAAAGCTTTTTTAACAATTTCTCGATATGCTTCTCTGTTCATACTAATTCTATATTGTTTGCTGTATAATAACTTATTTAAATCCTCTTCAACTAAATGTCAAAGATGGCAAAGAAAACACTATTAGTATTACTCGCAGCAGTTATCATTTTTGTAGTTGCAGTTGCAGTTATGAGTACATCTTATCCTAAACAGCTTTCCGGAGAGAAAATAGCAGTTATTAGAATTCAGGGAACTATAAGCTCGCAGGAGGCGTTTGTTCCAACTTCTCAGGCAAAACCGAAGACAATAATCGGACTGCTTGAAAAAGCGGAAGAAGATCCTTCCGTTAAAGCAGTAGTAATTGAAATAAATTCACCCGGCGGTTCAGCCGTAGCTTCGGATGAAATTGCATCCAAAGTTAAAGAAATGAATAAGACAACAGTTGCCTGGATAGGCGATTTGGGAGCCTCCGGAGCCTACTGGGTTGCATCCTCATCCGATGCAGTTGTTGCTCATCCACTTTCATTGACATGCAGTGTGGGAGCATACACTCTTGTAAGCGACTGGAGCGGACTTTTTGAGGAATATGGGATTAATTATACTATTGTCAAATCCGGAGAATTGAAAGATATAGGAAGCATGTACAGAGAAATGACTCCGGAGGAAGAACGGATATTTCAGGATATGGTTGACACTGTTTTTGAGGAATTCATATCAGAAGTAAAAGAAAACAGAGAACTTACAGATGCACAAACTCAGATAATTTCGGACGGAAGGCCCTGTCTTGGAAAAGATGCAGTTTCATACGGTCTTGCTGATTATACCGGAAGCGAAGAAGATGCAATTGCTCTTGCTCAGCAGATGGCCGATTTAAAGAAAAAGAAAGTAGTTATCATTGAAGAAGAAAAAGGCGGACTTTCAGAACTATTTGGAGATACTTTTTCAGAAGCATTTTATTCTTTAGGTGTAGGTCTAGGAGAAGGGCTCAAAAGTTCATCTGAGCCGGCTTTGAATGTTTGAAGACAGTGACTAATAACTCTTATATATAATAGTATAATTAGTAGTAAACATGAACAGAAAACTGACTATACTTGCAGTGGTTTTGGTAGTTTTATTTGTTTCTGTAGGAGGAGTTAATGCATATGTAGACGGCGGAACTTACTTTAATTGTTCTAATTGTTCGGACTGTGAGGCAGCTATAACTAATAATACATATGATGATATTAGGTTGACTGCGGATATAACTAATCATTCAGGAACCTGTATAGATAATCCAACAAATTTTTCAAATAAGACATTTGACTGCCAGGGGCATACGATTGAAGGTAGTATCTCTGATTATGGAATTTATTTAAACAGCAAAACTAATAATACTATTCAAAATTGTGTAATTACTAATTTTTCTACTGGAATCTATTTAAAGTCAAATTCAAACAACAACACAATCAAGAACAACACCGTTAGTTTAAATAATGAAACCGGAATTCACTTATTTTCGAGCTCAAATACTACAGTAACAAACAATACAGCTAGTTCAAATGTTGATTATGGGATTCATCTATATTCACTCTCAACCAATCCAAACAACAATATAATAACAAACAACACAGCCAATTCAAATAATTATGGTATCTATTTGTATTCAAATTCAAACAATACAATAAACAACAATGAAATAAACTCGAATACATACTATGGAATAACCTTAAAATCAAATTCAAATAATAACACCATAACAAACAACACAGCTAATTCAAATTTTATTGGGATCCAGCTGCTTTCAAGCTCAAACAATAACACGCTAATAAATAACACAGCCAACTCAAACGGCAATGGGATTTATCTATATTCAAGCTCAAACAATAACACGCTAATAAATAACACAGCCAACTCAAACGGCAATGGAATCTATCTAAAAGCGAACTCAGACAATAATACAATAACAAATAATACATTCAATCTGAATAACATTGGAATTGTCTTAAATTCAACTTCATCTAATAGTATTTCAAGCAATCTACTTAAATGGAATTCAGAAGATGATGTATATGAATTAATAGGAGTAAATAATGTCTACACAAACAACACCCTATATTTAAACAAGGAAACAGCATTTCTAAATCTGCTCACAAGTAAGAGTGAAAATGTTTCAACTGAAATGCAGTTTAATTTGTCAGTCCAGCATCCAAACGGAACAAGCCAGACTTTAAATTCGATAAATTCAATAACCTCTTCTGATGGCTTGTCCCTTTCATATAATAATTCAACAACAAATATATTTGGAAATATAACGCCAACTAAATTAGGAATTTATTCAATTACATTAAATATAACTGATTCAACTGATAATGAAATATATTATTCACAAAATTTTTATTCAGTAAATAATTCAAGAAATTTTTCAACCACCGTAAAATATTACATGCGGCCCGGAGTAGAGCCGGGACACGGCCAGCCGGTGGGAACGGATTCCAGGTCATTCTTATCTTCAAAACCCACTAAAAATGGAACCTTTACTTGCGGTACTTGGGTTCAAGCATCTCCTGATAAAGCACCTGTGCTTACAGAAGGTGAATTGAAAAATATTTCAATAGTTCATTGGTACAAACTAGATAGCGGTTTAAGTAATTATATAGGAGTAGAAAGATATGTTACATATAGTTATGATATTGTTGTAGATATTAACGAAACTATCTCTGCTTTCCCAACAGAATTCAATCTAAATGTAACTAATTTTACAGACATAGATTGGACAATGAACGATAAAAGTGACTGGTATAATCTTTCATTTAAATTAAGAGGTTCCGATCCTCACTGGCTCTCCGGCCCGGACAACCTCTCCTATGTAACAATTGACTACACAACAAACGCACCCAGTCCAATGATGACGAACCCGGCGGGATTAACTCTAATCTCATCAACAATGGACCAGTCCAACCTAAAAGAAGCAGAAATCATTCTAGACGGAGAAGGAACAAAAGATTTAGAACTAAAAATGCCGGAAACTGCAGACAAATATTATGTACATTTTGACAATACTCTTTGTAACAGTACGAACTGTAATTATACTCAAAACGGCAGGTACATAAATGTAACTGCAAATTTTGGCTCAGAACATACTTTGGAAATTGGAAATTGTGTTGATTTATCTGGTAAAAACGAATACATGGTGAATGATTCTGTTACAATCTGTCCCGGAACATATCTAATGAATGATACAGATAATGATGGAGCTATAATAGCAAATTCAGATGATATAACAATAGACTGCAATGGAGCAACAGTAATTGGAAATTCCAGCTCCTGGGGAAGGTTTTTTAATGTAACGAACTTCAACAACGTAACTC